>JAAYUF010000050.1 GCA_012517815.1 Clostridiales bacterium
AAGCTGGCAATGTGGAGAGGGAATCCCTCGCTTTTACGCTGCTTCTTGTGCTTGCAAAGAGCTTTCACTGCTTTTGACTTCGTTTTCAATGTTAAGAACCCGCGTTTCTGTTTTGAAACACGGGTTCTTTGACGGTCTGACCGCCTCTCCCCCTGAGGGGAGAGGCGGCCGGGGTTGTCCCGGCGTATAGGAGGGGTACGCCGGAGGAGCTATTTCACTACGCCCTTTTTCAGGATCACGTTGGCGTACAGCGCCCTTTCGCCTGTGGCGACGCACAGGTAGCAATGCCGGCCCTTTTCGTAAAACACCGGCTTCTCCACGGCTTCCTCGCGCAAGCCGTCCGTTTCATACTGCAAGCCGATCTTGCGGTATTCCTCCCAAATCACCGGCTTGTAGGGGTCGCCCTTCAGCACGGCCATCAGCGTCGTCGGGTGCTCCACGTACGCATCCAGCGGGAAAAACCGCAGGATCATATCCAGAATTTCACTGATCCCGTAGCCGTCCATGCGCACGCAGCGCTCCGGGCAGCCGAATTTCGGGTAGTTGCCGTCGCACAGCAGCAGTTCGTCGCCATGACCCATCTCCAGCATCGCCTTCATCAGTTCGGGCGGCATCTGGGGCGGTATGTTCTTCAGCATCGTCCATTTCCCCTCTCACGTTACGATCACGCCGTTCTCGTCCCACAGGTCGTGCCAGTCGTTGGCGCCCGGCCACAGGAACACCTGTCCCTTGATGAGGCGGCAGTTGCGTTCGACCGTCTTCAGTTTGGCCATCTCAGCCTCGGTGAGCGGGTCCTCCGTCGTGCAGCGCAGGTTGGAAACGTACTCGTTTTCATATACCGAGAAGGGGATGGGAATCTGCCCCCGCTGCACGGCCCATTTCAGGCAGATGACCGCGGGATGGACGCCGTGCGCCTTGGCGACTTCCACCACCTCGGGGACGGCGATGTCCGCGATGTCCTCGGGGGTCATGTCGCGCTCGGGGCGGGTGGGGCTGCCGATGGGGCAAAAGCCGATGGGGGTGATGCCCTTGGCCAGCACGTACTCATACAGCTCCTGCTGCTGGAAACAGGGGTGCAGCTCCATTTCGATCAGCGAAGGCTGAATGCGGCACAGCGGAAGCACGGCCTCCAGCTTGGGGATGGTCATGCTGCTCATGCCAATGTGGCGCACAAGCCCCATATCGTGCAGCCGTTCCATCTGCCGCCAGGTCGCCATGAACTCGTCCGCCGAGAATGGCCTGCTGTTGGGGTTGCGGCTGTCCCCGTCGCAGCCCGGCGCATGGTAGTTGGGAAACGGCCAGTGCACGAAGTAGGCGTCCACGTAATCCAGCTTTAAATCGCGCAGGGTCTTGGCGCAGGAAAGCAACACGTCTCCCTGCCCGTGCATGTCGTTCCAAACCTTGGAGGTGATAAAGAGCTCCTCACGTTTTACAGCGCCTTCCCTGAACGCCTCCGCAAAGACTTCGCCGATCCGGTCCTCGTTGCCGTAAACCGCCGCGCAGTCGAACATCCGGTATCCGCAGCGGATCGCGCCCGCCACCGCCTGCGACACCTGCGCGGGCGTAAATCGGTCGCTGCCGAACGTGCCCATCCCAATGCAGGGAATCTCTTCCCCGGTGGACAGTTTCCGTTTTGGCACGAGGTTGGGGTTGATGGTTTCCGCCATGTCAAGACCTTCTTTCTCACATAATGCGATTACAGTTGATGGATCTGAACCATGGGCAGCAGCGTTTGGAGGTCCTCCGGCGCGTACTCGCCCGTGCCGATGGACAGCGCGCTGGCCGTGGCGACCGCGACCGCCAGCCGGATGCGCTCCCGCATGCTCAGCCCGCGCGCCATGCCCACCGCGAAACCGGCCACCATGCTGTCGCCGCAACCCACCGTATTTTGAGGCTTGATCAAAGGCGGCACGCCGAGGAACTCGCCCTCGTCGCACACAGCCAGCACGCCTTCGGCGCCCAGGGAAAGGGCCGCGCACGCCACGCCGCCGCGGTGAAGGGTCCGCAGGGCATCCACCTGCTCCCGCCGCGTCTGCGGAGCGCAGCCCAGCAAGGAGGCGATCTCGTCCAGATTGGGCTTGATCAAGGTCGGCTTCACCGATAGAGCGTTTGCGAGCGCCGTACCGCTGGCGTCCAGCAGCACGGGTTTGCCGGCGTTATGGCACATGCGCACCAGCGTGGCGTAATAATCGTCGGCAATGCCGCGGGGCAGGCTGCCGGAGAGCGTGACCACATCCGCCGCGGGCAGGTTCATGGCGAAATCTTCCATGAAGCGCTCCGCTTCCTCCTGGGTGACGGGCGCGCCGGTTTCCAGGTACTCGGTGCTCTGGCCGCAGGACAGGTCCCAGCAGTTGACACAGTTGCGCATTTCTGCCTGAATGCGGGTAAAGGCGCGGTGAATGCCGCAATCCGCCACCAGCGTTTCAAAATACCGTCCGGTATGGCCGCCCACAAAGCCCATGGCGGTCACAGGCTCGCCCAGCCTCGACGCCACGCGCGATACGTTCAGGCCCTTGCCGCCCGCGCTGTTTCGCACTTCCCGAACGCGCATCACGGTACCCAGGGTGTTCCGGTCCAACAGATAAAGTTTGTCTACCGAGGCATTCAACGTCACGGTCAGCAGCATGTCCGTCCCTCACTCATTGACCAGCATGATTTTGCCGTGCACCTGCGACGGATCGCGGTACAGGGCGAAGGCTTCCGCCGCGCGGCTCATGGAGAAGGTGCGAAAGATGAACGCCGGATCGAAGCGGAGCTCGCCCGTGGCGAAGTAGTGGGCGGTCAGCGTCCATTCCTCCCCCGGGAAGGGTGCGGAGTAGCTCATCCAGCTTCCGGTCAGGTAAAACTCTTTCCGGTTCATGTTTTCCCATTGCCGGGGGGAATAGGCAAGCTCGGTATGCGGCGTGCCGATGAAACAGACGTGCGCCTTGTTTGCCGCCAGTTCAAACGCCATGCGCATGGTCACAGGGTTCCCGGCGGTTTCAAACACATAGTCGAAACCGGCCCCTTCCGTCAGCGCGAGCGCCTCGGCCATGAAATCCGGCGAGAGGGTGTTGACGGTCGCGTCCGCGCCCATCCGGCCGGCCAGGGCCAGCCGACCGTCGTCGATATCCAGCGCGACCAGCTTTTTCGCGCCGAAGATGCGCGCCCACTGCGCCGTAAAAATCCCAATGGTTCCGCAGCCCAGCACCGCCACGGTGCCGCCGCCGCGGTAATCGCCCTGCCGCAAGCCGTGCAGCGCGACGGTGGAAGGCTCAAACATCGCCGCCTGTTCGTAGGGGATCGCCGGATCATAGCGGATGGCGTTGCGCGCGGGCATGACGACGTACTCGGCAAAACTGCCCTGTTCACGGCTGCCGATAAAGCTGTACTGCTTGCACAGCGAATAGTTGCCCCGTTGACAGTCGCCGCAGCGCATGCAAGGCACCAGCGGCGCGCCGCTTACCGTGTCGCCGACCGAAAACCCCTTCACGTCTGGGCCGATTTCCACAATATCGCCGCTGAACTCATGCCCCAGCACCACCGGGTAGAAATGCGCGCCGTGATGGAGCACCCGGGGCACATCGCTGCCGCAGATGCCCGCCGCGCGAATCCGAACCTTGACCGTGCCCGGCCGCGTGACCGGTGTATCCCAATCCGCGTAACGGATGTCCTCATTGCCGTATAAAACCGCCGCTTTCATGGCCCGTCCTCCCGTGTTACCGCTGCGCCATCATGGGCGCAAGCCGTTCATAAAGCTCCCGGTACCGTGCGTACCCCTGATCGTACACCGCCCGAAGGGATGCGTCGGGCTGGTGGGAGCGGCGTACCTGCACGGTTTTTTCTACGGCGGACGCAAACCCTTCGTACATGCCCGCTCCTACGCCCGCCAGCAAAGCCGCGCCCAGCGTGGTCGCCGTATCGCTCGCCGGCACCTCGATCGGTTGCCCGGTGATGTCCGCCTTGAGCTGGGTCCAGACAAGGCTGTTGGCGCTTCCGCCCATGGCGCGCAGCGTGCCGATGTGCGCGCCCGCTTCGCGCGCGGCCTCCAGGTTGTGCTCAAGCGCGTAGCCGACGCCCTCCATCACCGCGCGGATAAGATGGGCGCGCGTTTTGGCGTAGCCAAGGCCGAAAAACACCCCGCAGGCGTTGGGGTCCCAGATGGGGCTTCGCTCGCCCGCCATATAGGGTAAAAACAGTACGCCCTCGCTCCCCGCGGGAACGGTCGCGGCCAGATCGCTCATCTGCGCAAAGCTCAGTTCGGGGCAAACCTGATCCCGAAGCCACTTAAGCGCGCCGCCTCCCCCTGTCGTGCCCCCCTGCAGCAGCCAGCGCCCCGGCACGACGTGCGCGCTCAGGATCAGGCGTTTGTCGGCGGCGTACCGGTCGATGCACAGGCTCATGCCTCCCGCCTGACCGCCCTGCTCCTGCGCTTTGCCCGCCGCCTGCACGCCCGCGCCCAGGGTGCCGCAGGCCGCGTCCAGACCGCCGGCCACCACGGGCGTGCCGGCCGACAAACCGGTCAACGCCGCGGCAGCAGGCGTTACCGTACCGACCACCTGATGGCAGTCGGCCAGCGGGGGCAGCAAGGCCGCCCGAATGCCCAGAGCCTTTACGACGTCCAGGTCCCAGCAGCCCTGCCGCATATCGTAGCAGCACAGGCCGTAACCCTGCGAACGGTCCTGCGTGACGGCGCCGGTCAGGCGCATCACGATGAAGCTGTTGGATTGCAGAATGTGCGACGCGTTGCGGTAAACATCCGGCCGGTGGTTTTTGTACCACAGGATTTTGGGCAGAGTGTAGCTGGGCTGGATCGGGTTGCCGCTGACCGCGAAGAGCGCGTCCTCCGGCACCAGCGCGCGAATTTCGTCGCATTCGGCGCGCGCGCGGGTATCCGTCCAGATCGGGGTGTTGCAAAGTGGCGTGCCCTGCGCGTCCACCGCGATGGCGCTCCAGCTTTGCCCGTCCACGCCGATCGCGGCGATCTCCGCGGCGTCGATCCCGCTCAGTTCCAGCGCCCGCCGGATCGCCCGGCATACGCCCGCCCACCAATCCTCGGGGTTCTGCTCCGCCCAACCGGGGTTGGGATAAAAAACCGGATAATCGCAGGTTGTCTGCACAACCGCCTCGCCGTTTGGGCGAAACAACGCCACCTTGCAGGCGGAGGTACCCACGTCGATCCCCAACAGATACGCGCCCATACTCAGGCCTTCCCCTCCGAGCCGCACAGCCGGATCAGCTCCGTCACGCGGGCCCGAACCGCGTCGCGGCCCGCGCCCAGGTACTTTTTCGGGTCAAACTGCTCCGGATGGTCGGCGAGGTAGCGTTTGACAGCATCGCTGAACGTGATGCGCAGTTCGGTAGCGTAATTGACCTTACACACGCCGCGCTCAATGCAGGCGCGCACCTGCTCGCCAGGCACGCCGCTTGTGCCGTGCAGCACCAGCGGCACGGACACCGCCCGCCGAATCTGCGCAAGCAGCGCGAGATCCAGCCTGGGCTCGCCTTTGTAAATCCCATGGGCGGTGCCGATGGCGACCGCAAAGCTGGCGACGCCCGTCTGTTCCACAAACGCGGCGGCTTCGTCCGGGTTGGTATACTGCGGCTTGGCGTCGTGATCGTCCTCCTTGCCGCCGACCTTACCCAGCTCGGCTTCCACCGGGATATCGCACGCCATCGCAACCACCTGCCGCGTGAGCGTAACGTTACCGGAAAAAGGCAAAAGAGAGCCGTCGATCATCACGGACGTATACCCCTCGCGGATGCACTGTTCCGCCAGTTCAAGGCTGTCGCCGTGATCCAGGTGCAGGGCGACGGGCACCTTCACATCGCGCGCCAGCCGGCTCACAAACCCGGCAAACAGAGCGGGCGGCGCGTACCGGAGCGTACCGGCCGTCGTTTGCAAAAGCACCGGCGCGTTCATTTCCTCCGCGCCCCGGACGATTGCCTGGGCCATTTCCAGGTTTTCCGCGTTAAAAGCGCCAACGGCGTAATGCCCCTGCTGCGCGGCCAGCAACAACTCACGGGAAGAGACGAGTGGCATGGGATCAGCTCCTAATACGTAACGTTTCGCTTTCCACAGTATAGCGATTTCTCTATGTTCTGTCAATATCCGCCGGCCTTTCGGCCGCAAATTTACCATAACGATTCGCAAACGCTGATTGTGTTTATTCCGCCGGTTTGATATAATACAGGCGAGAATGAACCGGATTATGGGAGGGCTGCCCCATGGCTGCCACGATGAAAGACATCGCCAGACTCACCGGCCTTGGACTGGCAACCATCTCCAAGTACATGAACGGCGGCACCGTTCGGCCGAAAAACAAAAAGCTGATTGAGGATGCCGTCAAGGAACTGCGCTTCGTCCCCAACGAGTTTGCGCGCAGTCTGAAAACCAGCCTGTCCAGAACCGTCGGCGTCGTGATTCCGGAACTGGGCAACCAGTTTATCACCTCCATCATCACCACGATGGATGATATGCTCCGCAAGCACGATTACGCGGTCATCGTGTGCGATTGCCGCACCGACGCCAAACGCGAGCGCGAAGCCGTATCGTTCCTGGTCCACAAACGGGTGGACGGTCTGATCAACATGTCTACCGACCAAAGCGGCGAGCACCTCAAACCCGCGCTGGAAGCCGGCATCCCCATCGTGCTGGTGGACCGCATGGTGAAACCCCTGACGGGTAAGGTCAGCGCCGTCGTCGTGGACAATGTGGACGCGGCGGAAAAGGCGACGCGCTACCTGATTGAATCCGGGCATACGGATATCGGGTTGGTGCTGGGCAACGATTGCATCTACACCACGCAGAAACGCCGGGACGGTTACCTGAACGCCTATGCGGAGTTCAGCCTGACGCCGCGCGAGGAACTGATTCGTTTCAGCGATTACACCATGGAAGGCGGCTATGCCGCGATGAAGCGGCTGATCTCCCTGCCCCAGCGGCCCACCGCCGTGTTTGTCACCAATTTCGAGATGACCCTCGGCGCCATGATCGCCCTGAACGAAGCGCAGCTCCGCGTGCCGGAAAACATGTCCTTCATCGGGTTTGACAAGCTGGATCTGTTCGGCGCGGTTTTCCCCAACCTTACGCTGGTCAAGCAGCCGCAAAACGCGATCGGCGAATGCGTCGCCAAGCAGATTCTGCGCCTGATGGCGGACCCCCACGCCGACGCGCTGCACCAGATCATCACGCTGGCCACCTCGCTCAACGTCGGCGGCAGCACGCGCGATCTGCGAACGCCCTGACCGCATTTTCCGCGTGCGATCCGCCTGTCTGTTGGCGCCGCGTTGTCCGGCGACGGGAGCCGGCCCGGCCGAGGCTCTCGCGCGGGTGAGTCCTCAAGCGGGGGGAACGTTTCCCCGCCATTTGTTGGGCAACCCGTCTGTGGCACTGCATCGTTTTGGTTAGCACCGCCCATTCTCCCCGCGGCGGTCGATCCCCTCGCGCCCGGCCGGAGAGGGTATACGCAAAGATCCGGCAGATGCTTCGGCATTCATGCCGAACCGTCCGATGATCCAACGGGAAGCGCCGCGCCTCTTTCGAGGCGCGGCGCTGCGCATGGTAGGGGATCAGTCGTACAGGTTGGGCGCGATTTCGTCGGAAGCGATGTTGGCGGCGGTGTAGAACGCGCAGCCGGTATCGGTGTCCTGTACGGCTTCGCCGTTAGCGACAGCCAGCAGCAGGTCGATCAGCTTCTCGCCGATGCCGACGGGGCTCTGGGTCACGGCGCCAAACATGGTGCCGGCCGTCACGGCGGCCTTGATTACGGTGCCGGAGTCAAAGCCCACGGCGATGATCTGGGTATCCTCGGAGCCGCAGACGTTGAGCGTCTCGTTGGCGGTGATAACGCCCTCGGCAGCGACCTGGTTGGAGCCGAACACGGCGATGGTGTCGGGCTGGTTGAGCACGACGCCCGCTTCGGTGGCGCACAGTTCGGTCGTGGTCTGCGCGGGCACGCGGACTTCGATGATGACGTTCGCGTCGGCCTCGGCAGCCTTTTCGCCCTTGGAATCGCCAACGTATTTATCGTTGCCGATCACGGCGACTTTGTAGCCATCGGCGGCGGCCAGCTCAATGAACTTGTCGATGAAGCCCAGGCCGCGGTTGGTGATGGACTCGGAGGTGGCGTCCTGGTTGATCTCGCCTACGCGCACGGGCGCGGTGGCGGCGGCGATGCGGGCCTTGATCTTGGCGTAGAGGTTCTCGGCGACCACGGTGCCGGCCGCGTAGTTGTCGGTGGAAGCGTTGGCCAGCACGGCGCCGGCGGGAGCGTTGGGCACGCCGGAGTCAAAGCCGATGATCGGGATGCCGGCAGCCTGCGCGGCGGCGATGTTGTCGTTGAGCGCGTTCACATCCAGCGCGGCCAGACCGATGGCATCGGGCTTGGCGTTGAGCGCGGATTCGAACATGTTCACCTGTACGGCGATGTCGCTCTCGGAGTCGGGCCCGACCATGTTGAACTTGATCTTCTCATAGCCGGCTTCGTCGTTGATCTTCTTCGTCTCGGCCTGGCAGCCCTTCAGAACAGCCTGCCAGTAGGTGGACTGGAAGCCCTTGGATACGATCTCGAAGGAGTAGGTCTTCGCTTCGTCCGCATAAGCGAAGGAGCACAGGCCAATGACCATGGCCAGCACCAGGAACAGAGACAGCGCCTTTTTCATGAGATAACCCCCTTTTTTTATTATGACGCCTTCTGGCGTGCATAACGTGTCAGCGGCGCGTTACTTGCGGCGGCGCGCCATGTCGATCGTCACCGCGACGATCAGGATACCCCCGGTGATGATCTGCTGCCAGTTGGCTTGCAGGCCGATGTTGGGCAGCCCGGTCTTCAGCAGCGATATGAGGCACACGCCCAGGAACGTGCCCACGATCGACCCGCTGCCGCCCGTCATGGCCGTGCCGCCGATGATGGCCCCGCCGATGGCGTCCAGCTCCAGCCCCGCGCCGGTGCCGGGCGTAATGCTGGTAAACGTGCAGGCGTAGGCGATGGCTGCAAGCCCGGCAAAGAAGCCCGAAATGACGTACGCCATGATGTGCCAGCGCGCCACGTTGACGCCGGAGAGCTTCAGCGCCTCCTTGTTGCTGCCGATGGCGATGATGTAGCGCCCCACGCGCGTGTGGTTGAGCACGACGGACATCACCAGCACCAGAAACAGAATGATGACCATCCCCACCGGATAGGTCACATCCCCGATTTTATACCGGAGCAGATCGCGCACCCAGCTGCCTTCCTGCCCGGCCATGGGCCACACGCCGGTCATCCCGTTGGTCAGGATGGAACCCAGCCCGCGCACGATCATCATGGTGCACAGCGTGGTGATAAACGGCGGCAAATCGAGCTTGGCGACGATCACGCCGTTGAAGAAGCCGAACAGGATGCCCATCCCGACCGTGACCGCCATGGCTACGCCGATGGGCAGGCCCATCTGGCGCATCAGGTAGCTTCCAACAATCGAGTAGCACACCAGCCCTGTGCCGATGGACAGGTCCACGCCCCCGGTGATCAGCGGGAAAGTGACGCCGATCGCCATCAGCATGGTGTAGTACATATAGCTTGCCATGGTAATCAGCGTGGTATACTTGCGAAACGACGCGCTTACCAGGCAGAAAAACGTGAACAGGATGACTAATACGCCGATGATCACCAGGCGCTGTACCCCCACCGCCTGCAGGATCGTCTTCTTTTTGGAACCGGTCATATCCGTGCCCCCTCATTCTGCTGATGTGCCGCGCTCAGTTCCTGCGTTTACGGCTCATGATATCCGCCGTTACCGCACAAAGGACGATCAGGCCGGTGAGCACGTATTGGTAGGAGATGGTGAAGCCCATCGCAAGAATCCCTTCCTGCATCAGCGCTACGATGATCGCGCCGATCACCGTGCCCAGAATCGAGGCCGAGCCGCCGGCCATGGACGTACCGCCCATAACGCAGGCCGCGATCGCCTCGTTGTTGAACGTATCGCCCAGCCCCGGCTGCACGGTGGTATACGCGCCTACATAGAAAATGGCCGCGATGCCCGCCAGCGTTCCGCTCAGCACATAGGCCAGCATCTCCCAGCGGCGGGTGTCCACCCCGGACAGGCGTACCGCTTCGCGGTTGCTGCCGATGCACAGCATGTAGCGGCCGGCCGTCGTACGGTAGAGGATGATCGAGCACAGAATGGCGAACACGGCCAGAATTACGAAACCTACGGGGAGGTTGCTGGACTTGACCAGATCGCGGTACCAGGAGGTGGCCGGGTCGTTGGAGGGCCAGGTGACCGACTGGGTTTTGGTGAAGATGGAGCCGACCCCTTTGGCGACCTGCATCAGCGCCAGCGAGGTAATGAAGGAGGGCAGCCGCCGGAAGGCGACGAAATAGCCGCCGATGCTGCCAAACACCGCGCCCACCCCGACGCTGATGAAGATGCACAGCCACAGCGGGAGATTGAACTTGGTCAGGCAGTAGCCGGAGATCAGCGCGGAACAGAACATCACCGGCCCGATGGAGAAATCGATGCCGCCAGTCGCGATGACAAACGTGACGCCCAGCCCCATGAAGCCGATAAAATACGCATAGTTGAGCGCGCTCATCACGCGGTTGTAATTCACAAAGGTGGATCCGTTGCGCAAAAGGGGCGTCAGCAGGGTGAACAGGCCGTACATGAGGAAGATGATCGCGATGAGAATCACGCGGTTAAACCCGATCACCCTGACGAAACGCAGGTTTTTAAACTTCCGGAGCGCTTCCTTCACGTTGGTTATCCTCCTCAGACGGCGATTTCGCGGGTCGCGGCGTTCATGATCTTTTCCTGCGTCGCCGTGGACACGTCGAACTCGGCGGTTTTCTTCCCTTCGCACATGACGATGATACGGTCGCTCATGCGAAGGATTTCCGGCATTTCGGAGGAAATCATGATGATGGACTTGCCTTCCTGCACCAGACGGTTCATCAGCTCATAAATTTCCTGCTTCGCGCCCACGTCGATGCCGCGGGTCGGCTCGTCGAAGATCAGGATCTTGCTGTTGCTGATCAGCCACTTGGCAACGACGACCTTCTGCTGGTTGCCGCCGGAGAGGTTCATGACCAGCTGATCCACGCCGGGGGTCTTGGTCTTGAGCGCGTCCACCATGCGCTGGGTCACCTTGCGCTCCGCTTCGCCGTCAATCAGGCTTCCGTGCTTCACATAGTTCTGCAGGCAGGCGAGCGTGCTGTTTTCGCAGATGTTCTTTTTCAGCACGACGCCATATCGCTTGCGATCCTCGGACAGGTAGCCGATCCCCGCGCGCACGGCGTCCTTTGGAGAGTGGATGTTGACCTTTTCCCCGTCGATGTAGATGTCGCCGCTGTCCTTGGCGTCCGCGCCGAAAAGGGCGCGCGCCGTTTCGGTGCGCCCGGCGCCCATCAGGCCGGAAAAACCCAGGATCTCGCCCTTGCGCAGCGTAAAGCTCACGTCGCGCACCATACGGCCGGCGTTGAGATGCTCCACGCGCAGCACCACGGGCGCGTCGGCGGGCACGCGGCTTTGCGTTTTGGGTTCCTCGAAGATCACGCGGCCCACCATCATGTGGATGATATCGTCCTTGGTGCACTCGGCGGTCACCAGCGTGCCCACGGTCTGCCCGTCGCGCATGACGGTCACGCGGTCGGTGATGCGCTTAATCTCATCCATGCGGTGGGAAATGTATACGATGCCGTATTGGCGGTCTCTCAAATCCCGGATGATGCGGAACAGCTGGTCGATCTCCGTATCGGTCAGGGCCGCGCTCGGCTCGTCAAAAACGATCACCTTCGCCTCGTGGGAGATGGCTTTGGCGATTTCGCACATCTGCTGTTTGCCTACGGTCAGCTGGCTCATGGTCTCGCGCGGATCGATCTCGATGCCCAGCTGCGCGAAAAGTTTGGCGGCCTCCTCATTCATGCTGGCGTCGTCAATCAGCAGGCCGTGCCTCGGTTCCCGCCCGATGAAGATGTTTTGCGCCACCGTCAGGTGGCCCATCATGTTCAGTTCCTGATGCACGATCACGATACCGGCCGATTGCGCTTCGCGGGGGCTGGCGAAACGAACCTCGCGCCCCTCAAACACGATTGTGCCCGCATCCTTCTGATAAATTCCCGTGAGCACCTTCATCAGGGTGGATTTACCCGCGCCGTTTTCACCCATCAGCGCGTGTACTTCTCCCCTTCTCACGTCCATGCTCACCTTGTCCAGCGCGTGAACTCCCGGGAAGGTTTTATCGATCCCCTCCATGGTCAGAATGATCTCGCCCAATTCCGATCCTTCCTTCCCGCCGGTTTCAGCAGTGAGTCTCGATACGGTTACGCTTTCCCTGAATATATCACGTTTCGGCGAAGCATTGCCTGACTGCAAGGCTTAATAAAGCGTAACGTTTCCATTTGCGAACACTATACAATATTGTGAATGGCTTGTCAAGTATTTCATTTGTCTCATCCTAAATGTACAAATTGACGGTCTGTAACAGGGTTGCGGCGCCGTTGCGGGTTATCCTTGAAATGTATACGTTTCGCTTTTGTGATAGACAGCGGAATAGATCCCGTCCCGGACCCGTGCCGCTTATCCGGTTTCAGTACAGGAAAGCGTCCAGGCTCGCGAGCGATTTTCCGCTTTGACGAGGGGCGGAAGCGGAGGCGCAGCGGGGTTGCGCCGTGCTTTGCGACAAAGCCGGAGGAGAAATGCGCCGCGGAATGGAGGCGTTGATGACTGCAAACCGCATCAGGCGCCGGATGATCGACAAAAAAGGACGCCCGCGCCTTCAGGAGCGCGGGCGTCCCCATGGTATGGTCAGAATCGCCTGTTGCTATGTCCCGTTCCCGCCGGTCGACCTCGCGGTTTACTCGCCGGCTGCGCCAAGCGAAACGGAAGCGGACGCCGTATCGCTGCTGGCGAAAGTGACCTCGGCGCGCAGGGTGCTGTTGGCCGCCACATCGTCCGCGGTGACCGTGTAATCAAACTGATCGGTCGGCAGCGACAGCGCCACGCCGTCCAGGTACCACACGATGCCCGTTGCGCTGTCCGACGGACTGGGTACGGCGGTGATCACCGTACCCTCCGCGATGGTGGAGGGGCTGTAGCTGAACGTCACGCTGTAGGTGACCTCCGGCGTGGTCGTGACTTCCGTAGTGGTCGTAACCTCCGGGGACTCGGACACCGTTACCTCCGGCGTCGTGGATTCCGTCACCTCAGGGCTGGCGGAATCCGTCGCCGTCTCCGTCGGGGTATCGGTCACCGTGTCGGTCGCCGTTTCCGTCGGGGTATCGGTCACCGTGTCGGTCGCCGTTTCCGTCGGGGTATCGGTCGCGGTGTCGGTCGCCGTTTCCGTGGCCGTTTCCGTCGGGGTGGCACTGTCGGTAACGGTCGGCTCTTCGGTTTCGGGCTCCTCGGATTCAAATATGAACGAGAGCGTGGTGGCCGTGCTCACATCGGTGGCGATGGCCTGCGCGGGGATGTCGTAGGTGCTGCCGGCGTAGTTGCCCTTGCCGTACACGGTGGCCGTAAGGTCCTTGCCGGCGCTGTCCGCGGGCAGCAGCAGCGATTTTTCCGTGCCCACATGGTACACGGAGCCGTCCAGCGACCAGGAGATACGGTCCAGGCTCGCGGTAGGCAGGTCGGTGCTCACCTGAATGGTTTCGCCGGGGGCGAAGGTTCCAAAGAACACGGCGGTGAAGGTTTTGGCAATCACCGTGCCGGTGGTCTGCACCAGCACGCTGGCCTCGCCCGTATAGCCGGCGCCGGGCGTTACCGTAAGGGTGATGGTGTGCCCGATATCCGCCGCGTTTACGGTGATGGACGAGCCCGAATAGGACGTGCCGTTGCCCAGCCACGTATAGGTTGCCGAGGCGGTCGAAGGCACGATGGAGGCGGTGAGCGTATCCCCGGCGACGGGCGAGGCGCTGGAGAAGGTGACTGCGGTAATCTCGCGCGCGTCCACCGTAGCGGTGTCCGTCAGCGCGGCGTCGGTGTAGTAGTCGCCTTTCCCCACCACGGACAGGGTCAGCGTATCGCCGGCCACATCCCCCGCGGGCACGGCGTAGGACAGGGTGGAGGAGCTCGCGCCGTTAAGCGTCCATGTATAGGTGGCGATCACGGTGTTGGCCGTGGTCGTGCCGCCGTCCAGCGACGGGGTAAGCGTATCCCCCACCACCACATGCCCCGCGGTGGAACTACTGCTGCCGCTGATTTCCACCCCGGTCAGCTTTTGCTTGACGGTGGAGGTGGTCGTGCGCGACAGGGTGCCGGAATAGCTGCTGGCGCTGCTGGCGGTCGCCGTGACGGTCAGCAGGGAGCCGCGGTCGGCGTCCGTGAGGGTATAGTTCGCGGTCGTGGCGGTCGCGACCAGCGTCGCGCCGCGGTACCAGCTGAAGGTGCAGGATGCGGAAACATCCGTCGAGCCGGCCAGCACGGTGGCCGTCAGGAGGTTGCTGGACGCGTCGGGATCATACTTGGGCGTGCTGGTGCTCAGCGTCAGGCCCGTGATGTTGGTCTTGGACACCACCGTGCCGGTGGTATCGGTGGCGGTGCCGGAGTAGTTGCCGCTGCCGGTGATGGTGATCATCAGCGTCCGGCCGACCATGCCGGAGGTTACCACCATCTGGCTGGCGGTGCTCAGCACCGTGGTGGTATCGTCGGAGTACGTCCAGCGGTAGGTCGCCGTCGCCGTGGCGGGCGTGGGCGTCGCAACCAGCGTATCGCCCACGTTGGGGTAATCGACCCCGGTGGTGGAAGCATTGGTGCTGTTGGTAATTTCAACGCCGGACACGGTTCCGGTCGCCTGTACCAGGTTGGCGGCCGTCACCTCGGCGGAGCCGGTATACAGGCCCGCGCCGGTCACCTTGAGGCGGACGGTCTGGTACAGGTCCGCGCTGGCAACCGTATACGTGGAGCCGGTGCCCACCAGCACGCCGCCCACATACCATTCGTAGGAGACCGTCGCGCCGGTCGGCGTAAGGGTCGCGGCGCGCAGCACATCGCCCACGACGGGCGCGTCGTTGTTGAGCGTTACGCCTGTGACCGCCGTGCCCGCGACCACGGGGCTGGTCAGCGCGCTGGTCGCGGAGCCGGTATAGGAGCCGTTGCCCGTGACGGTCAGCTTGATCTGCTGCCCCACATCGCCGCTGGTAACCGTATAGGTCGCGGTGGTCGCCGCAAGCGACGTGCCCGCGTACCAGGCATAGTCCACCGTCGCCCCGCTGGGCGTGATGGAGCTGGCGCTCAGCACGCTGCCCACCACCGGCGTGGTGTTGTTCAGCGTTACGGCCGTTACCACGGTGGAACTGGAGTAGTGCAGGAACTCGTTCATCATGTAGCCGGTACGGCTGCCCACGGAGATATAGTCCCATGTGCTGCCGTGCGTAATCACCGTGACCAGCGTACCCACGCTGTAGACGCCGATCACGGCATAGCCCGTGCCGGGGCCGGTGCGCAGGCGCACACCGTAGCCGTTGGCGCTCCAGATGGTCGCGGTATCGCCGGAGGTTCCGCCTCCGCCGCTGCTGGTGGTCAGGAATTTGTTCATCATATAGCCGACGCGGCTGCCAATCTGAATTTTGCTCCAGTAGGTGCCCGTCTGCAGCACGGTAACCGCCGTGCCGACGCTGTACACCCCCAGGATGCTGTAGCCCGTGCCTGGGCCGGAGCGCAGGCGAACGCCGTACCCGTTGGCGCTGGTTACGTACGCGGTGCCTGTGCCGCCGCCGGAAAACGTGATGTAGGAGGCGTACATGTAGCCGGTATTCCCGTCGGGCGCCTCGACGTGATACCAGTTGCCGGTGGTGCCCAGAATGAGCACCGCCGTACCCGTATAGTAGGAACTCACGGTGCTGTAATCAAAGGAAGGGCCGGAACGCAGACGAAGCCAGCCGCCCGTAACATACCCATACTGCGAAAGCGCGGTCGACGTGGCAGGTACGGCCGCCAGCAGCAGCGCGATGACCAGCGCCAAAGATACTATCCGTTTCATTGCGGATCCCCCCGTTTGATATTGGAGATTTCATTGGATAGGACGAATGCAAATCGTCAAATCATCCCGATCAAAGGAATTGTACAACATTTTCAAGGGCTTGGCAATGACCGCAGGCCCGCGACCGTGTGATGGTTGCGTGAAATTTCAAGGTTTCGGGCGTCCCGCAGGCGTCGCCGTAGCAACGCAAGGGCCAGACCGAGGGGCGCCCGTCAACCCGGCGGGGCGTTCGGCGCTCCGTTTGCGCCCGGGCCCACGGTACGCGGCCCACCCGGACAGCGAAAAACCGGCGCCCCGCGGCGCCGGTCCGGACCGTTGGCAAACCCATGCGGGCGACTCACGCCGCTCGCCTCAAAGCCCTTCGGGCTGTTTGCTTACTTGAGCAAAGTGCTTCGGCATAAGGCTTTGGAGTTCCGCGTCAAACCCCGCAAGGGTTGTCTCCGGTTCGCTTTCAGATCGCTGATGCGGCCACAGGCCGCGCGCTTCCCTCCGCCGTCCCTGACCCCCCTTGCGCTGCGCCGGGGGGTT
The DNA here is from genome assembly GCA_012517815.1 of Clostridiales bacterium. Taxonomy (GTDB): domain Bacteria; phylum Bacillota; class Clostridia; order Christensenellales; family Aristaeellaceae; genus CAXXOK01. The sequence continues at coordinate 16,469 of JAAYUF010000050.1, forward strand.
TTCGGCACTCCGGCCCGGTTGCCTTATCCCAGCAGTTCCTGATGGTCCTTCAGGTAGCAGACGATCATGTGCAGGATGATCAGGTGCACGTCCTCCACCCGCTCGTAGCTTTCCATGCGCGCCACCAGCGAAGCGTCCGCCATCGACGCGATTTGCCCGCCCGAGAAGCCGGACAGGGCGATCAGCCTGCAGCCCAGCTCCCGCGCGTATTCGCAGGCGCGCACCACGTTTGGCGAGTTGCCGCTGGCGCTTACGGCGATGGCGACGTCGCCCGTCCGCATCAGGTTGATCAGCTGCTGGCGGAACACTTCCTCATAGGCGATGTCGTTGCCCAGAGCCGTGATTTTTTCCACATTGTCGCTCAGCGACAGCACGCGGAAACGTCGCTTGTCGCCCTTCACGGCGTTTTTGCCGAAATCGCACACGAAGTGGTTGGCGGTACCGGCGCTGCCGCCGTTGCCGAAGATGAAAACCTGATGATCCCCCCTGTAGGCCTCGATCAGCATGCCGATCGCGCGCTCCAGCGCGTCCCCGTCGATCGCCTGAATCGCCTGTTGCAACTCCGCCTGATACGCGGTCATCATTTCCCGTACATCCATGGTTTATACCGCCTTTCCGTGATAGCCGTATCGCCCTTCCGGGCCGCAGATCGCCAGCGCGGCCGCGCCCAGCAGCCCGCCGTAATATCCCAGCGGCGTGGGCCCCAGCCTGAGCCGCGGGTTGGCCGCCTGATACACATGGGCGGTCACGGTTTCCTCCAGCGAGGCCTGATAGAGATCGTAGGCCAGCGAAAGTCCGCCGCCGATGATCACGCGCTCGGGGCTGAGAATGTTGACCGCCGCGCCGATAACCCGGCCCAGGTATTCGCCTTCCCGGCGGAAGACTTCCCGCGCGGCCGCTTCGCCCTCCCGCGCGCGCCGGGCGATTTCAACGCCCTCCAGGGGAGCGCCCGTCAGCTCCGCGTACGTCCGGGACATACCCGGCCCCGCGGCGTAGGCTTCCAGGCAACCCTGCCTGCCGCATTTGCAGGCGCGCCCGCCTTCCACTACGGTCACATGCCCAAACTCGCCCGCCGCGCCGGAGCCGTACAGCAGGCGGCCGTCCGAAACCATCGCGCCGCCTACGCCGTTGGAGACCGTCAGGTAGAGAAAGTGATCGGTATCCTTCGCCATGCCGAAGAGTTTTTCCGCCAGCGCGCAGGCTTTGGCGTCGTTTTCGCCATACGCCGGAAGGCCGAACGCCTCCCGCAGCAGGCGGGTAATCGGCAGGTTGCGGATGCCCGAAAAGCTGGCCTCCACCCACAACCCTTCCTCCGCCCGCGCCAGCCCCGGGATGGTCACGCCGATCACATCCGGGATGAACTGGGGATACGCCGCCGTGAGCGCGCGCCCGGCTTGCGTGAGCGACCGCACCACGCCTTCCGGCGAGAGCGCCCTCCACACATCGCGCCGGGAGCACAGAACGTCGCCGCGCCCGTCGACCATGCCTACCACATACTTGGAACCGCCGATATCAAAGCACAGCGCGATCATGCGTCGGCCTCAAACTGCTCGTGGTACAGCGCGAGCATTTCTTCCCGGGTCGCGGTGCCGGTGGTGCCCAGCTTGCGCACCGTGACGCCGCCCGCCAGATTGCCCACGAACGCGGCTTCCTCCAGCGTCGCGCCCGCGCACAGGGCGCTGACCAGCGCGGCCGTGGTTCCGTCGCCCGCGCCGCACACGTCGATAGGCCCGGTTTGCCTGGCGGCCGGCATCACCGTACCGTCCCCCGCGGCGATGCCATCCTTGCCCAGGGTGATGAACACGGGGCGGCCGGTGCGGCCGCGCAGTTTCGCCATGGCGTCCGAAAGCGGCAGTTCTTCGCCCAGGGCCTTCATCGCCTCACCATGGTTACACTTGATCATCACCCGGCGAAACGCCGCGATGCGTTCCCGCGAATCCGCGTAGAGCTTCAGCGCCGGAAACCGATCGCCCAGTTCCGCCAGCTTGTCGCGGATGCGCGTAGTAACCACGCCGGTATCGGTTTCCGTCAGTTGGTCCAGCACGATCATCGCGTCCGTTTCCGGGGCCAGCGCTTCCAGCGAGCGGATCCAGCGGTCCTCCACCCAGCGGGGCATGTGCAGCCGGTTTTTCACATCCAGCCGGTTGCCCTCCTCCAAATGGTCGCCGCGGTCAAACATCGGCTTCATGTAGCAGGGGGTCATCCGTTCGGGCACGATCTGCATGTGCGTGATGTCCACGCCCTGCTGCTCCAGCTGGCGGCGCAGGGTCCAGCCGCTGCCGTCCTCGCCGGTAAAGCCGACCGCGATGCGGCGCCCGACCCCCATGGTATACAGGTTGTTAAGCACCGTGCCGGCAGCGCCGGGGCTGCTGTGGATGCGGGTCACCTGCCACGCCGTGCGTCCCGTTTCCACGGAAGGTTCATCCAGCGCGGGATCGATGTGGTACCACTGATCCAGAAACAGATCCCCCACCACCGCGACGCGCAGCTCATCAAAACGGGAAAACAGCTCTTCCAGCCGTTGCAGCTTCACGCCTGTTCCCCCCTGAGCAGCAGTTTTGCCAGATACCCGACGGTATCCCGGTGCCGGCCTTCCACGTAGAAGCTCTCGCCGCCGTCGGCCACCGTGCGCGCCATGATGGTTTTCCACGGCCGGAAATAGTAGCGGGGGTCGGATTTGGCCGGTTCCTCGTGTACGTCCTTGCCTTCCAGCGGCAGCAGGTCCAACACCGCGGTGGTGAAATGCCGGATGGCGCGCCCTTCCTGCTTGGCCGCGTTGCGGCACATGGAAAGCGCCTTCAAGTACACTTCCGGGCCGATCACCGCGGAGCCGAAGTTGAGGAAAACCCCGCCTTCCAGATGGTCCACGGTGTTGCAGTAGATCAGGAAATCCTGATAGGTTGCCTTGCCGATGGCCGCGCCGTCGGCGTTGGGCTGCTCGTGGACGATATCGCAGCCAATGCCCACATGGATGGTCACGGGAATTTGCAGGCGGTAGCCCGCCGCCAACAGGCTGATGTCCCTGTGAGGGAAGTTGTTCTCCCAGATGTACTTACCCAGCGATTCTCCAAAGCCCAGCCCTTCCTGTGCGCCGCGGTTCACGGCCTCGTTGTACAGGCCGTCCTCCTGCCACAGGCCGAACTGCCCCTCGCGGATGTAGCGCGCCACGCTCTCGGTGGTGGCGCCGATCAGCGCCAGCTCAAAATCGTGAATGCCGCCGGCCCCGTTCATGGCAAAGTGCGTGATCCACCCTTCCTCCATCAGGCGGATGAGCAGGGGCGCGGCGCCCGCGCGGATCACGTGCGCGCCCATCATCATCAGCACGGCCGCGCCCTTGCTGCGCGCTTCGCGGATGCGTTGCGCCAGAATGGCGAGGGTCGGGTGGCTGTAGTCCGAGGCGTCCTCCAGGCTCATCATATCGCTCAGATCCAGGTCGTGCACCCGCTGGGCAATGGGCAGCAGGCGCAGCCGCGACCGGTCAAACTGTGGAAAAGGCATAAGGGCATCTCCCTTCCGTTTTATTTACCGAACAGGCGGCGCTCCAGCTCGCCAATCTGGCCGTAGTCCGGGATGATGGCGTCCGCGCCGGCGCGGATCAGGCGTTCCCGCTTCCAAGCGTCGATGCCCTTGCGCTCCGCCTCGTTGGAGGCGACGCCCACGGCATATCCGCCCACTTCCCGCACGTTTTCGATCTCCACATACCCGTCGCCAAACCCCAGCAGTTCCTCGCCGGACAGGCCGTTCATGCGGATCATCCGCTCGATGACCATCTTCTTGGAAAAGGTTCTGTAATCGGTTTGCGCGCCGTAGATATGGACGCCGAAGTATTTTGTGAGCCCCAGCAGCGACGCTTCCCGCAGCACGTCCTCCTCGTCGGTGCCGCTGGCCAGAAAGGGGGTGACTCCCTCGCGGACCAGCATGTCCAGCAGGTCGTACGTGCCGGGCACCGTCAGCGTCGCCGGATCGATCGTCCCCTTGCGAAGGCCCTTCAGGCGGTTCTCAATCCTCTGAAGCAGACGGCGCAGGTATTCGTCCTTATACGCCTGCGGGGATTGAGGTTCGCCGCCCATGCGGGTGATTTCCTCCCCCAGTGCGATGCACTGGTAGATGGTCTGCTTGCCGGTGTGAAGGAAAACCATCTCCCGTGCCTGCCGCTCCAGCGCTTCCTGCGGCAGACGCCTGCCTTCCGGGGTGGCCGCCAGTTCCTCGGTAAAGTAGGGCACCATGATCTGCTGCCATCCCTCGCGGATCAGGCTGACGGTGCCGTCAAAGTCCAGCACCGCGTAGCGGAAAGGCAGGTTCCCCCGTCTTTCCCGTATCGATTCCCAGTACACGTTTCCTCCGTTCCGCCTTGACAGGCAATCCGATGCTTGTTACAATAGGAACACTTCATTCATCCACGGAAATAAGTTTGATGAAAGTTGCGGATAAAAATGGGCGTCCAAAATGAAACGCAAACCTTTGTGAAAACGGCGCATCTGGTAACCATCCTGCAGCTGATCCACCGCCAGCCCGGTATCTCGCGGCCGGAGCTGTGCAAGCGGACCGGTCTGATGCCCTCCACCATGCACGTCGCCATCGTCAAGCTCATGGCGGACGGGCTGATCGTAACCCAGGGCATGGCGGCCTCCAACGGCGGCCGCCGCGCCAACCAGTATCGCCTCGCGCCCGGCATCGGCTGTGTCGGCAGCATCAGCATCCGCCTCAACCGCATGGAGGCCGGGGTGTTCGACCTTTCGCTGCAGATGCTGGCCAGGGAGGAGATCGAGCTTTCCCTGGCCACGCTCGGGCCCGAAACCTACACCGGTCAGGCGGTGCAGCTGCTGGAGCGCTGCATGGCCCAGATCCGCCTGCCGCGGGAAAAGCTGCTGGGCGTCGGCGTTACCCTGCCCGGCCCTGTGGATACGCGCACCGGCGTGATCCAGCAGATCAGCGGCGCGCCCAAGTGGCGGCAGTTCCCCATGGGAGAACGCCTGCGTCAGGCGCTTAACTGCCCTATCGTCACGGACAAGGATGTGTACGCCGCGCTCGTGCTGCTGACACAGACGGGCCAGATACAGTACCCCGGCTCCTGCGCCTACCTGTCCATCTGCGAGGGCATCGGCTCGGCGCTGATGGTCAACGGGCAGGTCTACCGCGGCAGCAACAGCCTGGCCGGCGAAATCGGGCATCTGCCCGTCCGCAAGGACGGCATCCCCTGCGCCTGCGGCAACACCGGCTGTCTGGAGCTGTACTGTTCCGATATCGGCATCGTGCAGCAATACAACGCGCAATCCAGCTCCAAGCAAACCACGGTGGCGCAGGTGCTCGCCCTCGCGCAGGGCGGGGATGTGACCGCCTCGCGCGTGATTTCGCAGGCCATCAGCTATCTGGTGGATACCACCGCCACGATCATCATGACCTACGATCCACAGGAACTGGTCATCTTCTGCACCTGGCTGCAAAACCAGCGCGGCCTGTATTTCTGGATGCTGGACACGCTGTACGCGAAGTCCATTTTCACCCAGCAGCGCGCCGCGCGCATTCGCCTGCTGGCGGAAGACCCCCTGAACCTGAGCGCCGCCGCGGCCCTGGCGGTACAGCAGGCGCTGGAAGCGGCCGTCGTCAATCCATCTTAAGCGCGGCGTCAAACCCCACGGCCGACGGGCTGAAGTTGAGGCGGCGCGCGTACGCCAGCGCCTCGGTCGCGCCGTGGATGCGCTCCATGCCGCTGTCCTCCCACTCCACGCACAGCGGGCCGGCATAGCCCATCTGGTTCAGCTCGCGGATGATGCCTTCAAAGTCGACGTCGCCGTGCCCGAGGGATACGAAGTTCCAGCCCCGGCGGGTGTCGCCGAACTCGATGTGCGAGCCCAGCACCCCGGAGCGACCGTCCCGGTTCAGGCGCACGTCCTTCAAGTGCACGTGATACACCTGCCCGGCAAAGTCGCGCAGAAAAACCGTCGGGTCGACGCCCTGCCACAGCAGGTGGCTGGGATCGAAGTTGAGGCCGAGCGTGGGCCGGTATTCCAGCGTTTCCAGCAGGCGCCTGGTGGAGTAGTAGTCAAACGCGATTTCCGTCGGGTGCACTTCCAGCGCCAGCTTCACACCGCAGCGGTCATACTCGTCAAAGATCGGCGACCACAGTTCCCGGATGCGCTGAAAGCCCGCCTCCACCATTTCCGGCGTGGTTTGCGGGAAAGAGTACCAGAAGGCCCAGATCGGGCTGCCCAAAAAGCAGGTGACCACCTTCACGTCCAGCAGTCGGGCGGCTTGGGCGATGGTTTTCATCCTTGCGGTCGCCCACTGGCGAATCGCCTCCGGGTTGCCCTTCACCTTCGCCGGCACAAAGTGATCCAGGCGCTCGTCGTAACGGTCGCCGACGCACTGCCCCGCCAGATGGCCGGACAGCGCGCCGATGCGCAGATCGTATTTTTGGAGCAGCGCCTGATACTGCCGGCGGTATTCCGGCTCCCCTGCGATCCGCTCCACGTCGACGTGCGCCTGCGTCGCGATTTCCAGTCCGTCGTAGCCGATGTCCCGCATGGTGCGGAACAGTTCCTCCGTCGGGAGGTCGCCAAATTGCCCGCTGCAAATGGTTACGGGTCGCTTCATCACCGCCGCCCCCTTACTGTTCGATCTGGATATCCCGGTTTTCCAGCGCCGAGCGCTCCGCCGCAAAGATCACGCGCATCGCCTTGAGCGCCTCGCGCGCGTCGCAGAGGGACGGTTCCCCGGTGCGTACGCTATGGACGAACGAATCGATCACGCCGGTGCTCACGCGCCCGCCGGTCGTCTGTTTCTTGTTGGAGGTCATCTCGTCCAGCGCGATTCTTTCGGTTTCACCATTGAAGTGCTCGATGATCAGCGAATACGTCGGGTCGGCGTAGCAGTGGAGGATTCCCTTGGTGCCGTAGAGCACGGTGGAGTTGTCCTCCTCGCCGTAGAACGTCCAGCTTACGTGCATCTGCCCGGTCGCGCCGCTTTGGGTGCGGTAGATGCAAAAAGCGTTGTCGTCCACGCCGATGGGCGAGCCGTCCGGGTATTTTTTATCCAGCGTGCGGAAATCGGCCTTCACGGCGACAATCGGCTCGCCCAGCAGGTAATGCAGCAGGTCGGTCTTGTGGATGCCCAGATCGGCCAGCGCGCCGAAAGCGGCGCGGCTCTTGTCGAAAAACCAGGAGTTCTTCTGCCCCGTCCAGCCTTCCGGGCCGGAATGCCCAAATGTGGTCCGGAAGCTGATTACCCGCCCGATCTCCCCCGCGGCGACGCGCCTGCGCGCCTCCACGTGGGCTTTGGCCAGCCGCTGGTTGTGGCCCAGCATCAGCGTGCGGTTCGCGTCCTCGGCTGCCCGGGCCATCGCTTTGCAATCCGCCAGCGTGGTCGCCATCGGCTTTTCGCACAGCACGTGCATGCCCTTTTGCAGCGCCTTGATGCTCACGGCCGCGTGATCCGCGTTGGCCACGCACACGCTCACCGCGTCCACGCCGCTGTTCAGCAGCGCATCCACGCTGTCGTACGCCTGTCCGCCGTACAGCTTCACCATATCCTGCGCGCGTTCCGGGAGAAAATCATAAAAAGCGGTCAGGCGGCATTCGGGATTTTCCGCATATTCCGGCGCGTGCCGTACCTGCGTAATTTTCCCGCAGCCAATGATACCGATGCGCAGCATGTCTCCCCCTCCTTATTTCTTATCGCCCCGCACGTTTTGCAGGAGCACCGCCAGGATGATGATCGCGCCGCTGATGGCGCCGTTGAGGAAGGTCGGCACCTGAGCGGCCACCAGGATGTTGTTGATGATCTTGAACATGATCACGCCCAGGAACGTGCCGATGATCTTGCCGCGGCCGCCGCTCATCGCGGTGCCGCCGATCGCGACGGCGGCGATGGCGTCCATCTCAAACAGGTTGCCGGCGCTGGCCGCTGCCACGGCCATCAGGCGCGAGGCGTAGATCCAGCTGGCGAAGCCGCACATCAGGCCCGTGATGCTGAACACGGCAATCTTCGTGCGCACCACGTTCACGCCGGACAGGCGCGCCGATACCTCGTTGCTGCCCAGGGCATAGATGTGCTTGCCCAGGCGCGTGCGCTGCATGATCAGCCCAAAGAGCAGCGCCACCACGATGAACATGAGCATCGGGTAGGGAAACTTGAGCCCGAACACGTCGACCGAACCGCCGGCCACCAGCCGGTACGCCTCGTAGTAGGGCTCGGTGGAGATGCCGTTGGCGACCGTGAAGGGGCCGCCCTGCCCGAAATGGTTGACAATCGCGCGGCAGGAGGTTTGCACCGCCAGCGTGGCGATCATGGCGGGCATCCGGCCCTTGGCGATCAGCAGCCCGTTGAAGGTGCCGATGAACGCGCCGAACGCCAGGCAGAACAGCAGCATCAGCCAGATGTTGTGCGTATAGTTGAGCAAATCGATGCCGAAGCCCGAGATAATGGCGACCTGCGCGCCCACGGAGATGTCGATGAGCCCCGCGCAGATGACCATCGTCATGCCCATGGCGATCACGCCGATCGGCGCGGACTGCACAAAGATGTTGGTCACGTTGCGCCATTTGAAGAAGTTGGGGTTGACCGATACCGCAATGGCCAGGATCAGGATAAAGGAGACCATGTAGCTGTAATCGGAAAACAGCTTCTTCCCGACGGAGCCGATGGAAAGGCGGCCGCGATCATTTTTCAAGGCTGATTTGTTCATGCTTTGCACCCTCCAGATTTGATCCTGTGGAATAGTACATGATGTTCTTTTCGGTCAGCTGCCTGCGGGGCAGCACCGCGTTGATCCGGCCCTTGTACATGACCACGCACTCGTCCGCCACCTTGTAGATTTCCGGAAATTCGGCGGAGAACACGAGGATGGCCTTGCCTTCCATAGCCAGCCGCAGGATCAGGTGATAGATTTCAAATTTCGTACCCACGTCGATGCCCTGGGTCGGGTTGTCGAAAATCAGCACATCCGCGTTGGTTTCCAGCCAGCGGCCGAGAATCACCTTCTGCTGGTTACCGCCGGACAGCGACGTGATCGGGTTTTTCGGATTGTCGGCCTTGAGGGACAGCGCGTCCTTCACGCGCTGGTAACGCGACCTTTCCAGCCTGGGGTTGATCAGCAGCGTTTTCAGGTGCGTGTTGATAAAGCCCATGGAGACGTTATCGGTGATGGACAGATGGTTGTGGATGCCGCGCTCCTTGCGGGAACGGGGCACCATGGCGACGCCCCTGTGCATGTAGCCCCGTATATTCGCGCGGTCGACCTGCCGGCCTTTGATCACCAAACGGCCCTTGTGCGGGATCACGCCAAACAGCGCGTCGGCCAGCATGTCGCGGCCGGAGCTTTGAAGCCCCGTAAAAGCGAGGATCTCGCCCTTATGCAGCCGAAAGCTCACGTCCTCAAAGCTGTCGCCGCTGAGATGGTCGGCTTCCAGCGCGATCTCATCGGTGCCGTAGTACTCTTTATGGGTAAAGTCGTCCTCCGCCAGCGCGCGCCCAATCATCATTTCCGTAATCTCGCCCTCGTTGGTATCGGCGATGCGGCCGTTGCCGATCAGGCGGCCGTCCCGCAGGACGTAATACGTTTCGCAGATTTGAAATATCTCCGGCATTTTGTGCGAAATATAGATGAAGGACACGCCTTCCGACTTGAGCTGGCGCATGATGACGAACAGATTGTCGATTTCCCGGTTGGACAGGGCCGAGGTCGGCTCGTCCATGATAATCAGGTCGCACTTGAATAAAAGCGACCTGGCGATTTCCACCAGCTGCTTTTCCGCGGGCTGCAAGGTCTTCACCGTCGTCCACGGATCGATGTTGACATGCATGCGGTCAAACACTTCGCGGGTGCGCTGGGCCATTTCCTTTTTATTCAGCAAACCGCCTCTGCCCAGCGTTTCCTGCGCGAGGAAGAGGTTTTCAAATACGTTTAAATCATTGCAAAGGTTCAGTTCCTGGTGGATAAAGCGGATGCCCAGCTTCATGGCCTGCAGCGCGCTGGTCATGCGCACCTTTTGCCCGTCCAGCAGAATTTCGCCTTCCGTGGGGGGAAACGTACCGGCCAGCACGTTCATCAGGGTGGACTTGCCGGCGCCGTTTTCACCCAGCAGGCCGACGATCTCGCCCGGCTGCACCGTGAAATGCACATGATCCACAGCGCGGACAGGCCCGAAGTCCATCACGATTCCCTTCATCTGTGTGAGCAAATGCCATTGCCTCCTTCTTGTGGAAAGGAGCCGGTCGGCATGGTACCGGCCGGCTCCTTCGAATAGGTCTGGTTTTGGGGTTGGAGCCGTTAGTTCAGGCTGTAGCGGTCCGTGTACTCCTGGCTGGCTTCGTAAGCCGCGACGCTGTCCTTGTCGATCTCGATGGTCGGGATCAGGAACAGCTGGCCTTCGATCTTCTGGCCCTGGTACTCTTCGCCCTTGGCGGCGGCCACGGCCAGGCGGATCGCCTCACGGATGTAGGAGGGGCTGACGTAGTAGGTCAGCAGTTCGGGCTTGGTGATGCTCTTGAAGGTGGACAGGGTCTCGCGGCGGCCGCCGACGGAGGTGATCATATTGAGGTTGGTCAGCGCGGTGTTGTCGGCGATGACCGTCATGATGCCGTCCACGATCTCGTCGTCATGCGTGCAGATGAAGTCCAGGTCCGCGATGGTCGCGGCATCCGCGGTGCTCAGCCAGTTCTCCATGAATTCCTGCGCCTTGGCGTTGGACCAGTCGGTCTGGAAGCCGTCGGTCAGGAGTTTGAACTGATCCTTGTACTCGGAAGCGTTGAGCACGTCGACCATGCCGCCGGTGCGCTGCTTGGAAACGGTGGAGCTATCGCCGATGAACAGCAGGTAGGTCAGGGTTTCGCCGGCCTTGAGCTGATCGGCGAAGTAGTTGAGCAGGTATTCGCCCATCATGTTGCCGATCTTTTCGTTGTCGCCCATGATTTCGGTGGCCATGCCGGTGAAGTTCTCGATGAGGCGGTCATAGATGATCAGCGGAACGCCTTCATCCACGACGGTCTGCGCGGCGTTGCGGAGCTGGTCGCCTTCCAGCGGCCACAGCATGATCGCGTCCGGGCCCCAGGCCAGGATGTCGTCGATCGCCTGAATCTGCTTGGAAGCCTCGCCGCCAACGCCCATCATGTAATCTTCGATGACGCCGGCAGCCTTGAGGGCCTCAGCCTCGGCACGGGCATGAGCGACGCTCTCGCCGGTGAAGCCGTGGTCCGCGTCCGGGGTGACAATGCCCAGCTTGACGCCTTCCGCCAGAGCGGCGGTGGACGCAAGCACCAGGGCGAGGGAAAGTACCAGCGCGAGAAGTTTCTTCATAAAACAATTCCTCCCCATTATTTTTCAACATCCCGTTACCCGGGATGCGAAATTCACCAGTAAGCCGTCATACGGCGCAGAGGATTCCCGAACCATCAGCCGGTGCGGCAGGATCACTTCCTGGGGCACCTGCTGGCGCTGGACCAGGCCGCGCATCAGTTCCACGGCCGTGTGCCCGATCTGGTAGCAGGGCTGCACCACGGTGGTCACATACGGGTGGAACATGGTGGTGTACTCCACGTCGTCAAAACCGACGACGGTCACATCCTCCGGTACGCGGAAACCCATTTCCTTCGCGCCGGCGATGGCGCCCAGCGCGAGCATGTCCGAGATGCAAAACAGCGCCGTGGGTCGTTTTTCCTGCGCCAGCAGGGAGCGGGCCAGCTTGAAGCCCATTTTGAAGGTATAGCCCTGCGTCGCGTAGCGGATGTAATCTTCCTCCGCCGGGAGGTTGGCCGCCGCCAGCGCGTCCCGGTAGCCGCGCAGGCGGGTCGCCGTGGAATAGAAGCGGTTTTCGATGCTGATGGTGCCGATGCGCGTATGCCCCAGCGAGATCAGGTATTCCATCACGTCCTGCGTGGCCTTGTAATTATCCACACAGACCCGGGGAATGGGAAAGCGGGGGTCAAATTCAGAGCACTGCACCACGGGGTATTCCCTGGCGTAGTCATAAATCCAGTCGGAGCCCAGTTCCGCCGCCAGCAGAATGGCGCCGTCCGCCTGATGCTTGGTCAGGCGCTCCAGGATCTGTTCTTCCAGCTCGCGCTTGCCTTCGGTGTTGAACAGAAACGAGGAATAGCCGTTTTCCTGCGCCGCCTGGGCGATCCCCGCGATGATGTTGGCGTAGTAGGGGTTGGTGATGTTCGGGGTCAGGATGGCCAGCGTACCGCTCACATTGCGCCGGAGGTTCTGCGCCGTGAAGTTGGGCTCGTAGCGCAGGTCCCGAACCGCCTCCATCACGCGGGCCGCCAGTTCGGGCTTGACGCGCGATTGTCCGTTGAGCACGCGGGATACCGTGGCGATCGAAACGTTGGCGCGTTTCGCCACATCCACCATCGTCGACAAGCGCTTTCTCCCTCTCTGCGCGCTCCCTTCCCAGGTTGCGCCGGGAAATCGGTTGCGAGGTCTGTACCCGGCCTAAACCGTGCCGAAACAGACGCTTTGGGTACACAAAAACCCAAGCGATTCGGCCTTTGCGGGCGCTTCTTGTTTCGGTAATCGTTTACTCCACTATAGCATTGACCCTTCTCCGTGTCAATAGGTTTTCCGCGGTTTATTCAAAAAGCTGCAAAATATTCGCCGGATTCTGTCCAAATAACCGGCCTGCCCTGATATTCGCCATTCTTTATTCTTTTATTAAATTATGTTTTGAATTTTGAATCACACGTTTCCAACCGTGCTTCCGCGCCCGCCGTACCGCTGGAAAAACGCCGCGCGTCGGGCGACGCGCCCTGTTGGCCCCCTGTTGGCGCGGGCGGAGAACAAGCCGGGCGCGTGTATGCCGGACGAGCGATCCGGAACCTGTTTTCCGCTCCGTTACATCGGGTTGCATCCGGCCCGTGTCGTTCGCCTGGTAAGGTTACCGCGATCCCATGCGTATTGGTGATTGCTTTTCTGCCGCGTCGGGTCCGCCCGGCGCAATGCCGCCGCGCTGCCAACGCAAGCACGGCCCGCACATGCCTCAGGGCGGCCCCGGCGCCCTTCCCCCACGCCCGAGGCGATCGGGCGGCGGTACATCCGCAGTGCCGGCGGGGAAGGTTTTCGGCACGCGAAGCTTGGAACCGTCGCGGCCGCGTGGTATAATGCCAAAGGGGGGAGCGGCATGCCCGGGGATGCGCTGTACATGTTTGCGGAACCCGGCTACGGCAACGCCAGCCCGTTTACCAAGAGTTCGGCCGGTTTGCTGGCAACGGCGGCGCGCGGGGTCAAACCGGCGCTGGTGCGTTGCTCCCCGCATGATTTAAGCGCGGATGTGAGCGGCCCGACTTTTGACCGCCGCGCGCTGGTCATGCGCATGGCGTCCTGCTTCCGCCATACGGGCCGCAGGCGGCTGGCCTGCGTGGGCAGCATGCTGGAGAACGCCAACGACGAACTGCGCAAACCGGCTTTCCTTGACGGCGCCCGCAAGTTTGGGCTCAGGGTGTCCAAAAAGGATGTGTTCGAGGGGACCGGCGTTCTGGCCCCCATTGCGGAGGTATTTCTCGGCCGGCTGGCGGGGCGCCTGGGCTATGGGCGGCGGCGCGCTGATGAACCAGGGCGTCCACGGGTTCGACGTGTTCCGTTCCCGGATGGGGCCGGTTCGCAGGCTGGCGGGCTGTGCGCGTGCGCTCCCCCGGCCCATCGAGGCGGAGGATTCGGCCTTGGCCGTCCTCGAATGCCAAAACGGCGCGGTGGACACGCTGGAAGGTTCCGCCTCCTGCTACCCCGGCTATCCGCGCCGGATCGAAATCTGCGTTGACAAGGGCTCGGTCGTGCTGGAGGAGGACGCCATCCTCCGCTGGAACTGCAATTCAAAAAGCGGCCTTCCCGTGGGCAAGGCCGCCCAAAGTGTCGCCAGCGCCGCTCCCAGGGCGATCAACGCCGACGGGCACATCCGCCGGATGCGTCGCTTTGTGGGAGCGATATTGGACGGCGATCCCTGATTGCGGACGCCGCCACGGGTCGCTCGCCGCCGGGGATCATTCTGGCGCTCTGCCAAGCGTCACAAACCGGCAAAATATAGAGTTTGAGGATTGAAAAGATGAAAGAATTCAGGGTGGATCAACTGCTGGTGCGGCAATACGGCACGCGTCGGGAAATGGGCGCGCAGGCAGCGCGGGACGCGGCGGAAACGCTGCGCGCGCTGCTGGCGCGCAAGGAAGAAATCAACGTCATGTTCGCCGCCGCCTATTCCCAGAGCGAGCTCCTGAGCGGCCTCGTCGCCTCCGACGTGGACTGGTCGCGCGTCAACGCCTTTCACATGGATAATTACATCGACCTCCCGGCGGACGCGCCTCAGCAGTTTTCCAACTTCTTAACCCGGTATCTGTTCGGGCTGGTCCCTTTCAGGCAGGTGTTCCTGATGGGCGATACGGAGGCCGACGCCCCGCGTTACGCCGCGCTGCTCCGGTCGCACCCGCTGGACGTGTGCTTCATGGGCGTCGGCGAAAACGGGCACATCGCCTTTAACGACCCCGACATGGCGGATTTTCACGACCCGCTGCTGGTCAAAAGGGTGGAACTGGACCTGATGTGCCGCAACCAGCAGGTACACGACAAATGCTTTGAGACGCTGGAGCAGGTGCCGCGCTATGCGCTGACCGCCACCGTGCCCGCGCTGACCTCCGCCGACGCGGTGTTTTGCGTGGTGCCGGCGCTTTCCAAGGCGGATGCGGTTCGCGCCATGCTGACGGAGCCCGTCCGCGAAGCCTGCCCGGCCTCCATCCTTCGCCGGCACCCCAACGCGCGGCTGTACCTGGACGCGGACGCCGCCTCCCGGTTATGAAAACCGCGATCACGGGCTGCCGGTAGGCGCTGCCGTCGGGGATCGCCCAGAGCCGCGGCGCTGCTGCTGGACGGCGGTCCAATCACGGGGTTCGCTTCGACGCCCCCGCGGACGCCCCCGTGCTGGACGCGCGTTGTCCGTTGGTGAGCCCCGGCTTTAGGGACTTGCCTGTCCGCGATGGCCCCGGCGCGGATTTCATGGACGCAACCCCGGAGGCGTTCCGCGTGGCGGCGCGGCGCTCGCTGCGCGGCGGCGCCACCGCCGTGTAACCGGCCACGATGTGCGCGCTGGACGACGCGCTTGCCACGCGCCGGACGCCTTTGAAACCGTGCGCGTCGGACCCGGCCTGCCGCGCATGCCCGGGACGCACCCGGAAGGGCCGTGCCTTTCGGACGCGTAAGCCGGCACGCAGGACGCGCGCGTTGCGCAACCCCACTCCCGCCCACTGCGGGGCCCTGCCGGAGAGGCAGGCGCTGATCGCGCGCGTAACGACCGCCTGCGAACCGCAAGGCGCGTTGGCGTTGGGCGGCCGCCTGCGAACCGCAAGGCGCGTTGGCGTTGGGCGGCCGCCTGCGAACCGCAAGGCGCGTTGGCGTTGGGCGACCGCCTGCGGGCACTGGGCCTCGTCGCCTCCGTGGGTCGTTCGGACGCGGACTATCCCGAGGCGCTGGCCGCGGTTGCGCACGGCCACACGCCCGTGACCCACCCGTACGGCGGGATGTCCATGGTACGGCGCAAGCCGCCTGCCGTGTGCTGGGGCTTTTGAAAGCGCGTTCCTGCCGGACGGTCTCAGCGTGGAGATCATCGCCGACAGCAGGCGTCTTCCGCCGGAACTGCTCGGGCTCATCTGCCGCTGCAGGCCGCACGGCGCCATCTCGCCGGTAACGGATACGCTGCTCGGCGCCGGACTGCCGGAAGGCTGCCGCATCGGCCTCTCTGGGGGTCGCTGGGCGGTGCTTGACAACGGCGTCGCCATGATGTCGGATCGCACCGGTTTTGCGGGAAGCGTGGTCACGCCGGAGCGGTGCTTGCGCGCCCTGTGGAAGGAAGCCGATCTGCCGTTGGGGACGGCGGTAGCCATGATGACCGTGGACCCCTGCCGCGTGATGGGTTTGGAGCGCCGCGCGGAATGCTTGCCGCGGGCATGGATGCCGATCTGATGTTTTCGACGACGAGGTTTGGGTGCGCCGCGTGAGCATCGGCGGCGAAACGCGCTACGCGGTGGAGCCGAATCCGTCCTTGGGCGGCTGGCGGTCGCCCGTAGCAGGGCCGCGCCGTTTTCGCCCCTGCATACCCCATTGCCATTTTGCACCCAATCGGTTATCCTTGGGGCGTACCCGTTTGGGAATGTCCCATTTTGCTTTGCCGTCGCCTGCCGCGTCGAACCGGGCCCTGGGGATGCCCGTCTGCGAGGAACGCCGGCCCGTTCCCAACGGCAACCAAGGGCGAAAGCGAGAAGCCGCGCCGTTACGGATTTCGGAGGCGCACATCCTCTCTGAAAGGGGCGTCGCCTGTACCGGCCGAGTAGGCCGCTCCCTACGCTGCGTCGTGTGCGAACCGGCTCGGCGAACCCCGCGCGCGCCCGGCGGCCCGTCGCTCCGGCAAGCCGTAACGCAAGAAAACCGTTGATCCCCTGTGTCCGGTTGGAGGTGAACAGCGATGACGCCCGTGGACAAGCCCGAATATCAGGCATACCGGGAAGCCCTCAGCGGCGATTACTCGGTGCGGCACAAATGCACGCACACCAGCGAAAAATCGCGCTTCCATATCCATAACGAGTTTGAGCTGCTGCTCTGCCTGAGCCCGGATATCCGGCTGGACACGGGCGACCAGTCCGTTCTCCTGCCGCGCTACTCGCTTTTGCTGTTCAACAACATGGATTTGCACCTGATCAGCCTGACCAAACCGGGCGCGGAAAGCGACCGGTATGTGGTATACTTCAAACCCGAGTATATCAGCGCGCTTTCCACCGACCGAACGGATCTGCTGGAGTGCTTCCTGCTGCGCCCCTTCCCGGACGCCAACATCCTCCCGCTCACGCCTGAAACGGCCCATGAGCTGGCGGGGATGCTGGACCGGATCATCGCGCTGGATCAGCAGCCCGAGGAGGCGGCTTTCGGCAACGATTTGCAGGTGAAAATGATGCTGGCGGAATACCTGCTGCGCGTCAACCGCCTGTACCGCGCGCACCACCGCATCGACGGCTCGGGCACGCAAAGCGGTTACCGCACGGTATATGCGATGCTCAACCACCTGCACCGCAACTTTGCCGACGAGATCAGCCTGGACCAGCTCGCCCATCAGTTTTTCATCAACAAGTTCTATCTGTGCACGCTGTTTCGGGAGATCACCGGCATGACCCCCCGGCAGTACCTGATCTCCTGCCGTCTGCTGAAAGCGCGGGAGCTGCTGCTCAACGGCATGCCCGTGGAAGAAGTCTGCGGCCGGGTGGGGTACAACAACCTCTCGCATTTCAGCCGCGCCTTCAAGGAAAAAGTGGGCGTCAGTCCCAAGAAGTACCAGCTCCGGATGCAGGATGCCCAGCCCGCGGCTCATCCCGACGTGACTGGCCCGAGCACCCCTTAGCAAGGGCCGGATCGGTCGGCGGGGAGGTTGCCTCAGGCCGCACGCCTAACCAAGGCAGGCAAGGCTGACAATATAACCTTTGAACAGGAAAACCGGACGCGGGGCATTGCCCCGCGTCCGGTTCGGTGGTCGCAAACTGTGCCTGCGGTTGTCGCCACCCGCCGCATCGCCCTTCAGGCTGTGCGCCGGCTGTCCTGATCCTTCTTCGGATAAGCGGTGGTGCTCCGCAGCAAACCCCGCAAGGGTTCCACCTTTGACCCGGTTCCGCCGTGGCGCAGGAAGACCGGCCGGCAACCCTGCGGCTGCGCCTACGCCTTCGCCTCGGGGCCGAAGCATTGCAGCAAGTGCAGCGGTTTTCCGGGTGCGGCCGTCAGGCGCAGGTTTTTCACCCCGGCTGGAATCCAGTACTGCTCCGCCTGCCGGATGGGCTGCGAGTCCCCTTCGCACGTCATCGCGCCTTCCCCCATCAGGATGTACAGCCCACAGAAAACGCCGGGGCAGCGCAGGTCAAACCGCGTTTGCACATCCAGCCTGGATAACTGGAACATCGGCGTGTCGCCGTAGGTCACCAGCGCCGTGAGGGTGCCGCCCGGCTGCGTTTCCAGCGTGCGGCTGGGCAGGAACCACCGCTTGCGCACGGCCTCGCGGGTCATCGAGTCGTAATGGAAGCAATCGAACATCCGCTCGAAGCCCAGTCCCTGATGGCACATGGCATCCGCCACCGCGAAACCCGACGGGGTCGTGCGCTCCACCCGGATGGTGTAATCGGTGGGCTCCTGAATCTCCGCCAGAAAGCACCCCGCGCCGATGGCGTGCGGAATGCCGCCCTCTATCAGCAGGGTGTCGCCGGGCTCCACGTCAAACCGGTAGAGGCAGGAAAGCATCCCCGGGATATCCTGACGGTCAAACAGCGCCTTCCACCCCTCGCGGGTTGTGCCCTGCCGAAAGCCGAGATAAACGCAGGGCTTCTCCCCGCCGACTTCCCGCCCGCCCAGAATGTGCCAGCACTCGGTTTTCCCGTACGCGCTTTGAAACAGCTCCATCGCCTTTTGCCGGTCGGGGTGCACCTGCACGGTCAGCCGCTCGGCGGAGTCGATCAGCTTGAGCAGCACCCCCGGCTGCGGGCCGTTCGCGGCAACATGCCTCGCGCCCAGCGCGGCTTCGGGGTTTTGCTCCATCCAGCTTTTCAGGGTGATCCCCGTGCCGTACAGGTGGCTTAAGCCTTCTTCGGGAAAGGCTTCCCAGCCGGCGTTGCGCGCGCTGACCACCGAAAGGATCCATTCCTCGGGGAAATGCCCGTCCTCCCCCGTTTCGCCATGCAGGGCGCTGAGCATGCTCCCGCCCAGATAGGTGCGCCAGGCGCGGGGGTTGTCCAGCCGCGCCGGCCGATCATATTCTGCCATCGCGCGCCTCAAAAGCTGCGCGTGGTGCCGGTGGGCTTATGCACCTCGTCCAGGTAGGCGTTGCCTCGCTCGGGATCGGGGATGAAATCGATCCAGATATAATGGGAAACCTCGTCCCCGGTAACGCTCACGCCGTGGTTGGAGCCCAGCGGGATATGCAAAAGCGTATCCGGCCCCATGGGGTAGCGCAGATCGTCGATCAGCAGCGTCATGTGGTTCTCCGGGAAGGAGAAGAAGAACTGATCCAGCAGGGGATGCTCGTGCTGGCCGATCAGATCGTCGGCGTAGGTTTCCACGCTGCCCATAGCGAAGCGGGGCAGGGTGCGGTGTGGCAGAATCGCGCGGCTGATGGTCTTTTCGCTCTTGAACGGATCGCGGTACTGCATCGCGTCCAGATAGCGCTGCGTGTAGGGGAAATCGGCGGTTTTGGCAGCCAGCTCGGCGCGGTCGGCATCGATCAGTTCCCAGCGAATCTCCAGCACGTGTGCGGCGCGGGTGGCTTTCACCCCGGTGTTCTGCTCCGGCAGCGGCACGAAAACCGCCTTCTCGGCGTAGGCCCATTCCCGCCCGGCCGCGGCGAACACCGCCTCGCCCGCGCAGAGGAACAGGATGCGGATAAACCGCGAATCGGCCGGCAGCGAGAGCGTGCCGCCCTCCGGGATCACGTGAAGGAATACCGTGGCCCCGGGGATCGCCCCGGGCAGCAGCGCTTCGCCGGAGCGGGACGCGCCTTTCAGGTCCAGTTTCACTTCCTGAATATCCTGTGCTTTCATGTATCCGTCATCCTTTCCGGCGGCGCCTGACCGGCCCCGCTGGTTTTCTTCCTGTTACGCGACGTCGTCGCCGTTGACGGCCAGCACCCGATCCACCACCAGCTGGCGGAACTCGGGGCTCAGCATGGCGAAATAGGCCGTAAAGCCGGTCACGCGCACCACCAGATCGGGGTACTTGCTGGGATCTTTGTGCGCTTGCAGAATCTTGTGCTTGTCGATGATGTTGATGTTGAGCAGCGTGTTGCCGGTCTCCAGAATCGTGCGGATCATGCTGACCATCTTCTCCACGCCTTCCTCGTTGCCGGCGATGCCCGGGTCGAGTTCCAGCTGCACCGGGGCGCAGTTGCCGTAGAAGGGCTGCACGCTCGCGATGGAATTGCACATGGCGGTCACCGCGCCATCCTTGCGGAAGCCGGAGGTCGGGTTTGCGCCATGGTTGATGGCTTCGCCGTTGCGTCGGCCGTTGGGCGTGGCGCGCACGCGGCTGCCGAACTCCAGCGTGTTGGCCCAGCTGAACCAGCCGGGGATAAAGTTGAGACCGGGGTAGCGGAGGCACTCCTCCCGCACGAGGTTGGTAAACAGGTTGTTGACCCGCACGGCCCACCGGTCGCCCAGCGAGTCGCCGCCGCCGAACCGCTCGCTGTGCAGCATCATCTGGCGCAGGTACTCGCCGTCTATGTCGTTCCAGTTCAGTTCCAACTGCCGCGTGAGCGCCTTCCAGGTCAGCTTGTGCTCCTTTTCAATGCGCTGCTCGCAGGCGGCGAAGCTGTCCGCCACGGTGGCGATGCCCGCGCCGTCCATGCACATGTTAAAGTAGCGCGCGCTCTTGGTCACGTCCAGCCCGGTTTCCACCGGCCCCTGGCTCAGGAGGTTGCAGATGAGCTCCGGCTCATTCTGGTCCTGCCAGTCCAGGTGAAAGCGGATACCCGCGGCCGTGGTGTGCACCGCGCGCGTCAGGTGTTTTTCAAAGCGTTGCCACAGCTTGTCGGTGGAAGGCTCCTCCTCCTGTTCCGTCATCTCGCGGAAGGCGACCTCAAACACCTTGGCGGTGTTGATTTTCACCAGATCGTTCAGGGTATACTCCATGCCGGGGATGCTCATCCAGCTGCAACCGGCCGCCAGCCGCTTGCGCGCGAGGGTCTGATCGTACCCGCAGCGCATGAAGCCGTTGACCAGGCTGTTGTCGCCAGAAAAGCGCGGCCAGCCGTTCTTGTTTGTAAACAGGAAGCGCACCGCCGTGCGGAAGAAATCCTCGTTCATGTTGTCGTGCACGCGCACGGTCAGGTTGCAGGCAATGTTGATCCAGTCCGCCGCTTCCAGGATCAGGTAGCTGATGGGGCTGGCCATATCGCGGCCGTCTTCGTCGGGGCCGGCCAGCTGGTAATAGCGCGTGTCGTTTAGGAACAGGCAGGCGATATAGAACTTGGCGGTTTCGTCGTCGATCAGCCCGGCCGCGATATCCCGCTCGTAGAACGGGCGCAGCAGCTCGTCCAGCTGCCCGCCGGACGGGCCGCGGTTATACAGGCGGCTGAAAAAACTGAACCAGCACATCCACTGGATGCATTCCCGGAGCGTCCCCGGCCGCTCGGTGGCGATTTTCAGGTTGACGCGGGACATCTCCTTGAGATTCTCCCGCAGGCAGGGATTGCGTTCCCGCTCCGCATACCCGGCGATTTCTTCGCTCACGCGCTTGAGGAAGGCGATGATCGCCTCCACCACCTGAATTTCGCTGCGGTAAAACAGCCGGTTTTCGGGCGTGGTATTCACCTGCTGAAACTTGCGCAGCTTTTCCAGAATACCGCCCCAGCCCATGTCAAAGCCCATGCGCAGGTCGGGGGTGAAGTGGCCGTCGCTGCCGATGCCGCAGATGATGTTGTACTCGTCAAACGCCGCCTTGAGCTCCGTATAGGGATGGTCGGGGTTCCAAAGGCTGCTCTTGCGGCGGGTCATGAAGAAGAACCCGCGCCCTACAAAGGCGTCCAGCGGATCGCAGTACAGCGGATGCTCCCCAAGAAGCTTGGCGTAATTGTGCGCCCAGCCTTCATAGCCGTAGTAGCTGCCGTCCGCATGGTTGGGGTCGGGCTCAAACACAAAGGCGTCCGGCGCGACCACGCGGCCGTAATCGTCCTCGTCCAGCCCGCCCTCGCGCTCGATCTTCTCCTTGGTTTGAGCCAGCTTGCGCTGTTTCAGGAGGCGAATGCGTTTATCGTACGTAAATTCCTCTTCCGCGGGAAACTCGTTGATCATGACGATGTGATCCATGGCGTTACCTCCTGTCGATCTGTGCCGGATTGTCCGCCGGGCCGACGCACCCGTCGCCGCGCGCCGGCAAGCGTCTGTCCCGCCGGTACGGGCCGTTTTTCGCGTCAGGCGTCCGCGCGCGCCTGGATGCCGGCTTCCCTCGCCAGCGCCAGCAGTTCCTGCATGCGGGCTTTGGGCAGCGGCTTAACGCCCGCAAAGGCGTTGGGCAGGGAAAGGCTTTCGTATTTAGGCTGCCCCAGCGGGTTAAAATTGAGCAGTTCATAGTACGTCAGGTTGCGGCAGGGTTTCAGGAAAGCCGCGATGGCCGCGATGTTCTCGTCGCTGTCCGTCGCGCCGGGCACCACCGGCGTGCGCACGATGTAGGGCACGTTCAGGCTGTCCAACCGGCGCAGGTTGTCCAGCACGGTTTCGTTGCCCGTGCCCGTCCATTTCCGGTGCGCCTCGCTGTCCATGAGCTTCAGGTCGCACATGATCAGATCTGCCTTGGAAAGCAGCGGGGCGATGTCGTCAAAGGGTTTGTTCAGGTTGGTTTCCAGCCCGACGCGGATGCCCTGCGCGTGGCACGCGTCCGTGATCGCCATGGCAAACGCCTGCTGGCAAAGCACCTCGCCGCCCGACAGGGTCACGCCGCCCCGGCTGTCGTCATAGTAGGGCTTGTCCTGCACAACTTGCGCCATCACGCTTTCGACGGTCATCCGTTCGCCGGACATCACCATCGCGCCCGCGTAGCACACCTGCGCGCACTTGCCGCACTTGATGCACAGGTTGGGGAAGAACCGGTGCTCGCCGTCGATCCGCTTGTGCGCCTTGGAAGGGCAGGCGTACACGCACTTGTAGCACCGGATGCAGTTGCGCGCGTAATCATGCAGGTCGCGCCCGCCGTGGATCGTCTCCGGGTTATGGCACCATGCGCAGCGCATGTCGCATCCCTTGAAAAAGATGGTCGTACGGATGCCCGGGCCGTCGTTGAGGGCAAAGCGTTCAATTTCCGTGATCATGCCGTCCATCGGTGGGGAACACTC
Source organism: Clostridiales bacterium (assembly GCA_012517815.1). Taxonomy (GTDB): domain Bacteria; phylum Bacillota; class Clostridia; order Christensenellales; family Aristaeellaceae; genus CAXXOK01. The sequence goes on from JAAYUF010000050.1 coordinate 39,292, forward strand.
CTTTAAGGCCGTTGCGGCGGGTGATGGGGGGGGGTTATCGTCTCTGTGTGGCAACAGTATACCGCGGCGGGGCGTTCGTTTTTGTGCTTTTCATCGCCGTTTTTTTGCGAAAATTGAGATTTCGGAAAACGACGCCGCCTTTTCCAGAGCAGCCGCGGCTGTACCCCCGGTACGGCGCGCGCCTGCGGTTCGCCCCGGAAAACCCGCGACGGCGCGCAAGCGTCGGCAGAACCGCGGCACGGTGCAAAGAGTCAAGCCCTCGCGGCGCACGGCGGCACGCGCAAAACCGAGCGTCGCCGTTGCCCCGCGGCAGATGCCCCTGCGCGCGGTACGGCCCGTGAAAAAACCGGCCCTCACGGGCTGCGCGCGGCATCGCTTGGCTGCAATGCGCGCCGCAGCCGCGGAGCCGGTTGCATGTCTCTGGGCTTCCCGTGGTTCGATTTGCCGCTTCGGCCGGTATGTCTCCTCCGGCCCGGGCCCGCCGGAAGGGCTCACTCAACCGCGACCCCTTCGGCCCCGACGACGGACTCCGGCCCGCACTGCCGGGCATAGATGTACACGCTGGCGATGATGATCGCACTGCCGAGGATTACCTGCCACGCCGGCACCTCGCCAAACAGCAGCCAGCCCAGCACCGCGGCAAACACCGGCGCCAGCAGTTTCACCGAGGAAACGTAGGACGCTTTTTCAAACTTGAGGCTGTAGGAGATCATGCTGTGCCCAAGCATGGTGCACACCACGGCCAGCCAGAGGGCGCTGAGCCAGTTTATCGGCGCATGGCCGCCCGGCGGCACGCCCATGATCAGGCACGCGGCCAGCAGCGTGATCGCCGCGAAGGTATACGCCACAAAGGTGTACGCGGTGGTGGACGCGTCCTTGCGGCTGCGCTTGCCGATCAGGGTATTGGCGGCGATCAGCACCGCCGCCAGCAGCCCCAGGAGGTTCCCCTTGAGCGCGTCGGGCGAGCCCGTATCCCTGGCGGTGGTCACCAGCAGGCAGCCCACGAAAGCCGCCACGATCGCCAGCCAGCCCTTGAGCGTAACGCGCTCCCGAAACAGCACGCGCGCGCCGATGGCGACAAAAAACACTTCGCTGCATGCCAGCACCACCGCCGCCGCGATGGAGGTATGCTGCACGCTTTCAAAATAGCACAGGAAATGCAAACCCAGCACCACGCCGCTGGCCGCGAAGCTCAGAAAGCGGACGGGCGAAAGCCCGAGCAGCTCCTTACGGTGTCGGATGAACACCGGCAGCAGAAGGAAGCCCGCGGAGAGCAGCAGCCGCGCGAACGCGAGCCACACCGCGGGCGCCGTGGCGAAGCGCACCGCCAGCGACGAGGTAGACAGGCACGCGACCGCGAAAACAACCAGCAGCTTCATCATGCCACACCTTTCTTGCTCATGAACGCGCAGGCATGATGCCGGCCGCCGTTCGTGCCGGGCGGCCCGGCTCGCCCACAGCGCCTAGCGCTCGAACAGGCGCTCGATATTGCGGTAGCAGATGTCCTGCACCAGTTGCCCCATGCGGGGCATGTCGGGCGCGATTTCGCCTTCCTCCATCCAGGTGCCGATGATGTCGCACAGAATGCGCCGGAAGTACTCAAACCGCGGGTAAGAGGTGAAGGAACGGCTGTCGGTCAGCATCCCCACAAACTGGGAAAGCATCCCCAGGTTCGCCAGCGTGGTCATCTGCTCCGCCATGCCGTCGCGGTGATCGTTGAACCACCAGGCGGAGCCGAACTGCATCTTGCCGGCCAGCCCGCCCTCGGCAAAGTTGCCGATCATCGTGCCCAGCACGTAGTTATCCTTGGGGTTCAGGCAATAGAGCACGGTCTTGGGCATGCCCTGATCGTTGATGCCGTTGAGCAGGCGCCCCAGCGGCTCTGCGATGCTCAGGTCGTTGACGGAATCAAAGCCGGTATCCGGGCCCAGGCTCCGGGTCATCGCGCCGTTGACGCGGCGCATGGCCCCCAGGTGCAGTTGCATGATCATGCCCTTTTCCAGATAGCGCCCGGCCAGCCACGTGAGCAGGTACGTCTTGTACGCTTCCTCCTGTCTCCGGTCGAGGGTTTCGCCGCTCAGGGCCGCGCGAAGAATCGCGTCCGCCTCGGCCTCGCCGCACTGCGCGTACGGCACGGCGCTCAGCGCGTGGTCGGACACGCGGCAGCCCAGCGCATCGAAAACATCCAGCCGGCTCGCAAGCGCCTCGCGGAGGGTATCCAGCCCCGTAACCCGCACCGACGCCGCCTCGCCCAGCCTGCGCAGGTAGTCGGTAAAACCCGGACTGCGCACTTCCAGCGCCTGATCCGGGCGGAAGGAGGGCAACACGCGCACGGGAAAATCCCCCGCTTCGCGCAGCTTGCGGTGGTAGCGGAGGTCGTCGGCGGGGTCGTCGGTGGAGCAGATGGTTTTCACATTGGCGTTGAGGATCATCCGGCGCGTGGTCAGCCCGTCCCCAAGCACGCGGTTCGCCTGCTCCCACACGGCGGGCGCCGTATCCTCGTTGAGGGGTTCGCTGACGCCGAAATACCGCTGCAATTCCAGGTGCGTCCAGTGGTACAGCGGGTTGCCGATCGCGCGGGAAACGGTCTTTGCGTACGCCAGAAACTTATCGTACGCGGGCGCGTCGCCGGTAATCAACCGCTCCGGCACGCCGTTTAAACGCATGGCGCGCCATTTGTAGTGGTCGCCCGAAAGCCATACCTGCGAGAGGTTATCGTAACGCCGGTCCTCGTCGATTTCGCGCACCACCACATGGCAGTGGAAATCGTTGATCGGCATCGCGGCGGCATAGTCGTGGTACAGGGTCCTGGCCGCGTCGCTGCGCAGCAAAAAGTTCTGATCCATAAACGGTTTCATCACGTTTTCTCCTTTGCCTGTTGCGGTCCGGAAACCACGATGGACTCCCGACCGGCGGCGCGGCATTGGCACGCCGCCGGTGAGATGTGGCGATACGCGGAGCGTGACTTGCTCCTGCGGTTGAAACCTTCTTGACAGGTACCCTTGATCGTCCTGCCTGATCGCCGGCTGAATCGGTGGACTTCATCAGCGGACTTAATCGACGCGCCTGATGGGCGGGCTTCATCCGCGGATACCGTCTGCCCGACCGGCCGGGTTATGAACGTCAGTGCCCGCCGGTGGCCCGGCCGTCGCGGTTCGCGTATCGGTTCGGCGCGCCGGTCCGGATGAAACCGGCAAGCAGTCGGGAACTGCCGCCCGCTTACCGTACGGCGGCGAGATACCGGTCGATGGTCGCGCGGATCGCGCCTTTCCCGGCCCTCATCTCGAGAAACATGCCTTCCACCTTTTGACCAAGGCCATGCTTGTACAGATCCACGCCGAAGATTTCCGCGTTGGACCACAGGGCGGTCAGTCCGGCGGGCACCGTTGCGTTCCCCAGGCGGAAGCCTTCCGTCAGGGGGACCAGCGACGTCAGGTTGGGGTCCGGCGAACGCTCAAACGCCTCGCCCGCGTCGTCGATCCCGGTCAGGTAGCGGGCATACCCCGCGAAAACCAGCGGGATGAACGTCAGGAAGGAAAGATCCTCCCGCCCCTTCGCCAGATAGGCCTTGAGCGTTTCCCCGAAGCGAACGGGGATTTTCTTGGAGGTATCGCAGGCGATGCGCTGGGGCGTGTCCGGCACAAACGGGTTGGGGAGGCGTTTGTCCACCACCTCGTCGATAAACCCTTTCGCGCTCATGATGCCGGGGTCTACCACCACGGGCATCCCCTCCACATAGCCGATTTGGCGAATCAGCCCGGTGAGGGTGGCATCCTTCATTTCCTCGGAAATTTTGGTGTGCCCAAGCATGCACCCAAACAGGGCCAGCGCGGTGTGCAGGGGGTTGAGGCACGTGCACACCTTCATTTTCTCGATTTTATCCACGGTTTCGCGGTCGCCGAAGATCACGCCGACCTTTTCCAGCGGCGGCCGCCCGTTGGGGAACCAATCCTCGATGGCCAGATATTCGCATTCCTCGGCGTTGACCATGCCGGAAACGTAGGTGTTTTTCGCGGTAACCACCACCTGCGCGCCTTCGAAGCCGTCCTTTTCCAGCATGGCGATCACCTCCTGGGAGGGCCTCGGGGTGATCTTGTCGATCATCGACCACGGGAAGGACACGAGCGCGCGGTCGGTCAGGTAGGTGAGGAAACCGGCGTCGGCCAGCCCTCTTTCCACCCAGGCGGACGCAATCGCCCGCACGCTGTGAAACAGAATCGTTCCGTTGTGGGAGCAGTTGTCCAGCGACACCATCGCCACCGGCTTTCGGCCGCTTTGGTAGCGCAGGTACAAAAGCCGCGTCAGGATGCCCATGATGGAAGCGGGCGCGTCCATGGACGTGAAATCCCCGGCGTACCGTTCCAGCGGGCAGCCCTGGCCGTCCAGCACCGCGTAGCCCTTCTCGGTGATGGTCATGCTGACCATCTGCAGGCTGTCCGAGGTGAAAATCTCCTCTACGCGGGCGCGGCTTGCATGGTAGCCCAGCGCCTCGGCCACGGAGGCGACCACGCGCTTGTCCACCGTGCCGTCGGCTTTCAGCGACACCGCCAGGCACAGGTTGTCAAACGGCGCAAACGCCTTGTCGATGATCTCCTCGTCGTAGCTTTCCGCCACGATCACGCCCGTGTCCAGCGCGCCCGTGTCCAGCAGGCGCTGCGCCAGCACGCAGGGAAACGCGCGCAGGATGTTGCCCGCGCCAAAGTGCAGCCACGCGGGCGACTGCGCGGTGCGCGCGCGCATGGCAGGCACGTCAAACCGCGGCATAAGGTATCCCTTTTCCGTGTAAGCGGGATCGCGGAGCCCTTCCAGATTCAGTTTCATCTTCCATACCCTCCGTTTTGCCCTGCGGCGCATTCGCGCCGTTTGAAGAACACGCGTCGGCGGTTGCGTCCGCAGGCGCGCGCGGTACCCCGGGTGTTTCGGTTTGGCTGCGTCCGCGGCGTGCCGCGGACGGGAACCAACCCAAACCCGGCCGCTGCTTAAAACTTGTTTTTAAAGCTGGTGATGGTGGTGTCGCTGAAGGCCGCCACATCCTTGGATTTTTCAAAGAAATGCGGCGCTTTGGCGCGCCACGCACCGGTGTAGTACTCGCTGTCCTTCCCGATGGGAAAGACAACTTCCTGCCCGGTGATGGAGGAGGCGTAAACCCCGGTGATCAGCTCAATGCAGTTGCGACCGTCCTGCGCGGTTGCCAGCAACGCCTCTTTGCCCTGTACCGCCCGCAGGAAGTTTTGCACCTGACCGTCGTGGTTTTCCAGCGCCAGCTTGGGCCGACTCTCAAAATCCGCCGTCGCTTCGGCAACCGTCGCTTCGTCCGGCTCGGGGAAGCCGTTGTCGCGCGGCTTGGAGGCAAACGCCTGAAACGGGATGCGCAGCCCCGCGCGTTCCATCTGGAAGATCAGCGTCTGCGCTTCGCCGTGGGAGATCAGGCTGCTGGTCAGTTCCGCCACGCTGCCGTCCGGGTAACGCAGCACGGAAGAAGAAAAGTCCTCCTCCTCCGAATTGTGGTGGTTCAGGTTGGTCATCATGGCGCGGATGGAGGCGGGCATGCCTTTGGCCCACAGTAGAAGATCGATGTGATGGATGGAGTGGTTTTGCGTGCAGCCGCCGCCCTCGACCTCCCAGCGGCCGCGCCAGCCCAGGTCGTAATAGCTTTCGCCGCGGTACCACACGGAGTGCACGCGCGCGTAGAGGTTCTTGCCGTACGCGCCGCCGCGCACCATATCCAGCACATTGCGAATGCCTGTGATAAAGCGGGACTGCACCACCACGGAAAGGAGCTTGCCATGCCTTTCCGCCGCGGCGATGATCTCGTCGCACTCCGCCAGCGAAGGCGCCATCGGCTTTTCCAGCAGTACGTGGCAGCCGTGTTCCAGCGCGGCGACGGCCGCGTCCCGGTGCAGGCCCGGCGGGGTGCAAACGCTCACCACGTCCGCATCGGCTAGCCCGTCGTGATAATCCTCGATCGCCCTGGCTTCGGTCAGCCCGTAGCGCTCCATCAGATCCTTCGCGCGTTGGAGGTTCTGATCCGCAAGGCATACGATGGTCGCGTCTTCGCCGGCGTGCAGGTATCCTTCGATGTGCGCCGGCGCGATGCCGCCGCAGCCGATGATCATGACTTTCAACAAGACGAATCCCTCCCGGTACAAGGTTCATCATGGGTTGGCAGCGCGCCGCCCGCCCCGGCACGGCGATGGATTAAAGCCTGTGGGCGCGGGAAACGGCGTGTTGGAATAATGCAATTCCGCCGCGCCTCCGGCAGGCGGGGAAAACGGCGCGCCTGAACCAGGCGCCCCGCCGCTCCTCCGCCGGCCGCGCGCGGGAAACCCGCCGGCCTCGGCGGGTTCGCCCGCAGGGTAACCTGTGCGCGCGGCCGTTTGGCGCCGGGCGAACGCGCGGGCGGCCGATAGCCGCCCGCGCGATGTTATTGCCGCTTGATCGCGTCGTACAGGCCGAGGATGTACTGGCTGCCCAGCGCCCGGTCGTACAGGCCGTAACCGGGCATGGACACCTCGCCCCAGATGGCCCGGCCGTGGTCGGGCCGCACCGGCCCTTCAAAGCCGATATCCACCAGCGCTTTGACGATGGCGTACATATCCAGCGAGCCGTCCGCGGCGTAATGGGCGGATTCCTCAAACACGCCGGGCGCGGTGTGCTTGGTGTTGCGCACGTGGGCGAAATGGATGCGGCCCTTCAGGCTGCGGATGATGGCTGGGATGTCGTTTTGGGGGTTGGAGCTCAACGAGCCCGTGCACAGCGTAACGCCGTTATGCGGGTTGGGCACCGCGTCCATCAGCCTGAGCAACTGCTCCCGGCAGGTAATCACGCGCGGCAGGCCGAACACCGACCAGCAGGGATCGTCGATATGGATGGCCATGTTCACGTCATACTCGTCGCAAACCGGCATCAGCGCGTTGAGGAAATACACCAGGTTGTCAAACAGCTGCTGCTCGCTCACATGGCGGTAGAGCTCAAACAGCTCCTTCACCCGCGCCATGCGTTCCGGCTCCCAGCCGGGCAGGACGAAGCCGTTGCTGTCCGAATCCACCTGCCGGAACATCTCCGCCGGATCGATCCCGTCGATCTTGCGCTGGTCGTAGGCCATGGTGGTGGACCCGTCCGGACGCACCTTGGCCAGCTCCGTGCGCGTCCAGTCGAACACGGGCATGAAGTTGTAGCATACCAGCCTGATGCCTTCGCTGCCCAGCTTGCGGATCGTCTGCACATAGTTTTGGATGTAGCGATCCCGATCGGGCGTCCCAGCCTTGATGGCGTCGTGAACGTTTACGCTCTCGATACCCAGCAGGTCCAGCCCGGCGTCGTTGACCTGCTTTTTCATGGCGCGGATCGCATCCAGATCCCATTCGTCGCCCGGGGCCGTGTCATACAGCGTGGTGATGATCCCTACCATGCCGGGGATTTGCCGTATCTGCCAGAGCTTGACCGAATCATGGGTTTCGCCGAACCAGCGAAAGCTCATTTTCATATTGAACACGTCCTTATCGAATTCCTGCCTCTCAGGCGTAAAGCAGGTTGGGGAGCCACATCACCAGATGGGGCAGGAACACCAGCGCGAGCACCAGCAGGATGACCGCCGCGTAGAAGGGCATGGTTTCCTTGAAATACACTTCCACGGGGCAATCCAGGATATCGCACACGGTGTAAAGCGCGGTGCCCACCGGCGGGGTCATGCAGCCCATGGTGACGATGGTCATCATGCAGATGCCGAAATGCACCGGATCCACGCCCATCTTCTGCAGCACCGGCAGGAACAGCGGGGTCAGCAGCATGATGTTGACGTTGCTGTCGATAAACATGCCCAGCACAACCAGCAGGAGGATGATCAGCACCATCAGGATGGAGGGGTTGCTGGTGAGCCCGAACAGGAAGCCGGTGAGCATGCCCGGCGCGTCCACAATGGTGAGCGCCTTGCCAAAAATGCCCGACATCGCGATGATGAGGATGATGCCGCCGTTATCAATGAACGAATCCTTGAGCGCGGCGAAGAACCCTTTCCAGGTGAGCTCCTTGTAAACAAACACACCGATCACGATGGCGTACACCACCGCAAACGCGCCCGCCTCGGTAGGGGTAAACAGGCCAAAGCGGATGCCGATGATCAGGATCAGCGGGAAGATCAGCGCCCAGATCGACTTTTTCAGTTCAGTCCAGATTTCCTTCCACGTGGGGCGCTTGGCGTCGGGTTTGGGCAGGTCGAACCCGCGGCGCTTGGAGGTGATGTGCACCGTAGTCATCAGCACGGCCATCATCATCAGGCCGGGCACGATGCCCGCCACAAACAGCTTGCCGATAGATACGCCGCCGATGAACCCGTAGAGGATCAGGCCCAGCGAGGGCGGAATGGTGGCGGTGATCAGCGACGTCAGGCAGATCACGCCGCCCGCGTAGCCGCGGGTGTAGCCGCGCTTGATCATCTCAGGCCCCAGAATGCGCGCTTCCATGGAGGCATCGGCCACGGCCGAGCCGGATACGCCGCCCATCAGCGTGGACAGCAGCACCGACACCTGCGCGATGCCGCCCACCATGCGGCGGGTCAGCAGGCGGGAGAAGTTGATCAGGTTTTTCGTGATGCCGGTGCGGTTCATCAGGTTACCGGCAAAAATGAAGAACGGCACCGCCAGAAAGGCGATGGACTGCGTCTGGGTGATCACGTACTGCGCCAACACGTCCAGACTGCGACCCGAGGATATGAACCAGGCCAGGCCCGCGCCGCCGATGACAAACGCGATGGGCATGTTCGCCAGCAGCAGTACCACAAATACGATAGCCAGTGCGATCATTGCTTTTGAACCTCCTCAGCATCGCTCAGATCCACGGGGGTCTGGTCCATGCCCGCGTTCTCCTCGCCCAGGTCGGTGTCGGCGAATTCCTTTTTCAGGGTGAACTCGTTCTCTTTGAAATGCAGGATCAGCTTGCCGATTTTGATCAGGCTGGTGATGATCATCATCACGCCGCAAACCGGCAGGGCGGCCGTAACGGCGCCGTAGTTGATCCCGAAATAAGCCAACGTGTTAAACGGACGGTTTCCGTTTATATTCATGATCTTGAGGCCGCCGCGGATGAGGATCACCAGAATCACGATGATGGCGACATACACGCCCATCGCGATCAGCTTGCGCGTCCGCGGGGGGAACTTTTTGGTCACCATATCCATGCCGACAAGGCGGATATGGCGCATGGCGACGTCCGCGCCCAGGAAGGCGGTCCAGCTGAACAGCAGCATCGAAAGATCGTCTGCGTAGATGATGGGCATATCGAACAGCCGCAAAACCGCGTTGAGAAACGTCAGGAGCACAATCACAACGAAGCCCGCGCCCACAAGAATCTCTTCGGCTCTGCAATAGTATTGGTAGGCTTTATTCATACCGTTTCCTCCTGAAAGGGCGCAAATTGTTCCCATGCATGGTTTGCGCTTGGCTAAAAAGAAGCGGTGGCACCGCAGCGATGCCACCGCAGTCTCATCCACAGTGCTGCGATGAGGTTTGGGAGGGCTGTTACTTGATGCCCAGCTGCGCGTACAGCTCGGTGCGCAGGGCTTCGAAATCCGCGCCGCCGGTGGTGGCGGGATCGGCGTACAGGCTCGCGGTCGCGGCGCGGAACGCGTCACGGTCGGGCTCGGTCACGGTCACGCCCATGGTCTTCATCTCGTCCAGGTACTTCACTTCGTACTCAAGCACGAGCGCCTGGTTGTCCTTGTAGTTCTGCACGCAGCTGGTGCTCAGCTGTTCCTGCTGCTCGGCGGAGAGGGTGTCAAACCACGCGACGCCGCAGACCATGTCGCAGGTCAGCAGGAAGTGGTGGCTCAGCGAGATGTCCTTGCAGACTTCATAGAACTTGGCGGAGTAGATCGTGGGGATCTGCCACTCGCCGCCGTCGATGACCTTGGTCTGGATGCCGTTGTAGGCTTCCGACTGAGCCATCGGGGTCGCGATCGCGCCCATGGCGTTGACGGAGTTGATGGCGATGGGGTTGCCCATGGTGCGGATCTTGAGGCCCGCGAGGTCCTCAGGCTTGGTGATGGGCTTGTTGGTCACCCAGTTGCGCCAGCCGGTGAGGCCGTTGGCGGTCAGCAGCACGATGCCCTTGCCGCGGAGTTCTTCGACCCAGCTCTTGTACAGGTCGGTCTCCATCAGGCCGCTGAGCTGATCGTAGCTGTCCAGCAGGTAAGGCATCATCAGGATGCCGATGCCGGGGCAGTAGGCGGCCAGGCGGGAAGGATCGCTGGAGGCGATCACGGGCTCGCCCATCATGCCGGCTTCCGTCACGTCGTCGGTGTTGCCCATTTCGGAAGAGACAAGCGCCTTGGCGTTCCAGCCGCCCATTTCGTTGAGGCGGCGCGCCCACTCCTCGTGACCCATGGACTGGGTGTCTCCGGGGCCGTTGGTGCCGGTGATGATGACTTCGGTGTCGGCCAGCGCGGAAACGAACGTCAGGCACAGCGCCAGCGCCAGTACGAGGGACAGGATCTTCTTGGACATGGTTTTTCCTCCTTTTTGGTGAGTACATATGATCGCACACAGCGCGATACATCGTAGTTGGGCGGGCACGCCGGCAGTTTGCGCGCCCTTGGGATGGCTATTCACAGATCGTTCACATCAATCGCATGCTACCATACCAGATTGAATAAGTCAACAGCCTTTTTGAATTTTCTGGGTGTTTTTTTGCCGTCACTGGATGAACTGGGGGTAGCGCTCCTTAAGAACCTTGATTTCATCGAAGATTCGCCGCACATGCCGGCGAAGGAGCGCCTGCACGTCGGCCAGGTTCCGCTCCTTGATCAGGCGAACCATCTGCTCGTGCTGTTCCAGATTCATGCGCTGGATCGCTTCGTCGCTGCAGGAGGAAAGGTACCGCAAACGCTGGTAGTCAAAGCAGTTGCGCCGGAGCACCTGATAGCACAGGTATTTGTCGGTTTCCACGTAGAACGTCCTGTGGAACTCGTCGTCAAACGTCAGGAAGGCGGCAAAATCCTTGCTCAGCAGCGCCTGTTTTTGCAGCTCAATCACCTGCTCCAGCACGTCGATCGCGCCTGGGCGGAGGTTGAGCACAAATTGTTCCAGCACGGCCTGTTCCAGCGATTCGCGCAAAAAATGCTCCTGCTGCGCGCGCTCGGTGCTGATTTTGGCCACGGCGGTGCGCCGCTGCGGGGAGATGATGACCATCTTCTCGCGGGAAAGCCGGATGAACGCCTCGCGCACCGGGGTACGGCTTACGCCAAGGGCGTTGGCCGTTTCCTGCTCGCTCATGGTCACCCCCGGGGTCAGCTGCATCGTGATGATGCGCTCCCGGAGGGTCTTGTAGATTTGGCTGGCCACCGTCTGGCTGTCCTTGAGCTGGAAATCGCTCATCTGGAGCGGATCGAACCGTTCGCACTCCTGATAGGGGCGGCTTTCCTTGATGAATGTCGACATGCGCTTATTCCTTTTTCTCCAAATCGTTCAGGACGTCAAACTGGGTTTGCAGGGAGGAAAGGGCCTGAGCATCCGTCACGAAGGCCGCTTCGCCGTTGATCGAAACGGCGTAAAGCTCCTGCCCCAGGGGCAGCAGAGCCACCGTTTCGACGGCGCCGGTGCGCAGCGTGGCCGTCCATTGAAACACGGGCGTTCCCGTCGCGGAAGCGCTGAGCTCACCCGTGGGGGTCAGCCCGTTGAGCGCCTGGAGCAGCGCCGTGCGCTCCGCCCGATCCAGCTCCGCGGCGCCCACGCGCACGGAAAGGCTGTCGCCGCTTCCGCTGAACGTCAGGAACAGGCTCGCGCCGTCCCGGGTCAGGGTTACATCCTGCAAATCGCCCGCCGCGTAGGTGACGATGCTGCCGCCCACCAGCGTGGTATAGTCCTGCAGGAGGGATAAAAGCGGCGCGTCATCCAACTGGTATACCGTATGGCCGTCCGGGTCCGCCATCAGGCACCGGTTGCCGTCCGTCCGGCGGAGCACCGCGCGGCGGGTTTCCCCCGCGATCGTAAGGGTCAGCGTCAGCTCCGGCTGATCCAGCCCGTACGCGGCCGGGTCGGCATCGGTAGCCAGGATCGTATCGGCGTACAGCTGCAACACCGGGTCAAGCAGGTTGGCGTACACGCGATCCTGCGACAGGCGCAGGCGCACCGGCGCGGTCAGGGAATAGCCCTGGTCGGTCTGCTCCACCGTATAATCCCGTCCGGTCCCACCGTATTGTAACACAATCCGCTCAATTTGTGCATAATCCTCCCGCGTGCTCAGCGGGAACAGCGTATGGGCGATAAAATCCTGTTCGGTGCGCAGGAACAGCGCCGCCACCTCGCGCGCGACCAGATAGATCGAATTGCCTTCCTTGTCGTACAGGTAGGTGCCCTCGCCCAGCGGGTGATCCGCCAGCACTTCCAGCACGCGCTGGGCGTTGTCCGCCAGGTAGAGCGTTACGGTGGCGCGGGGCGCGTCGGCGCCGTAGTTGGCAAAGGCGGAGGCGTCCGTTACCCGGCGGCTCCCGGTGATGTGCGCGGCCGCGTAAAGGAACGCGCGCATCTGGGTCGCGTCGTAGGCGTTGGCGGAGCGGCTGACCATCTCCACACCGTCCGGGCCCTGCAGAACGGCAAAAGACGCGCTGCCGTTTTCCACCTTGACCGCGGCGATGTCCGCCACGGACAGATCAACGATCGGGTACACGGTCGTTTCGGCGGTGACCGCGGCCTTCGTGTCGGGTTCGCGCGCCAGCAGGAACAGGAGGCCGGATAGCGCCGCGGCGCAAACCGTCAGCCAGAGGGCGGCCCGTTTTTTCGCTTTCACAGGCGCCGCCTCCTCAGTTTTACAAATACGCCCGCCGCCAGCGTCAGCAGCGGCAGCACGCCGGCCAGCAGAATGCCCAGCGTTCGCGCCTGCGCCCCGTTAATGGGCAGCGGGTCGCTTTGCAGCCCCTTGGGCGGGATGCTGACGCTCGCGGTCTCGCTCCAGAGCGCGGTGAGCACCTGCGCCAGAAACGCCCGGTTCGCGTAGGTGGACATCCCCATCAGATCGTCGGCGTAGATCATGCGCGAAGCCGCCAGAAACACGCTGCTGTCCGCGATGGCGGCCACGACGTATTGCCCCGTCGCGTCCCCGGCTTCCTTCTGGGAGGAGGTGTAGCGCAGGTTGGTTTTCGCGTAGGCGTCCGGGGTGGTCATAAGGAGCGCCTCCGCCCTGCCCGCGGCGGCCAGCGCGATGCTCCCGGACGAGGGCAGGACCACGTAAATGGGATGATCCGCGAAGTACGCGGTGATCGCGTGCGTGGCGTACATGGGAATGATGTTGTGAGGCGAACCGGCCGCAAAGGCCTTGGGCTCAAAGAGCACCTGATCCTGCACGGTCATGCCCAGTTCCGCCAGATAGCCTCGCAGCACGGGCATCGCCTCGTCGGTCGGTTCCAGAAAGACCATCAGTTTTCCGCCGCCATCCACATAGGTCCGGAGGATGTCGATTTCCGCCTGCGTCCAGTCATAGGCGGGAGCCGCCAGCACCATCACCTCGGGCTGCCCGAGCTCCTGCACGCCGACGGCGGAGGTTTCCACCGTGAAGTTGTTGTCGGTAAACAGTTTTTCAAGCGCGGTGGTGGAGCGCTCCCCATGGCCGCTGGTAAATACCGCGCGCGGCGTGTACGCGCTGTTGACGTAGAGCAGCGCGGCCGTGAGCTGCTGTTCCAGATCGATGCCCGAAGGCTCGTCCCCGTCGTACAGGATCAGGTCCGCGTACGCGATCGCTTTGATGCGCTTGGCGCCTTCCACCAGCAGATCGCCGGCCTCAAGGGTCGCGCCCATCTGCTGGTAATGGGTCATCAGCACGGGGTTTTCCGTGGGGTCGGCATAGCGCACCGTAAGCCTGGCGGACAGGAGCGCATAGCGGCGCAGCATTTCCCGCAGCATCGCGGGATAATCCGCCTCGGCGCTGAACACGTACACCGCCGTATCCTCCGGGAGGGCTTCCACCGCGGCGACGGTGTCCGCGGAGAGCACGTAGAGCTGTTCCTCCGTAAGGTCCAGGGACGTCTGAAAGCGCCGCGCCGCCAGTTGCGCGCAGGCGTTGACCAGCACGAAAACGACGAGCGCCAGCAGAACGATCAGGGTCAGCCAGCTTTTTTGCGACCATTTCTTTCTCATGCCGCCACCCCCTACGCAAGCCTGCGGCGTTCCAGCACGGTTACGCCCAGGAAGAGGAACAGCGCGGTCACGCTGATGAAATAAACGGCCTGCGTCCAGTCAAAAACGCCGTAGGAAAAGCCCTCGCAGTGCGTCGCGATCGCCAGGAAGCTCAGCGCCTTCTGCGCCGCGGGCTCACTTAGCATCGTCGCGCCCGCGCCGGCCAGAAGCAGCAGCGCAAAAACGGAATAGGTCATCATGGCGGCGACGAACTGGCTGTCCGTTAGCATGGAGAGGAACTGCCCGATGGCGATGCAGGCGGCCGCAAGCAGCGTAAGGCCCAAATAGTTGCCAAGCGTCGCCATCGGCGCGCTCGCGCCGTAGGCCGCCAACAGCGCCGGATAGGCCAGCGTGACCAGCATCGGCAGCAGAAACACGCTCAGCGTGGCCAGAAATTTGCTGATCACAACGGAGGTCAGCGATACCGGCGCGGTCAGCAGCAGCTCATCCGTTTTCTGCTTGCGCTCCTCGGAAAAGCTGCCCATGGTCAGGATGGGGCAGATCAGCACCGACACCGTGGTGAAAACCGAAAAATAGCTCTTGATGTCGCCGCTTTGGGACAGGAGGTTGCTCAGCGTGAACACCGCGCCGGAAAGGGCCAGGTACATCGCGGCGAACACGTAGCCCGTCATGGTCCGGAACAGATGGGTCCATTCCTTGCGAAACAATCCCTTCATGCCTCCGCGCCCTCCCTTTGCAACCCTTCGGGCGTAAGCACCGGCCGGCCCCGGGTGATATCGATGAACACATCCTCCAGCGTCGGCGCCTGATCCTGAAGCGAGGTCAGGGTGAGCGCGTCGCTGTGGCGCGCCAGCGCCTGGAACACGGCTTCCGCCATCTCCGTGCCTTTGGGTGTGCACAGGGTGTAAACGGTCCGGTCCACCGCCGGCTGTTCCTCCATGCGCAGGGTCCCTTTGCCTTGGATACAGGCGCTCAGCACAGCCGTGGCCAGCGCGCGGTCGCCCCGCACGGCGACCGTAAGGATCGCCTGATCGCGGTACCGGTCGGTAATCTCCCGCGCGCTGCCGTCCGCCAGCAGTTCGCCGCGGTTCATGATCAGCAGATGGGTGCACACGCTGGCGATTTCGCTGAGCATGTGGGAGGAGATGAGCACCGTCATCCGCGTCGCCAAATCGCGGATCAGGCGGCGAATCTCGATCACCTGCCGGGGGTCCAGGCCGACGGTCGGCTCGTCCAGGATCAGCAGTTTCGGCTCCCCCACCAGCGCCGCCGCAAACCCGACGCGCTGCCGGTAGCCCTTGGACAGGTGGCCGATCACCCGGCCCGCGACGTCCGAAATCTGCAATAGCTCGCAAACGCGCTCGCGTTCGCACCGAATCCGTTTCGCCGGGATGTTGCGCAGCTCGCACACAAAACGGAGTTGCTCCGTCACGGTCAGTTCGGGATACAGGGGCGGGATCTCCGGCAGGTAGCCGATTTGCCGTTTGACCTCGCGCGGACGATCCTCCATGCAAAGGCCGTTCAGTTCGATGCGGCCCGCGCTGGGGGCCAGGTATCCGGCCAGCATGCGCATGGTGGTGGATTTGCCCGCCCCGTTGGGGCCCAGCAAACCCACCGCCTCGCAGCCTTCGGCGCGAAAGCTCAGTTCGCGCACGGAGCGCAGTGTTCCGTATGTTTTGGACAGACCCGTCACTTCCAGCATCGCGCGCGTCCACTCCCCGGGATGATATTGCTCATGACTCTGCTATACTGGTATACCACATCTTTGGCTTCAGCGCAACCCAATTTTGCGGTTCACGGAACCTTCCCGTTCAGGGCGGTTATACGCGCCGTTTCCCCCTCCGTTTGCGAAGAGCGGGAGCGGGCCGGGTGTGACATTGGCGCAATGCCCGTTTGGGCGGGCGCGCAAGACGCGAATTCGTTACGGGTACGCCGGACGGCGCACGGTCGGCTGATCGGCTGTCCCAAAAGAAAAAGCGGGTTTGTTTCCCGCTCTAGCAGCGCCGCGCCCGTTTTCGACGGGTTACCGACGGTTGTCAAGAGGGGGATTCCGCCGCTTTGTCGGCCCATGCCAACCTGAAATGCGAACTCGTTTCGCGCACCGGCAACAGTTCGCCCGGTTTCAAAGGGTCACCGCCAATCGGCAAGAAAGCCCTTCCTGAATGCGAAAGGCACAGTCATCGGCAGTGCCGAAGGCGTGCCGTTGACCCCGCCGCGCCCTGGCGGTCCCCAGGCAGTCGGCCCCCGTCCGCGGAGTATCCCCTCGGCTGATCCGCGGCGGATCCTTCAGCCGTGATCAGGCTGCCGGATCGTCGCTTCGCCGGTTACGGTGCGCCCCGTCAATCCTCCTGTTCGGGCTCGCCTGTCCGGCCGTGCGCCGAAAGGGATATCCCCGCCGTTACCGTCGCGCGTACCAGCTTGCCCGTTTTCACGCGGTACATGTCCTGATCCGCGGCGATGAGCAGCGCGTCGGCGTGGTTCATCCGCGCGGGGTCAAACCTCGCCCACCCGATGCTCAGCGACAGCCGGAACGGTTCCGTCGTATGCGCGTTGAACGCCGCCACCGCGCCGTCCAGCCGGTTGATCATCTGATCCGGCGAAAAATCCTCGCGGTCCATCCCCAGAATGACAAACTCATCCCCGCCCAGCCGCGCCAGAAAACAGTTCTGATCCGCACACAGGTCCTTGAGGATGTCCGCGATCACTACCAACGCGCGGTCGCCCGCGGCATGGCCGTACGTATCGTTGATGGTCTTGAATCCGTCCGCGTCCAGCACCATCAGAAACATGGTTTCATCGGCCTCGGCGGACCTGATTTTCGTATCCAGAAAACGGTTCAGCTTGCGGCGGTTGTTCAGCCCCGTCAGGGGATCGGTGGAAATCTGGCGGCTGAGGACATTCACATAGACCATGATGATCGACAGCACCACGCTGGTCCAGATCACCGACAGGCCGTAATACATCCATTGCAGAAGGCCCGCCAACAGCGGCGGGATGATGAACAGCGCCATATAGCGGTACTCCGTCCGTTCCGGCGAGGAATCGCGCTGCATCGCCCTGCGGATGACCATCAGCAACGAAACCAGCGCGTACAGGTACATGCACAGCGAATAGACAAAAAAGTACCGGTCGCGGTGATACACGTGCGCCTCGTCGATGTGGAACACCAGCGGCGTAAACAGGTTGACCACCAAAAGCAGGGTGTTGAGCGCGATGGGCACGATGTACAGGGGCACGCGCCGCGCAAGCCCCCGCTCATCCATATGGGTTCTCACATCGCAGTACATGGCCCACAGGCATGTGATCGCAGGGGCGATCGCATGCCCCAACGAATAGCACAGCACCTGCAACAGATACGATCCTGGGAACTGCGCGCGTTCCAGCAGCCACTGGCCGCCGTCCATCACTTCCTCCACGATCACGGCGATCAGGATCCCGTTGAACAGCTTATCGTCCAGCGAGGTTACCCCCGCCTGGCGCTGATTGCGCCAAAAGAAATACAGGATGATTATCCCGAAGATATTCATCTGGACGTATGCTATCACACACATGGGGCATACCTCTGTTCCGTCGGTCCTGACAAACGCGCTGGGACCCTGAGAACTGCCGCGGGGTTTCACAAGCTGCCGCAACAGGCGCTTTCCGCAACACCGGTTTCCTGAAAGACGTTGCGAGCAAGGGACGATCCATCCTGCTTGTCCTATCATAACAGATATCTTGGCCGGTTACAAGAGTCCGCTCCGCGGAGGACGCGCGTGCATCCGTTGGGCAGGCGGCCCGTGCTCAACCGGTTCCCAGCGGCGCTTCGCGCGACGGCCTCCCCCCATGTGGCGCGAGGTGAAAGCGAACAGCCTCGCCGCTGCCCGGGAGGTAACCGCCCCCGTTTCCACGCGCGTCCTGCTCCTGCATCGGCTCATGAACGCATCAGAGCCCACGCGCGGTTTTCTTCTGCGGCGGGGAGCGGAAACGCAGGCCTAACGGGGCTGCGTCGGGCTTTCGCGGCAAAGTCACGGGAGTAAAACGCCGTGAGCGGGAGGCGTTCATGATTGGTAAAACAGGATTACGTCTGGTTTCGGCCGAAGCCTCCCCTGCGCGGGCGTTTCATCCGTTCCGGTTCGCATGCAATAACGGCCGGCCCTCTCGCAAGGCCGGCCGTTTCTCCTGCGTATTTTTGTGGATTTCGGCGGTTCCCCCGCGGGCGCATCTGGCGCGCTCCCGCCTTCCCGCGGGCGGCCGTCGGTCCGCGAGGGCCGCCCGCCCCGGTTCAAGCGCCTTGCGAGGGTGGGGATGCTCCCCCTGCGGCATCCGGTCACGGCAAGAGCGTACGGCCATGTGACACCGTTGTTTTTCGCTGCTTAGCCGGCAATCTGCGTCTCGCCGTAACCCGCCGCCCCGTAGCCGGTCGTATGCCTTAACCCGCCAGTTCCCGCACGGCCTCGACCGCGGCATCGATCTCCCGCAGGGTATTCCGCCAGGAAAAGCTGAACCGCACCGCGCCCTGCCCAACGGTTTGCAAAACCTCGTGCATGCGCGGCGCACAGTGGGCGCCGGGCCGCGTGGCGATTCCGTAGCTCTCGCTGAGCATATCCGAAACGGCGGCCGAGTCCTCATTCCTGATGTTGATCGCGACAATCGGCGCGCGGGGTTGACGCGAAAAGTCACCATAAGCGCGCACCCCGCCGATCCCGGCGACCCCCTCCTGAAAACGTCGCGTCAGCGCGGACTCTGCTTCCATGATGGCGGGCAGGCCGACCTCCGCGATGAGGTCCAGCGCCGCCGAGAGGCCGGCGATGCCGTGCACGTTGAGCGTGCCGGCTTCCAGCCGGGCAGGGTACTGGGTCGGATGCGCGCGGTCGTAAGAGTGGATGCCTGAACCGCCCACCTTCCAGGGCAGAACCTCCACGCCTTCCCGCACGCAGAGACCCCCGGTGCCCTGCGGGCCAAGCAGCCCCTTGTGCCCGGTAAAGCACAGAATCCCGATATTCATCGCCGCCATGTCGATGGGCAGCGCGCCCGCCGTCTGCGAAGCGTCCACAATCAACAGCAGGCGTCGATCGCTCGCAAGCCGGCCGACCGCCGCGATGTCGATCAGGTTGCCCGTCAGGTTGGAGGCGTGCGTGCAGACGATCGCCTTCGTGTCCGGCCGGATCAGCCGCTCAAAATCCGTGACCGACACGTTGCCCAGCCTGTCGGCGGCAACGAAATCCACTTTCGTGCGGCCTTCCGCCTCCAGCCGGTACAACGGCCGCAGCACGGAGTTATGCTCCAGATCGGTCGAAATCACGCGGCCGCCGGCCGGGATCGCCCCTTGGATGGCGATGTTCAGGGCCTCGGTCGCGTTGGTCGTAAACACCACGCGTTCCGCGCCGCTTGCGTGAAACAGCCCGGCCAGCTTCACGCGGGTATCGTATACCACGCGCGCGGCCTGCATGGCGCTGCTGTGCGCGCCGCGCGACGCGTTGCCCAGGCTCGCCATCGCTTCCGCGACCGCGGCGATCACCTGAGGCGGCTTGGGCATGGTCGTAGCGGCCTGATCCAGATAGATCATCGGTATCTTCTCTCCTGTCAAGTCGGCTCGGCGGGGCGGGGGTGCCGCAGAAAAGCGGCGCTTCGCGGGCTTTCGGCAAGGCGGCGCAAACGGCCCAGGCGGTTTGCCGCGCAGCCAGGCTGCCCGGCGATCCGTAACGACCCGCGCCGGCTCCGTGCGCCGGGAGCCGCCCGCGCCGTCATGACAGGGCGCCCGCTAGCAGCAGAGGATCACTGCTTCCTGCCAGCGCAGCCCGCCGGCTTCCCAGGCCAGGAGCAGGCGTTCCTTCTCCTCGGGCGGAGCTTTCCACGCAAGGCCGCAGCCTGCCGTGATCTCCCGCGGGACCGGGATCAGCCGCCCCGGCAGCCCCTGCGCCAGGCTGAACCGTTCCGCGGCCATCGCGGCGGTGGTGGTGGCGAAGGTGATCACCAGCGCAGGCCGTTTTTCACGCATCGCGCGTCCCACCCTTACGGTTTGATGATCTGATCGGCCTGCGACAGTTTCTCCACAATCGTGTACATGTTGCTCACGTCGCCGATCCTGAGCCGATCCGTGAGGCCGTAGAAGTTCAGGCACGTGCCGCAGGTAAGGATCTCCACGCCCTGTGCCTCCATCGATTTCAGATCCTCCAGCGACGCGGAGCCTTCGCAGGTCAGCGGCGCTCCGCCGTTGTAGAAAAGGATCGTGGCGGGCAGCGGTTCCGTCTGGCTCAGGGCGTAGAGAAAGCCTTTCATCAGGGCCTTGCCCAGTTCGGCGTCTCCCGTGCCCATCGTGCCGGAGGCAACCGCCACCACCGTCCGTTTCCCCTGGGCCGGTGCCGGGGCGCAGCATTCGGGCTCCTCGGGAGCCGGCGCCTGTGCGCCTTCCCCAACGGTGAGGGTTACCGCAAACCGTTGGGGAGCCAGCTTTTCCCAACGCACGCCGTACCCTTTCTGGTTGGCCATCTTAGTCAGGTTCTGCACCGCGATTTCATTGTCCACCGTCGTTTGCACCACGCCCGCGCCCCGCAACTCACGGATCGCGTTTTTGGTTTTCACCACGGGAATCGGGCACGCGTCGCCGACCGCGTTTACCTGTATCATCGTTCACACCCCCATCATTCCTGGCCTTGGGTCACGGTGATTTCCGTCTCGCCGGGCTGTGTGATTTCCCCTACGATCGCCGCCGGCAGCCCGATGTCCCGGAGCGCCGCGAGCAGCCGGGGCGCTTCCGCTTCGGGCACGGCCGCGAGCAGCCCGCCGGAGGTCTGCGGGTCAAAAAGCACTTCCTGCATGGCGAAGGACACGCCCTCAAACCGGACAAACGGACCCGCGTGGTTGCGGTTGCGCTGCCCGGCCGCCGTCAGCAGAAACTCGTCCGCATACGCCAACGCTTCGGGGAACACCGGCACGCGGTTCGCGTCGACGCGGCAGGAGAGGCGGCCGTCCATCATCTCGTGCAGATGCCCCAGAAAACCGAAGCCCGTCACATCGGTGCAGGCATGGATCGGAAAGCTTCGGAAGCATTCCGCGGCGTAGCGGTTGAGCAGCGTCATCGAAGCGGTCGCGTCCCGCATGGCGCTTGGGGAAGCCTCCTGTACGCGGTTGGCCGTGCAGATAATCCCCACGCCCAGCCGCTTGGTCAGCACCAGCCGGTCTCCCGGCCGGCCTCCGTTGTTTTGATAAATTTTACCGGGGTGCACCAGCCCGGTCACCGACAGCCCATATTTCACGTCGGCGTCCGCGATCGAGTGGCCGCCCGCCAGCTGCCCGCCCGCTTCCAGCACCTTCTCCGCCCCTCCGCGCAGGATCTCCCCCAGCACGTTCAGATCCATCGTTTCCGGAAAACAGACGATGTTGAGCGCGGTTTTCACGACCCCGCCCATGGCGTAGACATCGCTCAAGGCATTGGCTGCGGCGATCTGTCCGAACAGGTAGGGGTCTTCTACCATCGGCGGGAAAAAATCCAGCGTCTGCACCATCGCCAGTTCGTCGGACACACGGTACACGGCGGCGTCGTCCCGGCTGTCGAACCCCACCAGCAGGTTTGGGTCCGCGGGGCCCTTGGGCAGCCTGTCCAGGATATGGTTGAGCACGCCCGCGCCCAGCTTGGCGGTGCAGCCGCCGCCCTTGCAGAAGATAATCGGTTCCGGCACGGCAGGGTTCCTCCTGACAAATCATTGCTCGCGGATATTCTTCGATGAGGATCACGCTGTTTTCCTGCCTGCGCGGCAATTTTCCGGCCGCCGTCCTGGCGTTGTTACGGGTTGCGCCCACGCGCAAGCCCCCGGGCCATCAAGCGGTGCGCGTGGCCGGCGCGCCGTCAGGCGGCGTGTGCTACCGGCGCGTCCGCGGGCGCGAAAGCGGGGAAGCCGTTTTCGGCTTCCCCGCGTGGCCAGCGGCGCGGCAAACCCGCGCAGCCAGCCCGGTCTGGATGTTGGAACGCGATTACTGCACGTTGGTGGCGTCGATCACCTGCACGCCGGTGTCCACGTTCTGCTCGGCCAGGGTCTCGCCCGCCAGCGCCTTCGCGGCGGACTTCATGCCTTCGTAGCCCATCTTGTAGGGATCCTGCGCCATGGTGCACAGGAGGCTGCCGTCCTTGATCAGGCCCAGGATGGCGTCGCTCTTGTCAAAGCCGACGCCAACGACGGTGCCGCCGGCTTCCTTGATCGCGTTGCCCACGCCCACGGTGCCGCCTTCGTTGGTGCCGAAGATGCCCACGCAGCCGTCGGTGATGTAGTTGGCGGCGATCTCCTGAGACTTGGTGGCGTTGCCTTCGCCGTACTGTGTTTCGAGGATTTCGAACTTGGTGCCTTCGAAAGCCTTGCGGAAGCCGGCTTCGCGCTGCACGGTGGAGGTGGTGGCCGCGTTGACGTTCACGATGCCGATTTTGCCTTCGGTCACGCCGTTGGCGGTCAGTTTGGCCAGCAACTGCTCACCGGCGGTCTGGCCGGCGTTGGTGTTGTTGGTGGCGAGGGTCTGCAGCGCGGGATAGTTGGCGGCGGAGTCCACGTAGATGAACTTCACGCCGTCCTTGGTGAGCTGGTCGATGGTGGCAACCTGGGTATCCGGGCCGTTGGAGGCCAGGAGGATCAGGTCGGCGTTGTTGGCGTAGGCGTTGTTGATGCACTCGATCTGCGCGGCGTCATCCTTGCCGCTGGTGGGCGCGTCCAACTTGTACTCGATGTCGATGCCCTGCGTTTTGAGTTCGGCAACGGCATCCTGGCAGCCCTTGTCCACGTTGACCCAATGCTGATCCATCAGGTCCATGGTGATCAGGGTGACCTTCGACGCGGCCAAGGCCATCGACGAGGCAGAGAGCACGAGCATGAGGCACAGAACCATCGCGAGAACCTTCTTCATGAGTGAGTCCCTCCATTCGTTTATTCTTAAAACGTCCGTTCTATGACGTTTTAATGCTACTGTTTGGCCGCGACGGCTTCGGCGACCGCGTCGCGGATCCTGCGGGGCCGCTTGCCGCTGCGCACGATCACGTCCGCCAGCACGGAAATGACCACGATCACGCCGATGATGATGTTGCGCAGGGCGACCGGGGCGCCTGCCAGCGAAAGGCCGTTCTGCATCACGCCCCATACGCTCGCGCCCACGATGGTGCCCAGCAGGATGCCCTGCCCGCCCAGCGTGCTCACGCCGCCGATGACGCTGGCGGCCACGGCGTAGAGCTCGTAGCTCAGGCCCGCGTCCATGGTGCCAAGGCCGCCCGTGGCGCAGGTAATCAACCCCGCGACCCCGGAGCAGAAGGCGCTGACCATGTACGCCTTGATGACCACCTTGGAGATGTTCACGCCGGAAAGCTTGGCGGCTTCCAGATTGCTGCCCACCGCGTAGATATGGCTTCCCGTGCGGGTTTTGCTTAAGATGAAGTTAAAAACGAGCCACAGCACAATGGCGATGTACACCGTGGAGTAGATGCCCAGGAACTTGCCGTAGTAGAAGAAGTCCCGGAAAGCCATCGCGCCGTCGCCGATGGCGTCGGTGTTCATGTTGTTGTTCACGATCTGCGCGATGCCGCGGGCGATGGTCATGGTGCCCAGCGTCGCGATAAAGGGCGGCAGCTTGCAGTTAATCACCAGCACGCCGTTTAGGATGCCTACCGCCAGGCAGCTGATCAGGGTGATCGCGCTGGCCAGCCAGGGGTCCATGCCCCGGGTCATCAGGGTGGCGGAAATCATGCAGCTCATGCCCAGCACCGAACCGATGGAAAGGTCGATGTTGCCGGTGATGAGCACGTAGCTTTGCGCGATGCCGACAATGAGGAACGGTGCGATCTGCCGCATGAGGTTATTCAGGTTGCGCTGGGAGGTGAAGTTGGGGTTGAGCAGGGCGAACACCGCGCACAGCACAATCAGGCCGATGGTTACCGTGATTACCTGTCCGGCTCCGCGAACGGTCAGTATCCGCTTGAGGGGGTTACGTTTCTGGCTGCTTTGCATGGCTGTTCTCTCCTGTCGTTCAAGCTGTCGCGTGGTTGATTTTGGATTCGAAGCGCGTCGCCAGATCCATGATCTTTTCCTGGGTCGCCTCGCCGATGGGCAGTTCCCCCGTGATGCGGCCGTCGCACATCACCACGATGCGGTCGCTGATGCCCAAAATCTCAGGCATTTCGGACGACACGAACAGCACGCCGATGCCCTGGCGCTTCAGCTCGTTCATCAGGTTGTATATTTCCACCTTGGCAGCCACGTCAATGCCGCGCGTGGGTTCGTCAAACAGCACCATTTTCGAGTGCCGCGCCAGCCATTTCCCCACGACCACCTTTTGCTGGTTGCCGCCCGAAAGGCTCGCCGCGTCCACGTCCGCGTTGGGCAGCTTGATGCGCAGGTCATGCACGGTCTGGTCCGTCATCGTGCCCTTCTTGCGGCGGTTGACCACCGTAAGCCGGTTGCAGAGTATGTCCAGATTGGGCAGGGCGATGTTATCCTTAATGCTCAGTTTCACGCACAGACCGTCCCGCTTGCGGTCCTCCGGCACCAGCACGATGCCCGCGCGGATGGAATCCTCCGGCCGCCGGATGTTGACATGCTGGCCGCGCAGCCAGATTTCTCCCGACACCTTGGGATCCACCCCAAAGATAGCGCGGGTGGTTTCGGTGCGTCCGGCGCCCATCAGCCCCGCAATGCCCACGATTTCCCCCTGCCGCACGGAGAGGTTGATATCCCGCACCAGACGTCCGGCGTTCAGGTTTTTCACCTCAAAAATGACGTCCCCGGGCTCGCAGTCCACGCGCGGGAACTTTTCCTTGATCTCCCGGCCGACCATGTAGCTGATGATCTCGCGCAGCGACGTGTCCCGGTAGTTCATGGTGGTGATGTACTGCCCGTCGCGCAGGATGGTCACGCGGTCGGCGATGTACTGCAGCTCCTCCAGCCGGTGGGAGATGTAGATGATGCCGTGCCCTTCCGCGCGCAGCTTGCGGATGATGGTGAACAGATCGTTGATTTCCTTGGCGGTCAGGGCGCTGGTGGGCTCGTCCATGATCAGCACCTTGGCGTTGGTGGACAGCGCCTTGGCGATTTCCACCATCTGCTGCTTGGAAAGCTGCAGATCGCCCACGATGGTTTCCGGATCGATATCGATGTTCAGGTGCCTGAGCACCTCGCCGGCGGCCGCGTTCATCTCGCGGCGGGCCAGACGACCGCCGCGCACGATCTCGCGGCCAAGGAAGATGTTCTCCGCGACGGTAAGGTGCTGGCACATGTTCAGTTCCTGATGGATAATGGCGATACCCAGCTCCCGCGCCTTCTGGGGCGTCATGTTTTCCACGGCGTTGCCGTACACCCTGGTGACGCCTTCATCCTTGGGATAGATGCCGCTGAGGATTTTCATCAGCGTGGATTTGCCCGCGCCGTTTTCGCCAAGCAGGGCCAGCACTTCGCCCGCCTGAAGGTTGAGCTGTACGTGATCCAGCGCCTGCACGCCCGGAAAACTCTTACTGACTCCCTGCAGTTCCACCAGATACTCCTGCATGCCGTCATCACTCCTGAAGTCTTTCGTCGGTTGCTATTTCGTTTTTCTAATTTGTCAAACATTTTAACATATTATAACGAATCGCCTGACACTTGTCAAGATCGTCCGGTGAAATGCAATCGTTTCCATTTTTTGCGGAAGCCTTTTACGTTTCGAAGTCCGGTACGCCCTCCCCCGCGTTGATCCGGCGCGACGAAAGCTTTCCGCTTCGCTCCTCTCCGAGGTTGCGCGTGTAGGATTGCTTGCCGGACGGATGCCGGCAACGGTCGGCCGCCTGAAGCGTCGCGCTTCGTTCCGCACCCTTCCGGGGCGGGGTAAGCATCCGACGGGTATCTTGCCTGCGGCCGAGAACCCCTCGCGCAGCAACGGCGGCCGTGTGAAGCACGTTTGCGCGGCCCTTGCGCGCGCCGTTGCGATCCATATGCCGATGGTGCGACCTCCCTGCCGGATAGCCCGCATTCCCCGGTTTTTACGGCGGTTGGTTCCCTCGCGCCCTTCTGAACCCATCCTACCACAAACCGTCCGGGCCGGAAACCCCCTGCGCGCCGCTCCGATCCATCCGCGCAACGGAGGGCGGCAGGCGCTGGCCGTTCAGGTTCGGGAAAACCCATCCCTTTCGCCCGTCGGCGGCTTCCTCCGAGGGCGGCTCTCGCCTGTTGGCGGCTTCCTCCGAGGACGGTTCTCGCCCGTTGCCGGCTTCCTCCGAGGACGGTTCTCGCCCGTCGGTAGTTTCATCCGAGGACGGTTCTCGCCCGTCGGCGGCTTGATACGTTGGCGGCTTCGTTCGCCGGCGGTTGTCGCCCTTCGGCGATCTCATTCATCGGCCGTTATCATCCATCGGCGGTTTCAACCCTCGCCGGTTTCATTCGCCGGCGGCTCTCCCCCGTCGGCGGCTTCCCTTCGTCGGCGTCCGTCACGACCCGGCGTGCGTCGGCGGCAGACAGCAGACAGCCTGCAAATGGCCGTCCGATGCCAGCGTCGCCTTGCCCAGCAGGCTGTAGGGAAGGAAGAAGTACGCCCCGCGGCGAACCGCCCTCGTCTCGCCCGCCCAACTCAGGATGCCTTCGCCTTCGGTGACGATGTACAGCGCCGGGGCGCGGTCCAGCGTCAGGCAGCCTTGGCCCAGCGTGTACCGCCAGACGGAGAAGCACGGCGTATCCCGCTCGTCCATCAGGCTTTCCGCCTTGCAGCCGTCCTCCTCCCACAGCGCGCGGGGCGCCCTGCGGGCCATGCGGACGGCCTCCGGGCCGGCCAGGGAAAAATCGAAGCAATCCAGCGCCGTATCGGCGTCCAGCCCGACGTACATTTCGGCGTCGGTCAGGTGATAATCGGCGCACCAGTGCTCCGGCTGGATGGTGAAATCGGTCGGCTCCTGCACCTCCAGCATCAGGCAGCCCGCGCCGATGGCATGCACGCAGCGCGCGGGAATCAGGTACACTTCACCGGGTTTCACAGGCATGCGGTTGACCAGCGGCACCAGCGCGTCCCGGTCCGTTTCGCTTTGCGCTACCGCTTCGGCAAAGGCTTCCTTAGTCAACCGCTCGCGGAAACCGAAGTAGATGCAGGCATCCGGTCGGGTTTGCAGCACCAGCCACATTTCCGTTTTCCCAAAGGGGCTGTGGAAATGCCGGCGGGAGAATTCCGGATCCGGGTGCGCCTGCACAGGCAGGCGAATCGCGCTGTCCAGCGCCTTGACCAACAGCTCAAACCCTTCGCGGGGGCCGAGCAGCCGGTCGTGTTCCTTCCGTAAAAGCTCCAGAAAGGGGATGTCCGTCCCTTCCACAATGCTGAGCCCTTCGTTGGGGTCGGCGCTGTTTAGGTTCAGCGCGCGCACCGTAGAGGCGATCCATTCTTCCGGCAGCAGATTGTCCACCGGCTCATCCCCAAAGAAATCGGCAAACAGCTTTCCCCCCGTATAGACGCGCGCCACGCGGTTGCGTTTGAAAAAGACAGGCCGGTTTGCCAAAGCTACCCAATCCGTCGGCATACAACAATCCTTACCCTTCCGCGTTTTGATACGGGATCAGCGCCTGCGCGTCCTGCGGGGCCGCGTACAGGCCCAGCGTATGCAGCGAGAGCAGCGCCACGCCGTAGGCTGCTTCCTCCTCGTAGAGGGGCACCTGCATGGGCATCCCGAAAGCCTCGCTGACGATGCGCCTCAGCAGCAGGTTTTTCCGCAGGCCGTTGCCGGAGCCTACCAGCCTGCGGGCTTCCGCGTGGGCGGGCATGGCCCGCCAGTAGCCGAGCAGCTCGTCGCAGATGCCGCACAGCACCCCCAGCGTCAGGTGTTCCGGGGTGAACGTATCCAGACCAAGCCCCTGCACGCTCGCCCGAAGGCTTGCGTCCGCCCGCGTCCCGCACAGGCGGGTATCCACGCGCAGGCCGTTCAGGCGCCCCGGCGCATCGTACAGCGCCTCGGCCGCGGCGTTCATCGCCGCGTACAGCGGTCCCGGTTTCACGTTCATCAGGTCGGCCGCGCGCTGGAAAAACCGTTTCAGCGCGGCGTACGCTTCGCCGCCGCACAGGCTGCAGCCCACGGCCAGCATCCGCCCGCCCAGGTAGGGCCTCGCATCGATGTCCGGGCCGGTTTCGGCGGTGTCGGCGAGCATGGACACCTGCCCGCTTGTGCCGATGTTGACCAGCACCGCGCCTTCTCCGCTGCCCGAGCCAAAAAACCCGGCCTGATTGTCCCCGATGGCGACCGTGACCGTCTGCCCCAGCGGCGTTTTACCCGCGCACACGGGCGCGGTTTCCACAGCGGGCAGCCAGCTTTCGGCAATCCCGGCGGCTTTGAGCATCGGCCGGTCAAACCCGCCGGTCCGCAGGTCGTAAAGCCCGAAGCCCGCGGCGTTGGTGGCGTGCATGCGGGGCGCGGTTTCCCCCGTCAGGCGCAGGGCGATATAATCGCCGATGGTGCAAAGCTTTGCCGCGCCGGCCGGTACCGTCCCGTTTTGGAGGTGATGCCAGTGCGTGCAAAACCCGTAGCCCGTCGCCATCGGGTATCCGGTGAGCGCGGAAAGGCGCGCCGCATAGCTGACGCCCGTTTCCAGCGGCCGGTTGCCGCGCTCGTCCTGCCAGGTGGCCAGCGGGCTTACGGCCTCGCCGTGCGCGTCCAAGTACAGCATCCCGTGCATCTGGTTGGAAATCCCGATGCCGGCAACGTCCGGGTACTCGTCTGCCCAGGCGTCCACCAGCGAACGGCAGAGCGTTTCCAGCCTCGCCGGGCTTTGCAGCCGCTCCCAGGGTTGCGATCCGGGCAGCGCCGCGTCGTTTGGCAGCGTGCGCGATGCGAGCATCCGCCCCGTTTCCGCGTCGACCAGCACACCGCAGACGGTGGTGGTGCCGATGTCCAAGCCGATGGTTTTCATGCCCGGCCTCCCGTCAGCAGGTAGTGGAGCGCAGGTCCAGCCGGGTGATGATATCCTGCTGAATCTCCGGGGAGAGGTCCAGAAAGTTGACGAACGTGCCGTGAATGCGCATGATGTACACCCCGTTGGGCGCGTATTTCTTAGGATTGTTCAACACCTTGCGCAGCATCTCCGGCGTGGTGATGTTCAGGTACAGGTAGAACGGCCCCACGGCTTCCCCGCCGCTAAAGAACAGCGGTTCCATAATCTTGTGCCGGAATTCCAGCCCCTTCTGGCCGTGCGTGACGCCTCGGAAGTACGCGGGGTCCAGCCCGAAATGGGAGGCGTAGCCGCCGCCGAACTTCTCGTAAGGCAGCCCAAGCGCGGAAAGCACCCGCAGGCCCAGTCCGTTTTGCGCCTCACCGTACAGGGGATCCACGCCGTAGCCCAGCATGTCGCGCGCCAGCCTGCCGTCGGGCGTCGCCCCGACCCAATAGCCGTACAGCAGGTGCGTGGACGGGGTGGACCAGTCCGCGCGGAAGGGGTTGCCCAGATAGTTGCGCTGCGCCGTCACAATGTCGGAGACCCGCGCCGCGACTTCCGCGGCCTCGCGATCCGCCGTAGGGATGTGGTTGCCGAATTTCGGCGCGCGGGACAGGAAATCGCGCAACGCTTCCTGCCCGGCGAAATTGTCGCGCAGGGCGTCCAGCAGGCGCTGCGCGTCCGCCGGGCGCTCCGCCAGCAAGCTGTCCACGGCGATCAGGCTGTCCGCCACCACGGAAAGCCCGTGGATCAGGCATCCGCTGCCGTTGTACCGCGTGCCCTGCCGCTTGGGGTCGCGCAGATCGATGCCCGTTTCCTGCCCGCCCATGAAGGCCGACAGCAAAGGCACCGGCAGGTTGCTCAGCGCCACGGAGGCGCCGTTGGCGGCCTCCGCCATGCGCGCGGCGTAGCGCTCGGCGTTGCGGTAAAACAAATCCCGCAGGTTGCGCAGCCGTTGGGTCGCGGGCATCCCAGGCGCGATATCTTCGCCCAGGGTTTCCCCGGTGATGAGCGAACGGCCGCCCGTGAGCGTCAGTTCCAGAATCTTGCCGAGGTTAAGCCAGCTGTTGGTCGTGTTGCCGTTATCCCGCCCCATGATGAGCGGTTCCTGACAGCCGGCCACGGCGTAGTCGGGCAGATCCTCCGCGCGCACGCCGTGCGCGGCCAGCACCGGGAACAGCGCGTCGTCGTTGAACAGCGAAGGCGTCAGCACGCCCGGGGAGAAGAAGAAGCGGCCCATCTCCTCGTAGAGCGCGTCCGGCGTATGCGCGTGCAGCTTGACCGACAGGATCGGCTGGGGCATGTTCATGGCGAAATACGCGTCCAGCAGCGCATAGGTGGTGGGGTTGGTCAGGTCGTTGCCCGCGCCGTCCCGACCGCTGATCAGGATGTTTTGCGAGATGGCCCAGCTGCGGTCCCCCACGTTGAAGAACACCAGAAAGTGAGCAAGCAGCGCGGCCGTTTCCTCCCGGGAGAGGTTCTCCAGGGCGCGGTAGGGTTCAAAGATGCGGTCCGCGTTGCCCACGGAGAACGCGAAGGGGTTGGGCGCCTGCTCCAGGCACATCGCCTGCCACAGCAGAAGATAGAGCTGAACGGCGTCCCGAAGGTTCTTGGCGCCGTGACGGGGCGCGGATTCAAGGCTGTCGATCATCCGGCGCAGCTGCTCGCGGCGCGGTTCTTCCACGAACATCATCTGCGCGCGCGCCAGCCCGGCGTAGCGCCCGGCAAGGATCAGCACGGCCTCCATCGCCACGCGCATGGCCTCGTACTGGTTTCGCTTCTCCCCGTCGCCTTCCGCGTCGCGCCGCGTGTTCAGGCGCTCCATCATCGGCTCCAGACCGGTTTGCAGGGCGGCGCGGAAGTCCGGGATCAGATGGCCGGTTACCTGCTCGATAAAGTACGCCACTTCCGCCGTGTCGCGCTCGGCCTCACGGTACACCGCGCTCAGCTGCGTCACATAGGGCGTTTCCTGAAACCACGCGCGCACCCGCTCGATGCGCTCGGCGGAAAACTCGTCGTTGGGCTGGATATCGCTAAACACCGCGGTGGGGTCGCAGTAGCCGTTAAACGTGCTCACCCGGAAGTTCGGGTTAATCAGCGCATAGCTCTTGGCAAAAGCATCCCGCTGCGTGCCGGCAAAAACGGCGTTCTCGCTCAGGGACAGCGGCAGTTCCTCCACGATCCGGCGCAGGGTGCCTGCGGCCTGCA
This sequence comes from Clostridiales bacterium, assembly GCA_012517815.1. Lineage (GTDB taxonomy): Bacteria > Bacillota > Clostridia > Christensenellales > Aristaeellaceae > CAXXOK01. The sequence continues at coordinate 70,508 of JAAYUF010000050.1, forward strand.
GCACGGTGGGCATCGCCGGGTTTTCCTGCACGAAACGCATGGCGATCTCCCGCGTCAGAAACCAGCCGTCCAGGCGCTTGATGGCGCGCTCCTCGGCAAACAGGTTCCGGGCCTGTTCCAGGATCAGATCCGGCGTAAGGTGCAAGGTGTTCATCGTCCGCATCCTCCTTGGCGTAGTTCAGGTGCGCACCACCGTGTGCCCGTCCGCGCGCAGGGCCTGCTCGAAGCGTTCGCGCGTTTCCTCGGGGACGTCGGCGTCGCGCATTTCGTAGGGCATGCCGCACTGCTGCCATTTGACCGCGCCAAAGGCGTGGTAGCGCAGGAACTCGAACCTCGCCCGGCGGGTATCCTTCCCGCGGTAGAAGGCCCGAAACCCTTCCAGCGCGGCGTCGTCGTCGTTGAAACCGTGGATCAGCGGCGTTCGCACCAGCAGGTTGGGGTGGTTTGCAAAGGCTTGATCCAGATTGCGAAGCGTGACGGCGTTGGAGCGGCCCGTCACTTCCCGGTGCTTCTCGGGGTTTGGATGCTTGCAGTCTACAATCAGCAGATCAAGCAGCGGAAACAGCGAAGGCAGCAAAGCGTGCAGGCCGTTGGTTTCCATCGCCGTGTCGATGCCCCGTTTACGCAGGCCCCCGAGCAGCGCCTCTACGGCCTCGAACTGCAGCGTGGGTTCGCCCCCCGTCAGGGTAACGCCGCCTCCGTCGAAAAACAGCGGCCGGCCCTGCTCGCACTCCGTCAGCAACGTTTCCACCGGCAACCGGGCGCAGGATACCGCGATGCCCAGCCGATCCGGGTGGCTCAGGCAGGGGCGATCCACGCAGGCGTCGCATACGCTTCGTTTCAGGCGCCCGTCCAGAATGCCTCCGTACGGGCAGATGTGCGCGGGGATGGGCTTGCCGGTTTCCATCAGCGTGCCGCGCGGCGCGATGCCTTCCGGATTGCTGCACCAGGGGCAGCGCAGGTTGCACCCCTGCAGGTGGATCACCAGCCGGTTGCCGGGCCCGTCCTGCCCATAGTTGAAGCCGCGGCGCACGACCGACAGTTGCATGTAGCGTTCCCTTTCTTTCTGAAACGAAGTATACATCAGGTCCGCTAATTTGTCAATCGATTTGACAATTATCCGTGAAAAAAATGTGCTATACTGTGAAAGACCTTCTAGGATAAGGATGTGCTTACATGCTCAACGCCACGCTGAACGCGACCGAGATGAGGCGTCACAACCGAAGCCTTGTGCTGCGGCATATCCGCGAGCGCGGGTGCAGCCGCGCCGAAATCGCGCGCCGCACCGGCCTTACGCGCGCCGCCATCAGCGTGTTGGTGGATGAGCTTTTGCAGGAAGGCATCCTGCTGGAAGGCGCGGCCGAGGCCAAGGGCGCCGTGGGCCGCCGCGCGACCCGGCTGTGCCTGAACCCGGAAGCGTTTTATATTCTGGGCGTGAGCATTACCCGCGGCGTATCCACGCTCGGGCTTACGGATTTCCGCGGCACGCTGCTGCGGCAGACGGAGGGCTCCAGCCCCGGCGCAAGCCCGAAAGAGGCGCTGGCGCAAATCGACGAGGCCATACGCGAATTTTTGAAAGCCCCTCCGCCCGGTCGGCTGCTGGGCATCGGGGTCATCGCGCCCGGCCCGTTGGACACGCGGCGCGGGCTACTGCTCAACCCGCCCAACCTGGGCTCCTGGCACAACGTGCCGCTGGGGGAGCACTTCCGCACGGCGTTTCACGTGCCGGTGCTGCTGGAAAACAACGCGACCGCGCTGGCGCTGGCCGAAAAATCCTGCGGGCTGGGGCACCGGTACCCGCGGTTTCTGGCCGTGGTGGTGGATACGGGTATCGGCGGCGGGTTTGTGACGCCGGAAGGGCTGTTCAAGGGCAGCTTCGGCTTTGGCACTGAGATCGGCCACACCTCCATCGCCGTGGACGGGCCGCTTTGCACCTGCGGCAACCGTGGCTGCGCGGAGCTGTACGCCTCGATCCCCAACATTCTCGCCTATGCCCGCGGCATCTGCCCCGATCTGGCCACATGGCCCGCGCTGGTGGACGCGGCCGCCGCGGGCCGGGCCGACGCCGAAAGCGTGATCGACCGTGAGGTGACCTATCTCTCCTGCATGGTCAGCAACGCCATCCAGCTTCTGGATGTTTCGACCATCCTCTTTTTCGGGGATGTGTGCTACCGGTTCGATGTGCTGGCGCCCAAGCTGGAAGCGCGCCTGAACGGCCGAGGGATGGGGCACGTGATCCGCCATGTGCGGGTGTACCCCTCCGCGCTGGGCGCGCAGGCGACGTTCGCGGCCGCCAATCTGGTGCTGGAAGCCTACATTCAGGCCGAGCTGGAGATCGTCCCGGACTGACGGGCGTCGTCCCCGGCGCGCCTGATGGCCGCCTGCCGTCGGATGCCCCCAGGAAGCGGGCCGCGTGCGCAGTGGGCTCCGGGGGAAGGCAGCCGACGCAAAGCGTCGGGATAGGTTGCGTTCTTCGTCCGGTGCGCGGCCCGTTTACGGCGGCCGCGCGGCATGGCGGGGTTCGGCCTGCGGTTGCCTATGCGATCAGGTGTCGCGCCTTCCCCCATACCCGTTTCCCGTCAATAAGAAGAATCCAGTTCGCGGCTCTGGCTTTCCCCCGCCGCCGCCCGGAGCGTCGCGGTATCGCCTTGCGATGCACGCCATCCGCTTCGCAAAGAGGGGGGTGCGCGACCGGCCGTACGGGCCGCGCGGGCGATGAACCGCCGGGCCGCGGGGGGCGCAGGGCCGGGCCGCTGGCGCGGCGGAAAGCGCGTATCAGCACGCAATCGCGGGACGTATACCGTCCCGCGATTGCGTGCTGATTCCGATTCACTTTGGTTGCGCGGCGGGATAGGCCCGCTGGCCCTGCGCTCTCCACGGCGCGTTCAGGGTTGCGCGCCCCGCATGAGACCGTCCACCAGTTCAATGGCGCGGGACAGCCGCTGCGTATAGTCGCCGCCCACCACCACCAGCTTATCGCCAAACCCGTGGTAGAGGTACATGTTCAACAGCCGTTCGCTCAGCGCCATCCGCTTCTGCCGCTCGCCGTTGAGGCGCTGGCCGTCGGCGACCCACTGCACGTCCGGCTGGAGGTAGAGCATCAGGTCGTACTTCGTATGGTCGATGTACGCCTCCACCAGCGGGTTGCGGTGCCCGAGGTACAGCTCGCTGAAGTAATCGGTGTACGTCGCGTCGGTATCAAAAAAGCAGACCTTGTTGGCCGTGCGCAGCGCCTGATAGTCCTGCTCGTACTGCAGGTGGGCGATGCGGCCGAAATCCATGTCGGTAAAGATCGTTTCGTCGTTGCCCAGATAATCGCGCGCGTAGTAGCGGCCCACTTCCTCCGACCAGGAGGTGTTGTACAGCTTGGCGAGGCACTTGGTCAGCGTGGTTTTCCCGCAGCTTTCGGTGCCCGCGATCAGCACTTTTTTGGCGAAGAAGGGGCGCGCCGAGCCCAGGATATAGTGCCAGTTGCCCAGAATATCGTTGCGGATATCGGTCGCGGAGATCGGGTAGCGCGTGCGCGCGGGATCAAACAGCTCCACCTTCGCCTGCGGAAAGTATGTTTCCAGGGTCGCCTGATCGTCGCGCTCGCCCATGAAAAAGGCGTCGATGGTTTCCGGCACAATCTGCTTCATGCGCTCGCTCCAAAGCACCCAGCCGTCCGGGTACTCCGGAATATCCGTCTCGTCCAGCACGCGCACCACGATATGCGCCATATCCTGCACCTGCTGGGAAATCCACTGTTTGCGCAGTTGGTAGGTAATGTTGGGCAGTCCCGCGCTCTCGCAGATCTTGCGGGTCTGCTCGGAGTTGTCCGAAATCACGACGACCAGTTTTTCGCATTTGGTGGACGCCTCGATGATCTGGTAGAGGTGTCCTCTGTGCGGCGGGCAAAAGCGCCCGAAGTAAACGCCCGTCTTGTACACGCGCTCGCCTCCTTGGTTAGGGTGCGCTCCCAGTATAGCCGCTTTTCGCGCAACGATCAAGCGAAATCTGCGACCGGGGGCAACCGGCGCAGGCACAGCCGGGCCGCGCGGGCCGGCAGGGCACGCAAAACGCCGGGCCTGCCGGCCCGCGCCCGCGCTCGCGGCGGGTACGGTCCGTCAGGCCCGGCGTGCGGTGCGACCCGACCGTCAGGGCAGAATGGTGATGCGACCCTGGGGCTGCGCGTACGCGTCGCCGATCACCCCGCCCAGCACCTTTTCCGTGTAAGCGATGAGGGCGTCCTCCAGGGCGATGGAGGTGTTGTAGCCCGTCTGCTGGTTGGCGTACTTGAGCACGTAGCCCTGATCGCCGCCCGCGGCCGAGAAATTGTTGGTGACCACGGTGTACTCCGCGTCCGCGGCAAAGGGCTCGCCGCCGACGGTTTCGATGGTTACGCGGCTGCCGGGTCTGGCGGGCGCGTAATAGGTGGAATCGGGGTACTGGTCGCCGTTTTCATACGGTACGGACGAATCCACCTTGTAGACGATGCCCGACACCTGCAGGAACCCGCCGATTGGGTCCGGCGTGCAGAAGCTGGACGCCTCCAAAAGCTCCAACAGCTCGCTTCCCTTGAGTGTGAGGATCTGAAGCGTGTTGCCGAAGGGGAACACCGTTTTCATGTCCAGCATGGTGATATCGCCGGGCTGGATGCTCGCGCGGATGCTTCCGCCGTTGGTGAACGCCGCGACAACCGGTTGGCTGTAGGCTTCGTTCGCCTGCCAGAGCATCGCATCGGTGCAGAAATCGCCCAGGTTCGTTTCCTGCGTGCGCACACCCGGCGCCTTGTTGCCGTCCAGCAGCACCTCGGTCCTGGCAAAGGGAGTGGAGAGCTCCTTAACAATGGCGTCGTTCGCGGAACCGATCAGCGCGCCGACTTCCGCGTCGCCGTACGCAGCGCTGACCTGCGTGGGCTGCGCCGCGTACAGGGAGGCCGAGAGCTTCTCGCCGTCAAACACCACTTCGCCGATGGCGTGGCCGTAGCACCAGGCGCTGACCAAGAGCGTCGTAGGCACATTCTCCGCGCCCTCCGCGTGCTTTTGCTGCACCTTCTCGTTGAGCAGCAGATGGCTGTGACCGTCGATGAACAGGTCGATGCCGGTGGTGTTGGCGATCACATCCAGCGAGCGGTTGCCCGTGCTCTCGTCGTCCACGCCCAGATGGCCCAGCACGACCACCAGATCGCACCCCTGCGTTTTCACCTCGTCCACATAGCGCTGGACGCAGGCATACAGCTCATCGCCCATCAGGAACGTGACGTTTTTCATCAGGTCCGGGTTGGCTTTGGTCAGCGTTTCCGGCGTGTCCAGCCCGATGACGCCCACGCGGTAGCCGCCGGTTTCGAATATTTTGTACGGCTCAAAATAGAGGGTTTTGTCTGCGGTGCGCATCATATTGGCGCAAAGGATCGGGAACTCCGCCGTCTCCGCGTTTTGCAGCATCTGGTCGACGCCCCAGTCGAATTCATGGTTGCCGGGGCACATCGCGTCGTACCCGACGGCGTTCATGAACGCAAACGCGTTTTCACCCTTGCTCAGGTTCACGATGGGTTGACCCTGGGATACATCGCCCGCGTCCAGCAGCAGCACGTCGGCGCCGAGGGCCGTTGCGTCCTGTGCATACTGCTTCACTTGCGCGTAGCCGGTCGAAGGCTCCGTCGGGTCGGTCAGCACATATCCGTGCGTGTCGTTGGTGTGCACGATCACCAGTTTCCCTTTGAGGTCTACCGGCTGTTCCGCCAGCGCGGCGGGCGTCAGACCGGCCATCGACAGCGCCAAGACCAGAAGGACGGAAAGCAATTTGCGCATGGGGGTACCTCCTTGTCCATTCGGTTGTATGCGATGATTCTCGTCAGCCTGATTATAACAAGCCGACTGCGGTTTCGTCAAACCCTTACGGTATAAAATACAGGCAAAATCGACGTTAAGCGGCGGATGTTCGGGCAGCAATGCGCTTACCGTTCCGGAACGCATCAACGCGCACGAGCGGTTCTTGGCGGTAACGAGGAGCGGAAGCGCAGGCGTAGCGGGGTTGCGTCGAGCTTTCACGACAAAGTCGCAGGAGACATGCGCCGCGCGAGGGCGGGTTCGTGCTTCAACGCCGAATTCACACCGGCCTCCCGTCGGCCCGGCGTAACGGCGCGGCGACGGCGCCCAAGAAACCGGCCCGGTGAGCGGGCCCGGCGGCCGAGCGGTTTCACCCGCGCAAGCGCAGGCAACGTCCGCAAAACCAGGCGGATAGCCAAAAACCGGGCCGTCTCTCTAGCACCCGGCGGTCTGCGCAAGCCCGAGCAACGTCCGCGAAACCCGCGCAAGGAGATCGGGCGGCGGGCGTCCAAACCGATGCCCCCTTGCTAAGCCGGTACCGCAACGTCCTCGCCGCCCGCTTGTTGCGGATACGTCGTATGCTATAATGGAGTTGACTTAACACAGCGCGCCGCGTGACCCGCGGCCCGGAGGCAGTATGAAGCTGAAAGCCGGCATCCTCGCCCGATTGGAAGAAACCAGGGACGTCGCCCTGTCCGGCCAGACGCTGGCGGAACAGTTCGGCGTATCCCGCAACGCCGTTTGGAAGGCCGTCAACGCCCTGCGCGACGAAGGGTACGAGATCGAATCGACCCCCAACCGCGGCTACCGGCTTTCGCCGGTGTGCGATCGCCTGTCGGAAGCCGGCATTCAGGCGCTGCTGGGGGAACGGAAGGTTCCCGTGTACCGGTACGACACGGTCGATTCCACCAATACGCAGGCACGCCGTCTGGTAACGGAAGGCGCGCCGGAACCGCTGCTGGTGGTCGCCGAGGAACAGACCGCCGGCCGGGGCAGGCGGGGCCGCTCGTTCCTTTCTCCCAGAGGGGCGGGGCTTTACATGACGGTGGCGCTTACGCCCGGTTTGGCGGTGGAAAGCGCGCTGGGCATCACGGCCTATGCCGCCGTCTGCGTGGCGGAAGCCGTCCAGAAGCATACCGGGCTGTCGCTCCAAATCAAATGGGTCAACGACCTGTACCTGAGCGGGCGCAAGGTGTGCGGCATTCTGACCGAGGCTGTGAGCGATTTTGAAAGCGGCACGGTGGAATCCCTGCTGGTGGGCGTCGGGCTGAATCTGCGCCCCGCCGAGATGCCCGCCGCGATACGGGATACCGTCGGATCGCTGGCCTGCGACGCGCCGCTGAAGAACGCCCTGGCCGCAGAGATCACGGCCGGGATGCTCCGGTTTGTTCCCGGCGACGGAGCCTATCTCGAAGCGTACCGCGCGCGGTCCATGACGCTTGGGCGCGCCATCCGCTATACACAGGGCGAGCGTACCCTGTTCGGCCGCGCCGTGGAGATCGCCCCCGACGGGGCGCTGACGGTGGAAAGCCCGGATGGGGTACGGCATGCGCTGCGCAGCGGGGAGATCGCGCTGTTGCCGGACTGACCCCCCCCCCCCGCTCGGTCGGCGCCGCGCAGGGTTACTCCACCCCCGGAATCGGCGACCCGGCACGTACGCTTATGCTCCGGAAGGACGGTTGGAAACCCGAATGATGGCTTGCGCCGGGTCGGTTTACGGATCACCGGCGCGCGGGCCTGCGCCGAAAACAGACCGGCCGCCCTGCCGGCGGCCGGTCTGTTTGGCAGGGCTGCCCTGCGATTTCGGTGCACGAATGCAGCCAGGCGCGCGTACGGTTTTCTGCTGTAGACAGGGGCGGAAGCGAAGGCGTAGCGGGGCTGCGCCGGCCTTGATAAAAAGCCACGGGAGAATCATGCCCAAAGGTGGCGGCGTTCCTGATCAGGGATCGGATCAACCGTCCGTAGCCCGTCAGTCGATCAGCCCCATGCGCCTGAGCCGCACACGGATGGCGTGTGGGGAGCGCTCGTGCTCCTGCGCAAGCTCGCCGATGGTCGCGTCGCTTTCAAAAGCTTCCCTCAGGCGGGCATCCTCCGGTTTGGTCCAGGGTTTCCCGGCCCGCTGCCTGTCGGGCGGTTCCGCCGCGAACAGTTCCGGTTCGTCGTCGGGTTCCGGCCGGTTCGGCCGGTACGCGCGGCCCTCAAACCGGCAGATCGTTTCCAGAAAGGCGTCGCCGTAACGCTCGCGCTTGCTCTCGCCCACGCCCGGCACGCGCAGGAGTTCGTCCCAGGCCAGCGGCTTGATTGAAGCCATCGCCCGCAGCGTCGCATCCGTGAAGATGACGTAGGCCGGCACGCGCTTTTCTGTGGCCAGGCGCAGCCGCAGTTCCCGCAGCTGCGCATACAGGCTGTCGTCCGCAGTCTCCGCCGTGGGCGGCGCGTTGCGCCGGGCCGGGTTGCCGGCCGTTGCCTTTGGGGCGGCCGCGGCCTCTTCAAAGGGTTCGCCCGCGCACACGGAGCAGTTGTCGCAACGGTCCTCCGCCTTCTCCCCAAAGTATTGCAGGATGAACTGGCGCAGGCACCGTTTCGAGGTGCTGTAAAACGTCATCTGCCGCAGACGCTCCACGTCGCGGCGGTATGTTTCGGCCTGTTCCTCGGGGGTCAGGTCGGGATTCGGTTCGGCGTGCTCCAGCATCCAGCGCGCGGTCATCACATCCTGCCCGCCGTAAAGCAGCACGCATTCGGCGGGGCTGCCGTCCCGCCCGGCGCGTCCGGCTTCCTGATAGTAGCTTTCCAGGCTGCGGGGCATGTTGTAATGCGCCACAAAGCTCACGTCGGATTTATCAATCCCCATGCCAAAGGCGTTGGTCGCCACGATCACGGTTGCCCGGTCGTACTGGAAATCGTCCTGGTTGCGGGCGCGCTCCTCGTCGGTCAGGCCCGCGTGGTACCGCGTGGCCCGGATGCCGAGCGCCTGCAGCCGGAGGCATACCTCCTCGACCGTCTTGCGGGTCGCGCAGTAAACGATGCCGCTCTCCCCCCGATGCCTTTGCACGACGGCCAGCAACGCCTCAAACTTGTCCGCGGGCTTCAGGCTGGAAAACCGGAGATTGGGGCGGTCAAAGCCCGTTACGCGCACCAGCGGCTCCGCCAGCCGCAAAAGCTTGCGGATGTCCTGATTGACCAGCGGCGTCGCCGTGGCGGTGAACGCCCCCACAGGCGGCCGCGTTGGCAGGCGCTGGATGAACTCCGGAATGCGCAGGTAGCTGGGTCGGAAATCCTGACCCCATTGGGAAACGCAGTGCGCCTCGTCCACCGCGATCAGCGAAACGGGGGCTTCCCGGGCGAAGCGGAGAAACTCGGGCGTATCCAGCCGTTCCGGGGCTACGTAGACGATCTTGTACCGGCCCTGCGCCGCCCGGCGAAGCGCTTCCCGCTGCTGCCCGGGCGTCAGCGAACTGTTGATGTAAGCCGCCGCGACCCCCGCCGCTTTCAGTGCGGCCACCTGATCCTTCATCAGGGAAATCAGCGGCGAAACGACCAGCGCAAAGCCTTCCGCAAGCAGCGCCGGTATCTGATAGCAGATCGACTTCCCCGCGCCGGTGGGCATGACGCCCAGCGCGTCGCGGCCCTCCATCAGGGCGTCGATCAGTTCTTCCTGTCCTTCGCGGAACGCCTCAAACCCGAAGCACCGCCGGAGCACATCCAGTTTTGTCATATCTGCCGCCCATCCCGCGCCGTCCCGGCCGGCCGCAAGCCGAACCGGACGCCCGCCCGCGGACGGGCTTCTCCTTCCCGGCACGCCGTTATCGCCTGGGAACGGCCTGCCGTATGCCTGAGGGGCAGCGTTTTTTTTCGTGAGTCGAAGCGCCGCGCCGGTTTACGCGCGCGCCCTGGCGTCAGCGGTCCTCAGCCTCCAGCGATAGCATCGCCTTGACGCGCAGCCCCGCCGCCTTGACGGCGTTCTTGCGCTCCCCCGCCGCAATCAGCGCTTCCATGCTCGCGCGCAGCGTCCGGCCGGCCAGCAGGCCCTCGAACACGAGCGCTTCCAGCGAGGCTTTGCCGGGCTGCGCGGGGGGCTCCACCGTATCGTGCCATTCCAGCGCCAGGCAGTATTCGCCCCTGTCGGCCTTGGGGTTGGCCCGCAGGGTTTCCAGCACGGCTGTAACGTCGCCGCGTACGGTAGCCTCGAATTTCTTGGTCAGGTCGCAGCTGGCGCTGACCAGCGTGTGCGGCAGCACCGCCTCGACGCTTTCCAGCAGGTCGATCACACGGTGCGGCGACTCGTGCACCACCGCGATTTTCGAACGCGCCGCCATGGACAGAAGCTTCTCGCGCAGCTCGCCCCTGTTGCGCGGCAGGAAACCGTAAAAGGTGAACTCCTCCACCGAAAATCCGCTGACGCTGAGCGCCGCGGCCAGCGCCGTGGGGCCGGGCACCGCCAGCACCGGGATGCCGCCGGCGATCGCCTCGGCGGTCAGCAGGCTGCCCGGATCGCTGATGCAGGGCGTGCCGGCGTCGGTGGTCAGCGCCACGTCGATGCTTTCCTCCAGCATCCGGCGGACGATCAGCTCGGCCTTGAAGCGCTCGTTGTGCTCGTGGCAGCTGGTCAGCGGCGTGTGAATGTCAAAGGCGGCCAGCAGTTTTTGCGTAACGCGCGTATCCTCCGCGGCAATCAGGGCCACATGTTTGAGCGTTTCGACGGCGCGGGGCGGGAAATCGCCCAGATTGCCAATCGGGGTGGCAACCACGTAGAGCGTGGGCATCGTGCGGCGCACCTCCTCCATTCATTCGCAGTACATGAAAACCGGGCGGCGCTACCCCCTGCGGCCTGCGTCCGGGCGATAACCGTTCACCGGCCGGCCCGGCTCCGCTTCCGCGCGTTCAAAAACGCGCAGCTTGGCGCTTCGCGCCCGGGGGTTTATGTCGGTTTCCTCCTGCGAAGGCTTGATCGCGCCCCCGCCCAGCACGCGGCCCAGCGGCAGTTTCCCGCAGGTGCATACGGGCGCTTTCGGGGGGCATACGCAGGGGTTTTGCAGGCGGCGGAGGGTGTTTTTTGCAATCCGGTCCTCCAGCGAGTGGAAGGTGATTACCAACAGGCGGCCGCCGGGCGCCAGCAGGTCGACCATGTCGGTCAGGGCCTGTTCCAGCGGCGCCAGCTCGTCGTTGAGCGCGATGCGCACCGCCTGAAACGTGCGCCGGGCCGGGTGGCCTTCGTCCTTGCGGCGCACCGCGCGCGGGATGGCGGCGTCCACCACGGCCACCAGATCCAGCGTGGTGCGCAGGGGCTTCGCGCGCCGCTTCTCCTCCAGCACCTGCGCGATGCGCGCCGCCCAGCGCTCCTCGCCGTAGTCCGTAAGCACGCGGCGAAACTCCATAGGCGATACCGTCGCCAGATATTCGGCCGCGGTCTGCCCGCCGGACGCGTCCATTCGCATGTCCAGCGGCGCGTCCTCATGATAGCTGAAACCGCGCTCCGCGCTGTCCAGCTGATGGCTGCTCACGCCCAGGTCGACCAGCGCGCCGTCCAGCGGCTTTGCTCCCGCGGCGGCCAGCAGCGCCCTGGCGTCGTGAAAATTGCCGTGGATGGCGTGAAAGCCAGGGTACCCGATCAGCCGCTCCGTCGCGGCGGCGATGGCTTCCAGGTCCCGGTCGATGCCATACAGGGTGGCTGTTCCCCCGGCGGCCGCGAGGATTCCCTCGCTGTGGCCGCCGCCGCCCAGCGTGCCGTCCAGATAGACGCCGCCGGCTTTGGGGCGGATCCATTCCATCACTTCGTGAAAAAGAACCGGCTGGTGCTTGAATGCGATTGGCATGGCATGTGCCGCGCGGACCGCCCGCGCCTTCCTTTCCCAGAATGGTTCCGGCCTTATGGGGTTCGACGGGGGTATGGCGGATTCCTCCGCACCGGCGGATCCCCCGCGCAGGCCGATGCCTCGGCGCAGGGGACCGTCATGGAAAAGCCGCCCGAACGGGTCGGTTCGGGCGGCGGCGTATCCGCAGGGCATTGCCTGTTGCGCCGGAGAAACGCGCGCGGTTTCAGGGGGCGAAGGTTACGCGTCGGCCCGCAACTCGGCGATGCGCTGGGCCAGCGAGGCCAGCATCCCCTGATTGACGGCCATCTTCTGGCGCTCCTGCTCCACCAGCGCCGCGGGCGCCTTGCCCGTGAAGCCGGGGTTGCTCAGGCGCGCCTCGGCGCGCTCGATCTCCGCGGCGAGGTTGCCGTGTTCCCTGGTCAGGCGGGCGATCTCCTTGTCGATATCTACCAGCTCGCCCAGCGGGATGCGAATCTCCGCCGACGCGCACACGGCGCTGACCGTCTTTTCCGCGCCCGTGTCGCCCTTTTGGCCGATAGTCACCGCGCTCACGCCCGCCAGGCGCTGCAGGTAGGGTTCCGCGACCGCCATGGCGTCCTCCCAGCCGGTTTCGGGGATCAGCGTCACGCGGGTGCGCTTGCCGGGCTGCACCTTCATTTCCGCGCGCAGGTTGCGAATGGTGCGGATCACGTCCATCAGGCCTTCCATCTGCCGCTCCTCGTCCGCAAAGGCATAGGCGGGAGTCTGCGCCGGCCAGCTGTCGGTAATCAGCATCCCCTGAGCGTCGGGCAGGTGCTGGTACACCTCCTCGGTCAGGTAGGGCATGAACGGGTGCAGGAGCTTGAGCAGGCTTTCCAGCACGTGGCAGAGCACCGCGCGCACGTTGCGCTTGGGGGCTTCGTCCTCGCCGGTCAGCCTTCCCTTGGCCATTTTGATGTACCAGTCGCAGAACTCGCTCCACGTGAACTCGTAGATTTTGGTAGCCGAGAGGCCGAAGTCCCCGTCCTCCATGTGGGCGCTCACCTCGGCGATGGCCTTCTCCAGCCGGGAGAGAATCCACCTGTCCGGCAGCGTCAGCGCCTCGGGATCGATGGTTTCGCGGGTTTGCAGGTTCATCAGCACGAAGCGGCTGGCGTTCCACACCTTATTGGCGAAGTTGCGCGCGGCCTCCACCTTCTCGGTGGAAAAGCGGGTGTCGTTGCCGGGGCTGATGCCCATCGCCAGCGAGAAGCGCAGCGCGTCCGCGCCGTAGGCGTCGATGATTTCCAGCGGGTCCACGCCGTTGCCCAGGCTTTTGCTCATCTTGCGGCCCTGCGCGTCGCGCACCAGCCCGTGGATCAGCACGGTGTCAAACGGGGTTTGCCCCATCTGCGCGATGCCGCTGAAAATCATGCGCGCCACCCAGAAGAAGATGATATCGTACCCCGTCACCAGCATGCTGGTGGGGTAGAAGTACGCAAGGTCCTCGGTCAGGCGCGGCCAGCCCAGGGTGCTAAACGGCCAAAGGCCCGAGGAGAACCAGGTATCCAGCACATCCTCGTCCTGCCGCAGGCGCGTGCCGCCACACTTTGTGCACTTGTCCGGCGCTTCCCGGCTGACGATGATTTCGCCGCATTCGTCGCAGTACCAGGCCGGGATGCGGTGCCCCCACCAGAGCTGGCGGCTGATGCACCAGTCGCGGATGTTTTCCATCCAGTTAAAGTAAATCTTGGAAAAGCGGTCCGGCACGAACTTCGTCTGGCCGCTCTTCACCGCCTCGATGGCGGGCTTGGCCAGCGGTTCCATTTTCACGAACCACTGCAGGCTGGTCACGGGGTCCACGGTGGTGTGGCAGCGGTAGCAGGTGCCCACGTTGTGGGTGTAGTCCTCCACCTTCACCAGGTACCCCTGCGCCTCCAGCTCCGCGGCGATCAGTTTACGGCACTCATACTCGTGGATGCCCTCAAAACGCCCGGCGTGCTGGTTCATGGTGCCGTCGTCGTTCGTCACGCGAATGATTTCGAGATTGTGGCGCATGGCCACCTCGAAATCGTTGGGGTCGTGCGCCGGGGTGATCTTCACCGCGCCCGTGCCAAACGCCATATCCACGTAGGCATCCGCCACCACGGGGATTTCCTTGTTCACGATGGGCAGGATCACCTTTTTGCCGATCAGGTCGCGGTAGCGCTCATCCTCCGGGTTCACGGCCACGGCGGTGTCGCCCAGCATCGTTTCGGGCCGCGTGGTCGCCACCGTCACGCCCGCGCCCCCATCCGCGCCGGGGTAATGGATGTGCCAAAGGTGGCTGTGCTGCTCCTCGTATTCCACCTCGGCGTCGGAAAGGGCCGTGCGGCACACGGGGCACCAGTTGATGATACGGCTGCCGCGGTAGATCAGGCCCTTCTCGTAGAGGTTGACAAACACCTCGCGCACGGCCTCGTTGCAGCCCTCGTCCATGGTGAAGCGCTCGCGCGTCCAGTCGCAGCTGGCGCCAAGCCTGCGCTGCTGGCGGTTGATGCGTCCGCCGTACTCTTCCTTCCACCTCCACGCGCGGCGCAGAAACTCCTCGCGGCTCACCATTTCCTTGGTGAGCCCCTCGGTTTTCATCTGCTCCACGATTTTCACTTCAGTGGCGATGGAGGCGTGATCGGTGCCCGGCAGCCAAAGCGTCGGGTCGCCCTTCATGCGGTGGTAGCGGATGGGCGCGTCCTGCAGGAGGCAATCCAGCGCGTGCCCCATGTGCAGCTGCCCGGTGATGTTGGGCGGCGGCATCACAATGGTGTAAGGCTTTTTGCCCGGCACGCGGCGCGCCACAAAAGCGCCGGATTCTTCCCACATCCGGTAGAGTCTGTCCTCGATCTCCCTGGGGTTATACACCTTGTCCATTTCAAAACTCCCGGCGGATTCGCTCATGGTGATCAGCCCTTCCTGTCGTTACATCGGAATGATATCTAAAAGAATCAGCGCGCCAGCCAGCGCCATGGCCAGCCCGGCGACCTTCAGGGGCAACACGGCCCGATCGCCTCCCTGCTTCCAAACCAGGCTGCTCAGCCGACGCGCGTCCAGCACCAGCAGCGCGCCCATGGCCATCAGCGCGACGCCGGGGATGCTCAGCCGGGAGAGTACGCCCTGCCAGTATTCCATACCTGCTCCTTCCCGCCCCGGGGGGGGGCGGCTTTGTTCTGCGCCGCGCTTCCCTCCGGCGGCCAAAAAAGCAAAAAGCCGCTTCGTCCGAAGGACGGAGCGGCTCCGTGGTACCACCTTGCTTCGCGGCGGCTTACGCCGTCGCCTTGTAACGCTGTATCGGGCGCACCCGGCAAAACTAACCGGCCGCGGCGTTTGCCACGGCGGCTTCATCCCGCGCCTTCACGGACGACCTTCCGCGGGCTCAACCTTCCGAACAGCCTTCCAGCCGACGAGCCGTTCTCTCTGTGGGGTGAGCCGCGTACTCCTCCCGATCCTCAGGCACTGCTGTTGCGGCCGCCCGCGCGGCCTGCCAGTGCGGGAAACAGAAGCGCTTACGCGTTCTGCTTCTTGTCTTCGGTCATGTCGATGACCTGCTTGCCGTTGTAATAACCGCAGTGTTTGCACACCCGGTGCGAAAGCTTTTTCTGGTGGCACTGCGGGCATTCGATGATGCCGGGCAGCGTCAGTTTCCAGTTGGCGCGACGGCTGCGGCCGCGGGCACGAGAAATTTTTCCTTTCGGAAGAGCCATGGTCTACACCTCCTCATCCTTTGTCAGCAAGCGCTGCAATGCTTCAAAAGGACGCTGTGTCGGCGATTCCTCTTCGCACGAGCTCTTGGAAATGTCCTGCCTCAGCGCCTGATACGCCTGACTGCCGCCGCAATTCTCCTTGCAGAGAAAGCGCATGGGCAGGTTGAGCATGATCAGCGTCAGCGCGAGTTGGTCCAAGGTCACCTTTCCGCCTTCGTAGCGGAATACCTCGTCCTCGATTTCGTTGGCGTCCTTGCGGAACGTTTCGTCAAACCGGATGGTCATGGCGGCGTTCGCGGGTGCCAGGCACATGGCGCAGGTAGCGCGTGCTGTGGTCTTCAGCACGCCCGAGAGGTGAATGGCCCCGTCCAGCGCGCTGTATGTGCCTTCCAGCGACACCGGATCGAAGGAAACCTCTTCCCCGATCACATCCTGAGGCGGCACCGTCATCTCCGCGGCGAAGGGAAGCTCTGTTCCCGGCGCCTGCAGGGCTTTGGATACGTCCAGTTCCATAGGTTCCTCCTCAAGCGTGACCAAGCTGTATTATAATCCCTCGCCGCCCGGTTGTCAAATGGTATTTTCACGGCGAAACCCCCTTGCGGGGCGCTTCCCGCCGTTCTCAGTCCGCGATCGGCTGGCCCGTGACGATGGCGAGCGTATCCCGCGCGATCACCAGCTCCTCATTGGTGGGGATCACGCACACCTTGACGGTGCTGTCATCGGTGGAAATCACCGCTTCTTCGCGGGTTTTGTTCTTGTCCGGATCCAGCTTCGCGCCCAGATAGTCGAAATCCTTCATGACCATGGCGCGCAGGGTGGTGTTGTTTTCCCCGATGCCGGCGGTGAACACGATGGCGTCCACGCCGTTCATCTCGGCGGCGTAGGCGCCGATGTACTTGCGGATGCCCCACACCAGCATGTCGCGCGCGATGGTGGCGTTGGGATCGCCCGCGTCGGCCGCGGCGTCGATGTCGCGCATATCGCTGGAGATGCCGCTCACGCCCAGCAGGCCGCTTTTCTTGTTGAGCAGGGAGAGCACCTCGTCCACGGACATGCGCTCGTTGTTGGCGATGAACTGCACCACGGCCGGGTCGAGGCTGCCGGAGCGCGTGCCCATCAGCACGCCTTCCAGCGGGCTGATGCCCATGCTGGTATCCAGGCATTTGCCGTTGAGCACGGCGGCCAGGCTGGAGCCGTTGCCCAGGTGGCAGGTGATGATGCGGCTGTGCGCGCGGTCCAGCCCCAGAAACTCGCACGCGCGCTTGCTAACGTAGCGGTGGCTGGTGCCGTGGAAGCCGTAGCGGCGGATGTGCAGCTTCTTGTAATACTCCATCGGCACGCCGTACAGGTAGGCCTTCTTGGGCATGGTCTGGTGGAAGGCGGTATCGAACACGGCCACGTTGGGCGTTGCGGGCATGACCTTCTCGCAGGCCTCGATGCCCATGAGGTTGGCGGGGTTATGCAGCGGGCCCAGCGGGATATTGTCGCGGATCGCGTCCTTGACTTCCTCGCTCACCTTCACGCTGGCGGTGAAGCGCTCTCCGCCGTGCAGCACGCGGTGCCCGACTGCGGAGATCTCATCCATGGTGGTCACGGCGCCCTTCTCAGGGTCGGTCAGCGCCCTGAGCATCCACTGGATGCCTTCGGTGTGCGTTTTCATGGGGGCGGTCGCTTCAAACACCTTGCCGTCCACCTTCTGGTTGATGCGGCTGCCGTCGATGCCGATGCGCTCGACCAGCCCCTTGGCCAGAATCTTCTCGCCGTTCATGTCGATCAGCTGATACTTGAGGGACGAGGAACCCGCGTTGAGAATCAGAACTTTCATCGATCCGTACTCCTTATGCTTGCGCCTTCACGGCGGTGATGGCTACGACGCTGACGATATCCTCCACCGAGCAGCCGCGGCTGAGGTCGTTGACCGGCTTGGCCAGGCCCTGCACGATGGGGCCGACGGCCGTGGCTCCCGCAAAGCGCTGCACCAGCTTGTAGCCGATGTTGCCCGATTGCAGGTCCGGGAAGATCAGCACGTTGGCATGCCCCGCCACTTTGCTGCCGGGCGCCTTGAGCGCGCCCACGCTCTCCACCAGCGCCGCGTCCGCCTGCAACTCGCCGTCGCACACCAGATCGGGCGCCAGCTGGTGCACCTTCTCGGTCGCCTGCTGCACCTTGGTGACGTTATCATGCTTGGCGCTGCCCTTGGTAGAAAAGCTGAGCATGGCAACCCTGGGCTCCATGCCGGTGAGCTGCTTGCCGGTCTGCGCGCTGGCGATGGCGATGGCGGCCAGCTCGTCCTCGCCGGGGTCGGGGATCACGGCGCAGTCGCCGAAAATCAGCACGCCGTCGTCGCCGTAGCGGTGATCCGGCACCTCCATAATAAAGGCGCCGCTCACAACGCTGATGCCCGGCGCGGTTTTGATGATCTGCAGCGCGGGCCTGAGGACGTTGCCGGTGGAGTTGATGGCGCCCGCGACCATACCGTCCGCGTCGCCGGTTTTAACCATCAGCGCGCCGTAGTAGAGGGTATCCCCCGACGCAAGCTCCCTGGCCTGTTCGGGGGTCATGCCCTTGGCCTTGCGCAGTTGATAAAGCAAACTGGCGTATGCCTCGGTCTTCTCGCTCGTCCGCGGGTCGATCAGCTCAATGCCGTCCAGCGCGGTGTTTACCTGCTTGGCAACGGTTGCGATTTCCTCGCGGTTGCCCAGCAGCGTCACGTTGGCAAGCCCCTGATCCACAATCTGGCGGGCGGCCTGCACGGTGCGAGGTTCCGAGCCCTCGGCCAATACGATACGCTTGACGTCCAGCCTGGCTTTCGCCTTGATTTTGTCAATGACAGACATGGCGTTATCCTCCCTTATGTGATAGAATACAGTGGATTCTGTATCTGTATACAACCGAAATAGTATACACCTTTTTTCGTGAAAAGGGAAGCAAGTCGGGAAAAAACAAGGCGCGAAACAAGAAAAACACAGGACGTCGCCGTGTGTGCGCAGGGGAGGATACCGATGCGGCCGGTTGTCGGCATTGTTTGTGAATACGATCCATTCCACCGTGGACACGCGCGACAGTTTGAGCTGATCCGCGAAAAACTGCCGGGCGCCGGCATCGTGTGCGTGATGAGCGGGTGCTTTACCCAGCGGGGCATGCCCGCGCTGTTTGCCCCGGCGTTTCGGGCGGAAGCGGCGCTGCGCGCGGGCGCGGACCTCGTGCTGGAACTGCCCTGCGCCTTTGCCGTGCGCGACGCGGAAAACTTCGCCTTGGGCGCGGTGGGCTTGATCAGCGCCCTGGGCTTTGTCACGCACCTCTCCTTCGGCTGCGAGACCGATGACCTCTCCCTGCTGAGCGCGGTCGCGGCGCTGCTGGAACAGCCCAATGCCGCGTTTTCCTCCGCGTTGCGCACCGAACTGGCGATGGGCCGGCCTTTCGTGGCGGCGCAGGCGGCTGCGATCCTCGCGGGGTTGAGGGCCGGGCCGGCTTCCGGACACAAGACCCCCGCGGCCGGAGAGTACCAACCCGATGCCAACCATCCGCTTCCTCCGGGAATCCCTCAGGAAGTCGGTGTCCAACCCACAACCAGCGCGGCTTTTTCAGATGAGCCAACCACCGTCGGCAGCCCAGACTCCCGGCTTCCCGAAGCCGCTGCCGTTGACCCGCTCGCCCGTGCGCTGACCCGTCCCAACAATATTCTGGGCATCTGCTACCTTCGCGCGATCCGCCGCCTGCACAGCGGCCTCCGACCGCTGCCGGTGCTGCGGGAGGGCGAGTACCACGCGGCTTCGCTGACATCCGTCGGCTATCCGTCCGCCAGCGCCGCCCGCCGCGCGTTTCTCTCCGGCGATCTCCGCGGCGCTGAAACCGCCTGCGGCTACCCGCTCTCCGGCGTGCCGTGCCACCGGCCGGATGCGCTGGACGCCGTATTGCTCCACCGCCTGCGCACAATGGACCCGGCCGCCCTGCGCGCCCTGCCGGACTGCAGCGAGGGGCTGGAGCACCGCCTGATCGCCGCCGCGCAACGCGCGACTGACCGGGAACAGCTGCTGGCCGGGCTCAAGACCCGCCGCTATCCGCGCGCGCGCCTCAGCCGGCTGGCCGCCCATGCGCTGCTGAGCGTTACCGCCGAGCTGCTCGCGGCGCACCCCGCGCCGGAATCGGTTCGTCTGCTGGGCTTCCGCAGGGCCAGCCGGGACTGTCTGGCGGCGCTGGGACAAAGCCCGCTGGCCGTCATCGCCAAGGCGGCCGACGGGGATCGAACAAGCCCGCCCCTTCAGCTGGAGGAACGGGCATACGACCTGTGGGCGCTGGGCGCGGGCCTTCCGGCGGGCTTGCTGTACCGCCAGCAAGTGGTGGTCTGCGAGGCGGTATAGCCTACGCCTGCTGCCGTTGCTCCCATCCGGCCGGCAGCGGCCGCCCGGTAGTGCGAGGCTCCGGCCCGGATTGGCAGCGCGCGGCAAACGATCCGGCCCGCCGTATGCGCCGGTTGGCATTTCAGCGGGCGGGCCGCCGTCGGCCTTCCGGGAACGGCAGCGGCTTGCGACAGCCTTCACCGGACGCCGCTTCGCCGCCCGCCGGGATCAGCCCAGCAGCGCCTCGTACACCAAATCGCGCAGCCGGGGGTGAATCTCGCGGTAATTTTGCGGAAAACTCAGCACATGTTCCGCAAAGAAAATGCCGATTCGGTTCTCCGGGTCCATCAGCACGTACGCGCCGGCCGCCCCGTCCCAGCCGAACTCGCCCACGGGGCTTCGGGAGGCGTTCGCGTCCATCAGCGTGCGCACGCCCAGCCCGTAACCGTAGCCCCGTTTGTTCATCTCCGCAAAATCGGGAAGCAGGCGCGCGTCCAGGCGGTTTTTCCGCAGCGCGTCGATGGAGGCCATCGTCAGGATGCGGCGCCCTTCTTCGTTTACGCCGCCGTTGCTCATCGCCCGCACGAACGCGGCGTATGCCTCCGCCGTGCAGATGAGCCCCGCCCCGCCGCTTTCGTACCTTTCGCTCAGGCGGTACCGGTTGACCGGCGGCACCGGCCGGATCGCGCCCGTCGCGTCGTCCGCCCGATACTGCGCCGAAAGGCGCGCAAGCCTTTCCTCATTAAGATCGAAGTACGCCTCCGAGATCCCCAGCGGCGAAAAAAGATTCCGGCGGAGGTATTCCCCGAAGGTAAGCCCGGACACGGCCTCGACCAAGCCGGCCAGCACGTCGTGGGACAGGCTGTAGGCCCAGCGGGTGCCCGGCTCGCAGATCAGCGGCATGCGCGCCAGCGCGTCCATCATCTGCCGGGTGGTGGCCCTGCCTCCGGCTGCCGCGTTCGCCGCTTGTATCTCCTCGGAATCGACATCGTAGGAGAAGCCCGCGGTCATGCTCATCAGATCGGCAACGCGGATCGGGGTTGACGCCCTGCGCAGGGCGTCGCGGCGCGTGGGCCACCGCGCGGGTGATTTTTCCACCGTGAAGCCCTGCGCGACGTACATATCGCCAAACGCCGGCAGGTATCGCGCAAGCTCGTCCTCCAGCCGCAGCCGGCCGTGTTCGATCAGTTGCATCACGGCCGTCATGGTCATCACCTTGGTGGCGGAGTAAATCCAATACAGATCGCTCGGGCCGACGGGCCGCATGCCGGCCGCGTCCGAAAAACCGGCGGCATGGCGGTACACGGTCCGGTATCCGTGGTTGACGATGCAATCCAGCGCGGGGATGCCGTAGAGCCCGCGCAGGGAATCCAGAAACCGGGTCAGGGCGTCAAAGTTCATGGTGACAGCGCTTCTTTCGATAGCCGCGATCCCGCCGCGGAGCGAAGATGCGGTGATTCCGGGGAGGGTTGGGCGGCAAGCCGCGCATCGGCCGGCTGTTTGCCGCCCCGAGCGAAATCGATGCTGTCGGTCGGGCGAATCCAGTGGCGCGCAGCGGTCAGGCCATATGCCGGCGGGCGCGCCTTGCGGAGACCGCGCGCCTTGCCGTGGATACGAGCCTTGCAGCGGATACGCGCCTTGCCGGGGCCGCGCGCCGTTCTCCGCCGCCTGGCTAGGCAAGCGGCTCGCACACCGCGTCCAGCTCCGTTTGCAACGCCCGGAGCGATTCCACGATGGGCAAACCCTGCGGGCACTTGGTTTCACACTGGCGGCAGGCCACGCAGCGGTCGGCCCGCACCTTGTCGGGGATGAACGCGCGCCAGTGGAAGCGCAGGTTCGGGGTCGCCCCGTACATGCCGTAGCTGTTCCACGCCTCGAAGTTGGCGGGAATATCGACGCCCTCCGGGCAGGGCATGCAATAGCGGCAGGCCGTGCAGCCGATCTTGACCAGGCTGTCCAGCCGCGCGGCCACCTCGCGGATCGCGGCGTGCTCCTCCGGGGTGAGCGGCTGAGCGTGGTCGAACGTGCGCAGGTTGTCCGCCACCTGTTCGTAGGTAGACATGCCGCTCAGGATCACCTTCACGTTGGCATGGTCCGCCGCCCAGCGCAGCGCGAAGGACGCGTCCGACGCGCCCGGCGTCACCTTGCGGAAGGGCTCGGACGCCTCGGGCTTCAGATTCCCCAGCAGCCCGCCCTTGACCGGCTCCATAACGATCACGGGCACGCCCCGCGCGGTCGCCAGCTCATACCCCCGGGTGCCTGCCTGTGTCAGCTCGTCCCGGTAGTTATACTGGATCTGGCAGAAATCCCAGTCGCGGTCCGTCAGGATGCGTTCGAACGCATCGTACCCGTCGTGGAACGAGAAGCCCAGGAAGCGGATCCGGCCGTCCCGCTTCAGCTTTTCGCAGTAGTCCGCAATGCCCAGTTGGACCGCGCGTTCGTAGGTTTTGGCGTTCAGGGAATGCAGCATGTAGAAATCGAATGATTCCATCTGCGTTTTTTCCAGCTGCTCCTCAAAGATCGCCTTGGCCTGCTCCAGCGAATGAATCATGTACATGGGCAGCTTGGTGGCCACGAAGAACGACTCCCGCGGGTACCGCTTCAGCAGGCGGCCGACCGCGCGCTCGCTTTCCCCGTCGTGGTAGCCGTAGGCGGTGTCAAAATAGTTGACGCCGCTGCGGTACGCAAGATCGAACATACGGGCGGTTTCCGCCTCGTCGATGCGGCGCTCGGGGGTCAGCGGCAGGCGCATGCAGCCGAAACCCAGCAGCGAAGTCGATACGCCCAGCTTTTCGAAATATCGTGTGATCATGGTTGGCCCTCCCCTTTTCTGCCTTCCGGTGTTCCATCGGTGGCGCTTTCCGGCTCAGGCCGGTTCGCGGCCGCAGGACGGTTCTTCCCACTCGTCCAGCACCGCCTCGGCCGCGGCGATCATGCCGTTTTGGGCGGCTTCCTTCACCTCGCCGCGCCCCAGCCAGTTATTGCCCTGTGCCACGTACAGGCTTTCCAGCAATCCCCGCAGATACGCCCGCGTAAAGCGGGCGTCCGTCGCCCGGCGCGAGCGGAAGCTTTCATAAGCGGTCGAAAACGCGTCGTCGTAGATTTCCTGCAAATACTGTTCCATGGTTGTGCCCCGCCTTTATCTTGTTGCGCGCGTCGGCCGTCCCCACCCGCTACGCTCGCGGGCCGTGTCGCCGGGGCGGCGGAGGAATGCGCAACGCAGTCGTGCGCCGCCCGGTCGCGCCGCGCGCCGCAGTTCCATTATCCCTTTCGGGTGCCGTTCTGTCAACCACTTTGCAGCCCTCGCCAGGCCCGTTCATCGGACGTCGTCTGGGGTGCCCGCGCTCTTCCCGTGTGCGCGACGCCCCGATGCCGCGAGGGCACGCTCCCGCGCCATCCCGCTGCCGGTTGTCGCGCGCCGCGTCCGGCGTCGCGGAGGGTAGCGACGCGAAGGCCGCGCTTGGGGCGCGGATAACCCCCGTTCCGGCGCCGAAACGCGATCCCCGCCGCGGCCGGTATGGTATGCGCCGAATCGGCAACCGGCCGGGCGCCTTATGGGGACGGTTCCGGCCGGGGTCTGTTCACATCAGCACGTCGTAACCCTGCTCCTCGATGGTCCGGCGGAGCTTCGAAGGCGTCGCGAGGGCCGCGTTGTGGTCGATCACCACCACTTTGCGTTTGGGGTCCACCTGAATGCGTTCCACGCCGGACAGGGCGCCCAGCGCCTTGACCACCGCCTTTGCGCAATGCCCGCAGACGATGCCGCTGACTTTATATACCGTGGTTTTCATGGGGTTAGTGAACGTTTCCTCCTCTGTCCGCGCGGCGGGACCTTTTCCCGCCGTCTCCGGGGGCCTGTCATCAGCCGCCCGTTCGGCCTTACGCGACGTGTGCGTCGCTGCCGAGGATGCTTCATCGCGCCGCCGTGCTCAGCGCGCGGCTCCCTTGTCTTTTGCCGGGCGGAACCGCTTCAGCCGCAGGGCGTTGGTCAGCACGGACACGGAACTCATCGACATGGCCGCCGCGGCGAACATGGGGTTGAGCAGCGGCCCGCCGAAAAGGTGGAGCACGCCGGCCGCAATCGGGATGCCGATCACGTTGTACCCGAACGCCCAAAACAGGTTCTGCCGGATGTTGCGGATGGTGCGACGGCTCAGCTCGATCGCGGTGGGCACATCCGACAGGTCGGAGCGCATGAGCACGATATCGGCGCTTTCCAGCGCGACGTCCGTACCGGAACCAATCGCGATGCCCACGTCCGCCTGTACCAGCGCCGGCGCGTCGTTGATGCCGTCGCCTACCATGGCTACGCGCCGGCCTTCGGCCTGCAGCTTTTTCACTTCGCCGGCCTTATCCTGCGGGAGCACCTCCGCCAGTACGCGGTCGATGCCGACCTCCCGGGCGATGGCTTCGGCGGTCTTACGATTGTCGCCGGTGATCATCGCCACTTCGATGCCCATGCGGTGCAGGCTCTCGATCGCCTCCCGGCTGCCGGGCTTCACGACGTCCGCCACGGCCACGATGCCCGCCAGACGCCTGTCCACCGCCACATACATCGGGGTTTTGCCCTCCGCGGCCAGCCTTTCGGCGTCGGCCTGCAGCGCGTCGGTCGCCACAAGGCGCTCGTCCATCAGCTTGCGGTTGCCCGCCAGCAGGGCACGCCCGTCGATCGTGGCCTCGATGCCCAGCCCCGTCATGGACTGGAACGCTTCGACCGTGAGGAAATCCAGGTTACGGGCCTGCGCGTCCGCGACGATCGCCTGTCCCAGCGGGTGCTCGGAGGCCTTCTCGGCCGAAGCCGTCCACCGGAGCAGCGTATCCGCCTGAAAGCCCTCCGCCGTGACCACGTCGGTGACGGCCGGTTTGCCGCGGGTGATGGTGCCGGTCTTGTCCAGCACGATGGTGTTGATTTTGTGGGCCGTTTCCAGCGCTTCCCCGCCTTTGATGAGGATGCCGTACTCCGCGCCCTTACCGGTGCCCACCATGATGGCCGTAGGCGTCGCGAGCCCGAGCGCGCAGGGGCAGGCGATCACCAGCACGGAGATAAAAATGGTCAGCGCGAATTGAAGATCGCCCCCGGTTCCAAAGAACCAAGCGATACCGGCCGCCAGCGCGATAGCAACCACCGCGGGCACAAAATAGCCGGACACCACGTCCGCCAGTTGCGCGATGGGCGCTTTGGAGCCCTGCGCGTCCTCCACCAGCTTGACGATCTGCGCCAGCGCCGTGTCGCCGCCGATTTTCTCCGCGCGGAAACGCACGCTGCCCGTGGCGTTCAGGGAGGCGGTGTAAACCTTGTCCCCCGCCGCCTTTTCCACCGGCATGCTCTCGCCGGTGAGCATGCTTTCATCCACCGCGGTATGCCCCTGGGTGACGGTGCCGTCCACGGGGATGCGCCCGCCGGGTTTCACCACCACGGTGTCGCCGATTTCCACCTCGTCGATCGGGATCTCCCGCTCCTGGCCGTTCTGGAGTACAATCGCCGTCTTGGGTGCCAGATTCATCAGCTTTTTAATGGCCTCGCTCGTGCGGCCCTTGGAAACCGCCTCCAGCGATTTGCCCAGCAGGATCAGCGTGATGATGACGCCCGCCGTTTCAAAGTAGAGCGAATCCACGGCCTGCGTTTGCCCTGCGGCGATCTGGAACACGTTGTACAGGCTGTAGCCGAAAGCCGCCGTCGTACCGACCGCGATCAGCGAATCCATGTTGGGGCTCCGCTGCCACAGGGCGCGGAAGCCTACGGTGTAGAACCGGTAGCCTACGGCGATCACCGGCAGCACCAGCAAAAGCTCCGTAATCGCGTAGGCGAGGGGGTGGTGCATCGGGTGAATTGTCTGGGGAAACGGCAGCGACAGGCCCCCAAGCATCGGCGCCATGGCCACGTACAAAAGCGGCAGCGCGAACGCGGCGGCAACGATGAACTTCGTCCACAGCGCGGTGATCAGCTTTTGCCTTCGTTTGCGATCCTCCTCGGCGGCGCTTTCGCGGTTGACGGTCAGGGCCTGATAGCCGGCTTTCCCAATCGCGTCCCGGATGGCGGAAAGCCGTACCTGCCCGGCATGGTAGGCGACGGTCGCCTTTTCGGTCGCCAGGTTCACCGAAACGCTCTGCACGCCTTCCAGCCTGCGGATGGCTTTTTCGACGCGCTGGGCGCACGCGGCGCAGGTCATCCCGCCGATGGGGATGGTGGCGTTCTGCGTGTCCGTCTGCTCCAGCGCCTCGTACCCGATTTTTTGCACGGCCGCGCGGATGTCGGAAACGTCCGCCACGCCCGGGTCGTATTCCACAAACAGCTTCTCGCCGGCCAGGTTCACGTTCGCCTGCCGGACGCCGGGCAGTTTCCCCACCGTTTTTTCGATGCGCAGCGCACAGGCGGCGCAGGTCATCCCGCGCACGTCTAGAATCTTCTTTTCCATAAACCCCGTCTCCTTTGGTCGGGAACCCCCCGTATCTGCGGGAACGTCCGATCCGCACGTTCCACACCCTGAGTGTAGCGCAGTTGGCGATTCTTGCAAGTACGCACTTTTCTGTGCCATAGTTCCCGTTGCGGTACCGTGACCGACGACCGGGCCGGAAGGCCGGTGTGTGGCGGCCTTTCCGTTCCGTTCATCAGTTGTTTACCCTTCCGGGCTAAACCCTAAACGCAATTCCACCCGGCTTGCGCAGGCTTCCCCGCCCGGTTCCGTCTCCCGTTCCGGCGCAGGATCAACAGCGGTCGAGTTGGCAGCCGACGCCGAGATGCGAAACCCCGCCGCCGCCCGGCGCCGCAGCCGCGTTCCCCGCTGCCGGCCGGCGGTGATCGCGGCCGGCTGCGCGCCTCAGGCCGCGTGCAGGAGAAATTGACCGCCGCGCGGCGACGTGCTATGATTTATCGGGCGGTTATCGGCCCTATGGCCCATCAGGCGCCCTATCTCCCCCGCGGTTACCGAAGGAGGCTCCCATGCGCTGCGACTGTCACGACGAGAACTGCCCGGTGGAAGCCACGCTGCAGCTGATCGGCGGCAAATACAAGGCGCTCATCCTGTGGCACCTGCTGGACCAAACCCTTCGCTTTGGCGAACTGCGCCGGCTGATTCCCCAGGCCACATCCAAAATGCTGACCCAGCAGCTTCGCGAGCTGGAGGAAAGCCGGATGCTGATCCGCACGGTGTACCCGGTCGTCCCACCGAAAGTCGAATACGCGCTGACGGAGCTGGGCCGAAGCATCCGGCCCATCCTGTTTCACATGTACGACTGGGGCGCGGACTATCTCCGCGGAAACGGCATCCCGGTTCACTGCTCCATGACGGCAGGCCGCGATCCCCGGGCCTGACCCTTGCGCTGCGGACCGGACCCGGCGCATCGGCCGCAGCGGTCGGGGCGCAACAAAGCGCCGTTTCATAGGGAAGAAGGGCTGCCCCGCCTCGGCAGCCCTTCACTACGGCACCGTCCGTCCTGATTGCGATTTGACAGGATACCAAACGCCTCCGGTCGGCTGTTCAGCCGCCGTTTACGCCGCGCGGTAAAACCGGCGGATGGCGTCGATTACATACTGCTGTTCTTCCTGGCTCAGCTCCGGGTACACCGGCAGGCAGACCGACTGCCGGCAGGCCTGTTCCGCCAGAGGCAGGCTGCCTTCGCGGTAGCCCAGCGGCTGAAACACCTTCTGCAGATGCAGTGGCACCGGGTAGAACGCGCCCGTCCCGATACCGGCCTCGCCAAGGAAGGCCACCAACCCGGGCTTATCCTCCGACATCACCGCGTACTGGTGCCAGCAGGGTTTCATGCCGTCGGGCTCCAAAGGCGGCAGGCGCAGCGGAAGGTCCGCAAGCCCCGCCTGATAGCGGCGGGCGTTCTCGGCCCGCAGGGCATTGAAGCGGTCCAGATGCGCAAGCTTCACGCGGAGCACCTCCGCCTGCAGGGTATCCAGCCGCGAATTGTCCCCCACCAGATAATTGTAATACTTGAACGGGTCGTAAAGGCCGTCGGCCTGACCTACCACGGTCAGCTCCGGATCGTCCGCGTCCAGGCCCAGCAGCCGCGCCGCTTTGGCGCCCGTTTTCCCGTTGCCGTGGGCTTTCAGCGCGCGGCAGAGCGTGGCGATCCCGTCGTCGTCGGTGGCGATCATGCCGCCGTCGCCGAACGCCGCCAGATTTTTGGTCGGATAGAAGGAAAAACAGCCGACGTCACCCAGCGCGCCCGCTTTTCGGCCGCGGTATTCCGCGCCGATCGCCTGGCAGGCGTCCTCCACCACGGCGAGGTGATGGCGATTTGCGATCTGGTTGATCGCGTCCATATCGGCGGGAACGCCGAAAATATCCACCGGCATGATCGCCCGCGTCCGGGGGGTAACCGCCGCCTCGATGCGCGCGGGGTCCAGGTTGAGCGTCACGGGATCGATGTCGGTAAACACCGGCACCGCGCCGACCGCCGCGATCGCCTCCGCGGAAGCGAAGAAGGTGAACGGCGATGTGATCACCTCGTCCCCCGCCCTGACGCGGCAGGCGCGCAGTGCCAGCTTGAGCGCGTCGGTGCCGTTGCCGCAGGTAACGGCGTGCCGGACGCCCAGATATTCCGCCAGTTCCGCTTCCAGCGCCTTGACCGCGGGGCCTTCGATAAACGAGCATCCGCGCAGGGTTTCCACAACGCGCTGTTCCAGTTCCGGCTGCAACGCGCGGTACTGCCGTTCCAGATTGAAAAAGGGAACTTTCATCTCATTTTACCTGCCTTGCCTTAAATCCCGCTGATCATAGCATACCCCGCGTCGCGTGTCAAATCGGCCGGCGCGGGAAGCCGAACCCTCGCCCGGCAGGGATTCGCGGGCCGGAGGGGACCGGGCTGCCGAAGGGTACGCAAAACAGCACGGGCAGGCGTTGGCTCGGGGCCTGGATCGTTCGCGCGCCGGAGGCGCGCAAACGCGACATGCCGTTGCCGGAGGTGTCCGGCGCATGGCTTTGCCAAACGGTATGGGATGCGCCGCCTCAGGCGCGGGGCGCCCGAGGCGGGGTCGCGCGTACCCGCCGGGCACTGCTGAAACAGCCGTATTCCGCAACAGCGCGGGGCATTGCCTCGGCCTGTTGCCGCAGCCGTTTTGCCGGATGCGCCGGGGCGGGCTCCTGTTCAGCCTCCGCGGGTCCGCGGTGCGACTGTTTCGGGCCCACTGCGACAGCCACCGTTCCCTTCTCAGCCTCCGCGGGTCCGCGATGCGACTGCCGCGGGAGGGTCGTTCACACCCCGGTTTGCTGCCCGGCTGATCCCCCGTGTTCGCGGGGCCCCGGAGGGCCTCATGCCGCGTCGGCGCAGGGCGCGCGGCCCGATCGCAGTCCATGGCATAAATGGTTTCCAACGCTTCCGCTTTGCAGGGCGGCTCGGGTTTCGCCAGTTGTGAACCAACTGTTAAATACGGTTTGCCGGGCCGCAAACCGCAGCGCTTATGCTATGATGATGTGGGATGGCGACAGGCTATCCAGGGAGGGAATCCTATGCGTACCGAGTATCTGGTTACCGGCGCCGCCGGCCATTTGGGCCTGACCGTTGTCAACGCCCTGCTGGCGAGAGGGGACGTTGTCCGCGCGCTGGTTTTGCCGCAGGATCAAAACGCGCCGCAGTTGCCCGACAACGTCCGCGTGTTCGTGGGCGACGTTCGCGATCCGGCGACGCTGGAACCCTGCTTTCTCACCGACGTCGACACAAAGCTGACGGTGATCCACTGCGCCGGCATTGTGACCATCGCGACCAAAAGCCAGCCCATCGTGCGCGAGGTGAATGTCGAGGGCACGCGAAATATCGTCGACCTGTGCGTACGCCATGCCGTGGGCAAGCTGGTGCACGTCAGTTCCGTCCACGCGCTGCCCACGTTGCCCATGGGTGAGGAAATTCAGGAAATCTGCCACTTTGATCCGACGCTCGTGGTGGGCCATTATGCCCAGACCAAGGCCGAGGCGACGGAGTACGTGCTCACCGCGGCCCGCGAGCGTGGGCTGGACGCGTCGGTGGTGCATCCCTCCGGCATTTGCGGCCCCAACGATTTCAGCCACGGCCACCTGACCCAGCTCGTGCGGGACTGGCACGACGGCCGCCTGACCGCGGGCATCCGCGGCGGTTATGATTTTGTGGACGTTCGGGACGTGACCGCCGGCATCCTGGCCTGCTGCGAGCACGGACGGCCGGGCGAGTGCTACCTGCTGACCAACCGCTACGTAAGCGTGCAGGAGATTTTTGAGACCCTGCATGAGCTGGCGGGCCGCAAACGGATTCGCACGTACCTGCCCATCTGGTTCATCCGCATCGTGGCGCCGCTGGCGGAGCTGTATTACCGGATTCTCCGCCAGAAGCCGCTGTTTACGGCTTACAGCGTTCACACCCTGTGCAGCAACGCCGCGTTCTCCCACGAAAAAGCCACCCGCGAATTGGGTTACGAGCCGCGCCCCTTCCGGGAAACGCTGGCGGATACCCTGCACTGGTGCGAGAGCGCCGGGCTGTTCCGCAAACCCTGACGGGCGAAGGGCCGCAGGCGCGTAACGACAAATGAAGGAGGCGTGCGGTGCCGCGCGCCTCTCTTTTGTTGTTAAGCTTTTTCGCATCCGTGTACGCGTCGGTTCCGGTGTTTCGCTCAGAAGCATAGTGAGGGGAACCCGCGCCGTTCACCGGTTTTCCGCATCCGTTCGGCGCGTCGGCCGATACGTTCAAGGCCGCTCATTGTTTGCCCGCGTCCGTTCGGCGCGTCGGTCGATACGTTCAAGGCCGCTCATTGTTTGCCCGCGTCCGTTCGGCGCGTCGGTCGGCGAGTTTGGCCCCGTTCATCCGCCTGTTGACCGGGTGCGCGGACGTCAGCCGTCGCCAGCCATTCGACCGCGTAGCTCCTGCCGCGCGCGTACCCGCGCAGCAATCCCGTGAATGGTTGACCGCTCGCCGTAAAGACGGCTCAGGGCCGCGCACGGGATCGCAGGTAGGCCTCCAGCCCGGGCCGGTTCACCGGAAACAGCGGGTCCGGCAGCCGGTCCGGCGAAAAGAAGCGCAGGCAATCCACCTCGCCCGCTTCCTGCTGGAGTTGCCCATGGTAACGGCGGCAGACGAACACCACGTCCACGTTGCTCACCTGATCGCCGTTGGGGTAGGTATACCGCAGCGCTTCGCCCGAGAATACGCCCAGCAGTGTCAGTTCGTCGGCAATCAGGCCGGTTTCTTCCCGCAACTCGCGGGCCGCGGCATCCTCGACGCGCTCATAAAGCTCCACCGACCCTCCGACGTAGGCCCAGTCGCCGGTATCCGCCCGTTGTTCCAGCAGCACTTCGCCCCGCTCGTTTTCCACGATCACCGAAGCGCCGCACTGCATCAGCGGGATGCGGCCCACCAGCCTGCGCATGTCCATGATGTATTCGCCCATATGCCTCCCCGTGCACAGCGGCCACGCGCGGTCGGTTTACAGCGCTTCCCTAAGCGGCTGCAGGTCGATCTCCGTTTCCTGCGCCAGCGCCCTGTACAGCTCCCTGAGGATGGTTTTTACGCCGCCCGGGACGTCGCTTTCCACATTCAGCGGCATCACCGGGTCGTGCACGGACAGGCGCAGCAGGAACCAGCCGTTGTTCAGGCCGCCGTCCAGGTCGAAGCTGATGCGCACGCCTTCCCGGTTGTCCGGCGCGATGTGCCAGGTCGGCTGCCGGGTGGCGTAGTCCATCACCGGCTCGATCACCAGCTTGCCCGTCTGCGCGAACTGCTCGGTGAGGATCGACAGGCGGATCTCGGTGCTCTCCACCGGCTCTTTCAGGCCGTTGAGCAGCGAGCCCAGTTCCTGATCCCGCTGCTTGAGCTGCATGGCTTTCATGAGCAGAAGCGTAACCAGATACATCCCGTCGTCCAGAAAGTGGTTGTCCCGAAGGGCCGCGTGCCCGCTCGTCTCGATGGCCAGCGGGCAGTCGATGCCGGCCGCGTTGAGGCGCACGGCTTCGTCGATGACGTTGCGGTAGCCGCGCTTGTAGCGGTAATGCACGCCGCCCCATTCCTGAATGAACTCCGCCAGACCGCTGGAGGTGACCGAGTCGGTTACGATGGTCGCGCCGGGGTCGTCCTCCAGCAGGATCGCGCTGATCATCGCGATCAGGCGGTTGCGATTGATCTCCTTGCCGGTGCGGTCCACAATCGCGGCGCGGTCGCAGTCCGCGTCGAAAATCACGCCGACGTCCGCGCCCACGCGCAGCACCGCCTGCGCCAGCGAATCCATCGCCTGCGCGTTTTCGGGGTTGGGCACATGGTTGGGGAAATGGCCGTCCGGCTCCAGAAACTGGCTGCCCTCGATCCACGCGCCAAGGCTTTCCAGCATGGCGGCGTAGAAGCCGCCCGCGCCGTTGCCGGCATCCACCACCACGTGCAGGCCCAGCAGCGGTTTGGCAACCCCGGGGTTTAGCCCATCGATGATCAGCCGCCGCAGGTGCTCGGTATAGCGGGGCAGGAAAGGCACGGCCGATACGCTCCCCCGGACGGTATTCGTCGGAGCGGAC
This sequence comes from Clostridiales bacterium, assembly GCA_012517815.1. Classification (GTDB taxonomy): domain Bacteria; phylum Bacillota; class Clostridia; order Christensenellales; family Aristaeellaceae; genus CAXXOK01. The sequence goes on from JAAYUF010000050.1 coordinate 102,642, forward strand.
ACGGTTTCCGCCAAGGCCAGCAGATCGTCCAGATCATGGAAGCCCAAACCGCCTTCGCGGGTAAAAAACTTCAGGCCGTTGAGCTTCCAGGGATGGTGGCTCGCCGTGATCATGATGGAGCCGGTGGGCCGAAAGCCTTCGGTCACAATCGCCATATACATGGAAGGCGTGGTGCACATGCCATAATCGTGCGCGGTCGCGCCCATGGCGGCGATGCCCTCCGCCGTCGCCGCCAGCAGGTCCGGCCCGGAAACGCGGCTGTCCCGGCCCAGGGCAACCGTGATCTGATCCGGCCTGAGGTTTTCCTTGCGGGCCAGGAAGGCGATAAACGCCATGCCCAGGGTCCTGGCGACTTCCCCGGTCAGAACGGCATCCTCGCCAATGGCAACCCCGCGGACGTCCGACCCGCTCTTTAATGCCTGATACCTCATAAAGGCTCCTTTCGTCTATGCGCGGCCGACAGCGTCCCCGCGTCTTTCCTTCGCCGCCGCGCCGCGTGACGCCCGGCGATCCCAATGGTTTTTTGGGTTTCCCGCGCTTGTTCGCCTTGCCCTTCGCGGCCCGCCTGCTGCGGGCCGGATCGCCGGCAAATCCTTCCCCGGGTGGGCGGTCAGCCCTCCAGCGAGGCCATCGCGTCGTCCATGGCTTTGCGCATCAGTTGGTACATGGGCTTCAAGCGCAGCAGATCCTCCGAGCACCGGCGGACCAGTTCGCCTGTGTAGGCCGTTCGCAGCGGCACGCCGGAGCGTTTCACATACATTTCCTTCAAAGGATAGATTTCCTGCAGCTGCTGGGGCAGGCCCGGAGGAACCGCCATGCGCAGATAGCGGTCGCCGAAGAGGTCCAGACCCTGATCCGGTATGCGCGAATCCTTAAGCGCGCCCAGCACTTCGTCCGGTTTCTCGCGGATGCGCTTGCGGATGGCTTCCATGGCCGGCCGGTTGTTGTCCCAGAAGCCCAGCCCCCATTCCACGCGTTCCGGGGAGAGTTCGAACCAGTACATGGCCGAGTGCTCGCGTTCCTCCCCGCTGCGGCGGAACAACAGCCACATATGGTCGCGGTACGGGGTTTTATCCTTGCTGAAACGGGTGTCGCGGCGGATTCTGGCGAGGCATTTGGCCGGGCGCAGTTCCATATCGTCGGCGATCCGGCGCACCGCGGGAGCCATTGCTTCGATGAAATCGTAGAACGGCTTCTTCACATAGTTTTCGTAATCGTCCCGGTGCTCGTTGAAGAACGACGCGTCGTTATGGAACCGAATTTCCAGAAAAAACCGTATCGTTTCCTCGGGGAATCCCTCGAACATGGCGCCCATCACCTCTTCACGGTTTCGCCTTATTATACAAGGGTTTCGGGGTAAAAACAAGCCCAAAAACCGTCCGCGGCACAGTTGGCCGCGGACGGTGGCATGCTTCGTCCCGTCGATCAGTAGCCCCTGTTGGGCTCCTCCCCGCCGCGGCGCGACCTGCGCCCGCCGCCGGAACGGCCCGGTTCGCCCGCGCGGGGGTCCGCTTCGCCCGCAAGCCCGGCGTCCGCCGCGCCGTACGGCTCATCGGCGCCGTAGCTCGCGGAGGGCTCGTAGGCGGCGTCGTAGCCGTCGTCCGGCGGATAGGCCGCTTGGCTGTCCGCATAGTCTCCGGCGTCATACCCCATCGGGTCGCTCACATGGCCGTCATCCTCGGCGGCATAAACATCCGCGGCCGCGTCGTCGTAACCGGCGTAGTCGTCGTACGCTTCGCCCTCGGCGGCGGGTTCCCCGTCGGGATAGGCCGCGTCCTTCGCCAATCCGCGGAAGGCTTCCGCCGGGCGGGCGTAATCGTCTTCCTCGGACCGTCTGGCAAAGGGCGACCATGTGCTTGCGGCCTCCGGCGTTTCGGGCGCGGGCTTGGCAAACAGTTCGCGCTCGTCCCCGTAGGTATGGTAGATATCGCTGTCCGCCCCGGATGCGCCGCGATAGTCCGCGGGCTCGGTAAGCGGGTCCTCGTCATAAATGCCCTTGGCGCCGTAGCCGGGTTTGGCCGGCTGGGCGTTGCGCTGGTACGCGTTGCGCACATATTTCATGTGCGGCAGCTCCACGTCCGTAACCTCCGCGTCGTGACGGGCGCGATCCTCCGCGACGGAAGCGGTCGCCGGCCTGTCTTTCATCTCCGGTTGCGCGGCGGGCATCGGCGCGTGCTCCCACTCGTCCTCCTCGCCCGGGGTAACGTAATCCCTGCGTTTGGCGCGGTCCAGATGATCCAGCGCCGCGTCGGACGCCTTTTTCTGCTCCATGCGCTTCTTGGTGGCAATCACCAGCAGCGCGAGCGCCGCGCCCAGCAGCACGATGCCAAAGATCATCAGCGGGTAAAAAAACGTGCGGATCAGCTTGGCCGTGGCGCCGACGCTGGGATCGCTGATCGGCGGTACCGTCAACGCCGCGTAGGTGGGTTCCGGCGTGGGCACCAGCGGGGGCGTGGGGGTCGCCGGCGCGGGCGTGGGCACGGAGAAGGCGATCTGAACCTCGTTGCTGTCAAACTTGTTGGAGTTGCCGATCGCGTCCACGACAACGGCCGTGAACTGGTACTTGCCGGCCATGCTCAGCGCGGCGTCGCGCGTCAGGCTGCGGGTTTCCCCTGCGGGGATGGCGGGGAAGGTATACACCAGCGTCGAGCCGTGGTAGAGCGCAACGTTGGCGGCGTCCACCTCGCTGTCGTTTTCCACCGTCACCGAAAAGCGCACGATGCCCGGCTGCGTGTACACTTCGGTGCGATCCGACCCGAGGGTGACGTTCAGGTGAACCATTTTGCTGGGGTCGACGGCCGTGAGCGTCAGGGAGTCCGTGCTCAGCGATACCTCGGTGCCCGTGTTGTCGATGGCGGTAATGGTGAACTGATAATCGGTCGTCGCCGTCAGGGTGATTTCCTTATCCAGCTTTAGCGTGGCCCCGGCTGCGATCTCCTGGTTGGTGAACACATCGCCCAGGGTCGCGTCGGTCACGCGCACGTCGGTATAGTTCACGCTTCCGCTGTTCTTCAGTTCCAGCGACAGCGTCACGGTTCCGTTGATGGCCACGCCCTTGGAACTGGCCGTGAGCTTCGCGGAAAGCGCCGCTTCGCCGTAGGTGATCTTCTGCTCTGCGACGGTCTTGGTCTGTTTTTCCTTGGAGGTGCCGGTCGTATAGGTGATGGTCGCGCTGCTGGTCAGGTCCTTCTTGCCCATCGTTACCGGGAACTTGACCTGCGCGGTTTCACCGGCTTTCAGCTCCGCCGTCACGCTGACCGCCTTGCTGCTGATATCCTTGTTTTCGGTGATGGTGATATCCTTAAGCGATACGGTGCCGGTGTTGACGATGTCGTACTTGACCGTGACCGTCTGGCCTTCGCGGGCGGTGCCTGGGCTGATGGTGCGCCTGATCTCGATCTCGGTGCGCGCCTCCGTGGCGTTGATCTTGCCGCGGATGGGCTGGCTCTGCGCTTCCTTCTCGCCGTTGTCCTTATACAGGAAATACTTGACGAAATACACAATCTGGCCGTTGTCCAGCGTGCGCTGGTTGACCGACCATGTGCCCGTCCAGGTTTTCACTTCTCCGGCCTTGAGCGTTACGGAACCCTGATCCCCGAAATCCTTGACGATCTCGCTGGTGGGGCTGTAAAGCGTCAGGGGATCCTTCATATCGGTATCGCCCGAGTTGGAAACGGTAATGGTCACCGTCACGTCGCCCGGCTCCGACAGCGTATCCGGCGACACCTCCATACTGCAGACGATCGGGTCGGTCGCCGCCAGCGCCGCGCCGCCCACCAGCAACGTAAACAGCAGCAGAAGCGTCGCGACGAGCAGTTTTCGTTTCATCTTTCGCACGGGCGTTCAGGGATACGCCCTTCCTCCCTTCGGCCCATGAAGGCCGGTTTTGACTTGCTGCGGGCGCGACGGACGTCGCGCGTCCGGTTGGTCTCAAGGGTCCGAGCATCCTGTGCCGATCGCCGCGCCTTCTCCGGCGATCCTCGCGGGCTGGAATGCCCGACGACGCCGGTCCATACAGGCAAAGGCTCTCCCTGTATTGTAGTTCATCCGCAGATACGTGTCAAGCGAAAACGCCGCCAGATAACGTTTTACAGGTTTAACGGAACGCTGCGCAGCCGGCCGCGAATCCTCCGCGCCCCGCGCCAAGGGGCTTTCGCGCGCGCTTCCGCGTCCGCGGGTGACTGGCGCGGACCGCGCCTTCTATGGTATAATGGCTTCAACTCAGTGCAGATCGCCAGGCAGGGAGGATTCCGCTTTGTATCAGCCGCCGTATGAACCCCGGGAGGGCTATGAGCCGGACGAATCCGTCTACACCGTGGACGGGGTGCCTGTCAACGCCTTTGAGGACGACCCGGCCTACCGCGTACCCCCGCCGGAGAAGGACGATTTTGCCGCGCCCCGGCGCTTCAGCATTTTTAAGCCCAGGCTGTCCAAGCCGAACTTCATCCTGTCGGTACTGGTGAGCGCCGTGCGTTTCCTCCTGCTGGCGCTCGTGCTGGCCGGGCTGGCGGTGACGGGCGCGTTGCTGGGCATCGCCAAGGCGTATGTGGAAACCGCGCCCACGCTGGATCTGGCGCTGCTCAGCGAGCAGGACAAGACCAGCTTCATTTACGACGCCGACGGCAACGTGATCACCGATTACAAGGGCACCGAAAACCGCGTGATGGTCAGCATCGCCCAGATGCCCGCCCATTTGCAGCACGCCTTCGTCGCCGTGGAGGATGCGCGCTTCTACACCCACAACGGCGTCGATCTCAAGCGCATCCTCGGCTCCTTTGTACAGAACTTTATTTCCAACACCAATCAGGGCGGTTCGACCATCACCCAGCAGCTGATCAAGAACACCGTGCTCAGCAGCGAGCTGAGCTACAAGCGCAAAATTCAGGAAGCCTACCTCGCCATGCAGCTGGAAACCATGTACACCAAGGACCAGATCCTCGAGTGCTACATGAACACCATCTACATGGGCGAGAATTATTACGGCGTGGAGGTGGCGGCCGAGGGGTATTTCGGCAAGAGCCTGTCGGAACTGACCCTTCGCGAATGCGCGATGCTGGCCGGCATCACCAACAACCCCTATTACTACAACCCTCGCAAGAACTTTTTCGTGCGCCGCTCCGATACCACCGATTACGCCAAGCTGACCAACAACCGCACCGATTACGTGCTCCAGTGCATGTACGAAAACGAGTTCATCACCTACCAGGAGTACCAGGCGGCGCTGGACCCCGCGACGGCCGGCGTGCTTTCCTCCTCCACCATCGAAGGCGAGGGGATGTACCCCTACGCGCACTACGTGGAATACGCCGTGCGTGAGGTCGTGGACTGCTTTCTGACGCTCAACGGGCTGGAGGATACCAGCGAGAACCGCTACAAGATGGAAAACGAGCTGCGCACAGGCGGCTATCATGTGACGCTGGCCATCGACACGCAGATTCAGCAAATCGTGGAGGATTCGCTGGAGAACTGGACGAAGTACCCCGCCCTGCGCGACCCCGGCGACAAGGTGTACCGCGCCAAGAACAGCGACGGAAGCTACACCGAGGTGGTGCAGCCGCAGGCGGCCGCCGTGGTGCTGGACTACCGCACGGGCGAGCTCAAGGCCATCGTGGGCGGACGCACCAAGCCCACCCAGCGCAAGACCCTCAACCGCGCCACCGACATGAAAATGCCGGTCGGCTCCGCCATCAAGCCGATCTCCGTGTACGCGCCGGCAATCGAGCTAGGCGCTTCCCCGGCCAGCATCGTCTACAACATGCCCCTGCCCATCAGCGGCTGGAAGAATGAGGAAGGCAAGGACACCTGGCCGAAAAACTACGGCGGGGGCGGCTATACCGGCCCCGTGACCCTGCGGGAGGCGATGAAGCGCAGCCAGAACGTAAGCGCAGCCCAAACCCTGCTTACCATGGTCGGCGTGGATCGGTCGCTGGATTTTCTGCTCAAGCTGGGGGTGGCGCGCGAAAATATCGACGCGACGCCGTTTGGCCTCGCGCTGGGTTCCAGCGGCATCACCCCGGCGCAGATGGCCGTGGCCTTCGGCGGTTTGGGCAACGGCGGGGTGTATCAAAAGCCGATCTCCTTCCTGGGCATTTCCGACAGCGCCGGCAACGTGGTGTGGGACAGCCACCAGCAGCAGGAACGGCGGCAGGTGTTCCGGGCGTCCACCGCCTGGCTCGTCGTGGATATGATGAAGGACGTGGTAAGCTCCGGCACGGCAACCAAGGCCAAGATCAGCGGGCAGACCGTGGCCGGTAAAACCGGCACCAACAGCGACCAGCGCGGTATTTTCTTCTGCGGCATGACCGGCTGGTACTGCTCCTCCCTGTGGATCGGCCACGACAACTACAAGCCGCTCTCCTCCAAGGCCTCGGGCGGCAACAGCGCGACGCTGCTGTGGCAAAGCTACATGTCGGCCATCCACAAGGCCAAAAACCTGCCCGACAAAGACATCCTGGACGGCGACCCGGAAAGCTACGGCCTGACCCTGGTAACCACCTGCGCCGTAAGCGGCCAGCTGGCGACCGACGCCTGCCGCAACGACGCCATGGGGTACGGCACGGTGACCGATTACTGGTACACCCCCACCGTGCCCACCGTGCAGTGCCAGATGCACCGCAGCATGACCGTGTGCACCGAAAGCAACATGATCGCCACGCCCTACTGCCCCTCCACCGTCGTGCGGGGCGTGGTGGTGATCCCGGAAGGTCACCCGCTCTATCAGTTCGTCAACGACCCGACCTACGGCGACGTGATCACCGAGTTCCTGGGCTCCGCCTCCGCCACGGCGGTGTGTCCGCTGCACGGCTACGGGTACGTGCCGCCGTCCGACGGAGTGGACCCCATCGTGCAAAACACCCTGATCCCCGACGCCCGCACGCTGATCCAGAGCGCAATCTCGCTGATGAACAGCATCGACAGCGGCACAGAGCTATACCAGAACATCGCCAGCGCCATCAGCAACCTGCAATCGGTCATCGACGGAGAGTCGCCCGGCAGCGCGGACGTCGCCGCCGCCATGAGCCAGTTGACGCAGGCCATGGCCGCCGCCTACTGACGGCGGGATGCCGCGGGCCATGCCCCATCGACCGGCATCGCGGCCGCTTCGCCAAGCCGCCGAAGCGCAAGGTCGGGCGCGCGGTTGCGCCCGCAGGGGAACGCCCCGTATGGGCCGGTCAACCGGTTACGATACCGCCGGCGACCGCGCGGTGCCGCTTCTTCGCATTTCCGATCTGGGCTTTGCGTGAAGCTCCGGGTCCGGCCCTGCCGCCGAGCGCCGGAAGATTGCGTTGCGCCGCTGCGCCACGGACCGCACGGCGTCCCGTCGGGGCGCTCCTCTCCATTCCGTTCGGCAGCGTCGCCTTCAGCCGTCCAAAAACCCGCCAGGCAAAGGGGCGCCCTCATCAGAAGGGCGCCCCTTAACGCTTGTGCTGTTCAACCGCAGCGCGCCACGCGCCGCGCATGGGATCGTCGGCAAGGGATTATCTACCCGGCGGCGTGCGTCAGGGCCCCGCTGCCGGATGCGTGGCGTTGGGCGTTTCCGCGCCGTTACTGGATGCCCAGCGCGGCCAGGCAGCGCGGCAGGCATTCCATTTCTTCTCGCAGGGGCTCGGGGTTGAGGACCCGCTTGTACACCTCCGGGATAACCCACCCCAATACCGCCGCGTCCGCCGCGGCGAGAAAACCGCCGCGCAGCTTGCCGGAGGCGGCGCTTACAAACACGCGCATCCGCTGCGTGGTGATCCCCGCCAATGCCGAGCTCTGTTCGGACAGCTTGTTCTCCAGCCGAGAAAACCACGCTTCGCCCTGCGCCATCAGGGGTTTGGCCTCCTCGCGGAGCATGCCGAAGGATTCCAGCGACGTAGGCCGCACGGCCGTGTCGACCGGGCGGGTTTCCCGCAGACCGGGGCGAAAGGAGGGAGCGTACACCACAGGAAGCGGCAGCATTTCCCGCATGGGCGAACGGGTCTCCAGCAGGCGGATGGTCTTGTGCCCGAAGGGGTTCAGCGCCGCGCGGCCCAGCGGGCACACCTCCACCGTGGGGGTGCGAAGCCCGTTGTCGGGCAACAGGTTGGCCACCTCCAGCCGGGTGTTGCCGTCCGTGCGCGCCGTCACGCCCATCAGGCCCAGGCTGTCCAGCAGGGTGCAGGCGCACAGCTCCGCTTCGTGCAGCGAGTCGCCGCAGAGGCACAGCTCGTCGTTAAGCGCAAAGTGCAACAGCAGTTCGGTGGCGTCGTCCTCATTGCAGGCAAAGCCCTGCCGGTTCATCGCCACGCGGACGGCGGCGACCATTTCCCCCGGGGTGCGCGTCACGCCCAGCGTGGGCGAAAGCGCCACGGTATCGCCGTTGCAGGCGCACAGGCGCAGGTTGTTGCGCGCCAGCCATTCCAGCGTGTTGTTCTGCGCCTGATCGCCCAAGACGGCGATGGTCGCGCTCAACTGGTCGCGTTCCTCCCGGAGCGCGGCCAGCTGGTTGTCCAACTGGCGAAGCTCCTCGCGCTTTTTCTGGGTCAGCCCGGCGTGCATGGCTTCCGCTGCGCGCTTGTAGTCGTTTTTCGCGTTTTCCAGCTGCATCAGCAGGCTCAGGCGCTCGGCCTCGATATCCTCCAGCTGCTCCTGCGCGGCCCGGATCACCTTCAGATCGCGCCCCTGCTGGTACATATGCTGCAGGAAGGACTGCATGAAGGTTTCGTTCTCGCTCAGGGCCTGCAGCGCCTGCCGGCGGGTTTCCGGCGTTTCCCAGGCCCTTTCCAGCGCCATGTGCAGGTTTTCAATCGGGTTGTCGACATGGCGGAAATCCGTTTTCTGATCGGCATGTTCGCGCCGCGCCGAGCGAATCTGCCGCTCTACCACGTAATGCAGCGGCTCGCCGTGGCGGATCGGCTGGGGCGCGCGGGCGCCCGCCCGTACCAGCGGCGTGCCGTTGAAACGCACAGGGGCGGTTTCCGATTCCTGCACGGCGCGGGAAGAAGCGTGGCTGAGCAGGTTCGCCTCGGTGGATAAAGGCTGATCCAGCTTGGAAATCTGTTCCTCAAACGTGATGGTCTGATCCAGAATCGCAAGCCTCGCGCCGATGGGCAGCGCGGTATCCCCTTCCTGGTCGCGGCGGCGTTCCGGCCGCGGCGGTCTGCGGAGGGGTTCCGTCTGCGGCTCGGGGCGCGTTTCCGGCGCCGGGGCGCGCTGGGCGGCGATGGGCTCGACCGGCGTGCGTACCGGCGGCTGAACCGGCTGCGCCCGTTCGGGAGCCGGCCTGACCTCCGGCTGCGGTTTAGGCTGGGGCGCGAGCTTGTCCGCGACCTTGGCCGCGGGCGCTAAAGCGGCGCGCGGTTCCTCGGCCGTTTCGTTCGCAGCGTCTGCCGTGCCTTCGCCGGTTTCGCCGGGCCTGAGCCGGCCGCGGCGCAGGAAGCCCCTGCGCTGACGCCAGGAAAGCGTCTGCTCCGGGTCCCAGTAGAACGTATGCTCCGTGCCGTCGGCCAGTTCCACGGTGTGCAGCAGATAGCTGTCGTTCCCAAACGGACGCAGCGTTGCCCAGTCCGGCGTTTCCCCGCGCTCCATCGGCCCGTAGAGCACTTTGCCCCGCCGCAGAAGCACCCGTGCTGAAAGCGCGCGCGCGCAGTCCTCGCCCTCGGCGAAAATTTCGAAGATGCCGCTTTCCGCAAACTCGCAGATCACGTCGGAGTAGATGGCGAACTGGTTGCATTCCCCCTGCCCCGGATCGTAATTGCGGTTCTGGCGCACCTTGGCCAGTTCCTTCCCTTCGTTGCAAAGCGCAATGGCGCACAGGCTGCCCATGGCCCGCATTCGCTCCTTGAAGGTGCTCTGTTCCCGTTTGTCCGGTACGATGCGCAGGCTGCCCTGATCCGGAAACTCCGTCGTTTTGCTGCGAAATACCTGGCCCTCGCGAGTACATAACGGCACGACTCGAAAGATCACGCGCTGCTGGTTATCCTCTTCCAAAAAAGACAGCGTGATCGTTCCATTGATTTGCTTCATAGCAGTCCAAAAACCTCCAAAGCCTATGAAATTTACGAGCCCATCGGTGGCGTTCGCATGAACAATCAAGAATCAGTGTAAACGCCCGAACCGTTTTCGTCAATAGGTTCGGCCAGCGGATATGAAAATCTTGCCTTTTGGGGGCCGCGTTTTCCGCGTGCCCCGTTTGGTATTCATTGTAAGAAGTGACGATTGTGTGTTGACATCTTAATATTTTTGTAATATATTAGGGTTGATCGCAGGCGTTCGGTCCTGAAGGAGGTTCCACACCATGCACCGCAACCATCGCAACCGGTATTTTCTTTCCCTGCTGACCCGCGGCTTTTCCCT
>JAAYUF010000051.1 GCA_012517815.1 Clostridiales bacterium
ACCGATGCCTGTTCCTTCTGGTATTCTTTCATGGGTGACAGCTCCTTCTCGATCGTCTGATTTCTTGTTTGTGCAACTCAAGTATATCAGACCTTCTCGGCGCTGTCGCCTTTCAAATTCTACGGAGCTCGGGACACCCTCAATAGATGGAAATAAACCGGATCGTCACGTTCTGATACCGGGTATACAGAAGCTTGAACAATTCATAAAAGGGCTTGTACTGGGTTGTTAGCGTGACCTCGCCAGTCCATTGCGAAATTAGCCACGGTAAACCGGCAAGGTGGCGTTCTGCTTCGGGTATGAGGATGCTCTGGGGGGTTAGTGCCAGTACCCGCTCGTTGATGTAGCGCAGAAGCGGCAGTGGTGTAATCACTGTTCCGCTGCGATCATCCTGATAGATGCCCAGCACAAACTCATACAGGTCCACTTTTTTCAGTGCCTGATAGATTGCCGCGAAGTCGTTTCGATCCGCCGGAAAGAACCCGAGCACGTCTTCGGTATGCTGCTTCATCAACGAAAACAACACATCGGTATTACTTTCACTTTCCGCTACCGATGCGGTGATATGCACCCGGAGTGCTTCGGTTAGCAGTTGTTCTCGGCTTGTGATGCGGCGCTGGTAGAGCACGTTGAGGGCTTCGTTCACAGAATTGTCCAGATTGCGTTCCCTCCTCTCTCTGAGGCTAATTGCATTATATTGGAAACTGCTTAGTATGTCAATACTAAAGTTAAGTTCAACGATTCGAGTATCATTGCAACCATATATATCATGCTGCAATTACGCAAGATTGCAAAACAACGATGCCCTGTGAATTCTTGCAACCTTGACGAAAAAATGTAGGAATTTCAAGGGTTTTAGGCCATTTCAAGTTTGCAAAACCAGGTCACTTTTTGCAACCTTGAAATGGCTATTTTGCAACCTTGAACCTGCTTTTAAAGCAGGATTCGATGCTGCCGTCACGGCATACCGTTGCCGTTTCGAGCTGGGTGATCCACAGCCGTTCATTCCACAGGTAAGCCACTGGCCGGATGCAAACGCCTAACTTATGCCTCGCGACCACGGTCACATAATCCCTGGATACAGATTCTATCGTATTATCAACGGTTTATCGCTTACTTTCCCGGTTGCCAATTTCCGGCCATCAGTCATATGACTGTCATAATGACATTTTGAGAATATGTAGATATTTACAGATTGACAAACACTCGTTCCCGTGGTAGGATTGACTCACACATCAGAGCAAAGGAGGATCGATATGAAATCCACCGAAGAAATGGACTTTGGAGAGTACATCAAAGCGTTGCGGATCGCTGAAGATCGTTCGCTTCGACAGACCGCGATTGCCATTGGGGTTACCCCCCAGTTCTACAGCGACATTGAAAATCGGAAGCGCAATGTCTTTACCCCAGAGCGCCTGGACAGTCTTAAAAAGTACCTGCACTTGTCCGACGAGCAGACCGACATCATGTACAACAAAGCTGCCGAAGCGAGAAAAACCAGATGCGCTTACGTTCCACAGGACTTCTCCGGCTATATCGTCGACCGCGAATATGTTATGGCGGCATTGCGTACAGCAAAGAGTCTGGATGCCGATAGGAACGATTGGCAGCTGTTTGTGGACGATCTGAAGCGCCGGAAGGGTGTTCCGGAGGAAGAGCTGGCAGGAAAGGACGATCTGCATTGATTCCTCTGTACTTTGAAACAAAACCCGGTGGCGTTCCGCTTCTGTCCGACCGGGACATCGAACGGGATGCCGCCGCGCTGATCAGGGACTTCAATCCCAGCCTTCTTTCGGATCCCGTACCGGTGGATATTGAGCGTTTTGCAGAATCCTATCTGCAGCTGAGCATTGATTTTAACTGGTTATCCCACAACCAGACTTTGCTGGGAAGAATGGTCTTCTGTGATACCATCATTCCGGTATATGATCCTTATACCAAAAGGGCGGAGGATTTTCCGGTTCATGCCCACACAATGATCATCGATAACAGCCTGATCGAAAAGGAAGCCCTGCTGCGCTCCACGATCGCGCACGAGTGTGGACATGCGATTTACCATCGTTCCTATTATGGTCGCAAAAAAGCACAAACCGCAGCCTGTACCGTAAGCGATATAAGCATTCAAACGGATGCACATCAGTTGACTACTGATCTTGATTGGCTGGAGCATCATGCCAAACGATTCAGCGCGGCGATCCTCATGCCCTATCCGGCGGTCAGACGCGTATGCAGAAGATATGCGGATCATTTGCAGCTCTGGTATAGGAATGAGCCACAACTGTGTAACCGCTTGATTGTCAACCGTTTGGCTTCCATTTTCAAGGTATCCTGCACCACCGCCCAAATCCGCATGCATCAGCTTCATCTGGATTTTCAAGAGACTACTGAAACGCCAAGCACAGCGCCGCCGTCCCCACGAAACGAGATCACTCTGATCAGCGCCACAGAAAATGCGTTGGCACGGATTGAAACGGAACACTATGACCGTCTCTACTGCCAACACTATGGCTGAGCGCAGGCCTGAGATAATCTCGCAAAATTACATTGTCAACTGAATCATCTGTAGGGTGACCGTACACACCCTTGTGTTTCTGTACCCAAAATCAGGAGGGATGGGCGAGCAATGCACCCCCTGTGTTAGTTATACCAAAAGGAGCGAACCATGCGAGGAAGAGGGTCACAGGAGTGTTTCCCATCAAACAACGGCAGTATGTCGACCACCAACGGTCAGCTCAAAAAGAAAGCGATCCAGCCGACATTTACCAGCATGACCTGTCCGTGTTGCAACCACAGGTTTATCGACCGCAATGCGAACAAGAAGTCCTTTGTGTTTGAAGCAAACGATCCCGAGCAACCTCCGTGGGAACCGGAGTTTGCGATGAAGTGCAAGTATTGCAAACGAACCCTTCTGTTGTATAGCGAATAGCCCTTTTCGTCTAATTTGAATATCATTTCTCGCTTCGTACAGAGCACGGCGCAACCGCCCATGAGCCGGGGACAACCCGGCTGCGTGTCGGATCGTGGGTGATCCGACCCAATATGCCTATGGCTATGCTGTAGGGGCATGGGAGCAACGGTATTGAATAATGACGCATGAGCCTGACAAGTAGCTTATTTAGCTATGTGTCAGGCTCATTTCATAGCTAACAGCCGCTTGTCAGGCTTCCGAGAGGAAGATGCAGGCGGCTGTTTTGATGCTTGTCAGCGCACGCAATCAGCTTGAAACGCTGCAGATATAAGCAATCTGCACCACTGAGCATTTATGGGGAGAAATCATCCAAGGGCTTGTGCTTTTCTTTTTAAAGAAATTTCTCAAATAGGAAATTAGGCTTCCTATTTGACCGATATGATAGCCCCGAGCCCAAGAGAAAGGAGGTGAACGACTGTGGGAGCCAACGAGCGCCGCGCTGAAATCATGCGCATTCTGATCGGGAAAAGACATGAAACGATGCGCGCGCTCGCAGATGAGCTTCACGTGACGACGCGAACCATCCGAACGGATATCACCGCTCTCACAGCCGATTACCCCCTGGAAACAGCGAGAGGAAATAGAGGCTGCGTAAAGCTTGCGGATTGGTACCATCCGCACAAGCGACTGTTCAGCAGGGAACAGCAGCAAGTCTTAACCGAACTGGTCGCGGTCAGCGACGCACGTCAGTCACGCGTGCTGCGTGAGTTGCTTGCCGCGTACGGCTCCATGAAACCAACCGAGATAGGAGGTACCCGATGATTGAAGCCAGATAAGCACTTCCCCGTTAAGGCCAGACTCTTCGAGCACCAATACCAAGCGGCAGACGTCGCACTGGCACACTTGGCGGATGGCGGCGGTTACGCTCTCCTCATGCAAATGGGGACAGGTAAGAGTTTAACCTCGATTGCCATCGTTGGCAAGCTATGGAAGGAGCGCCGCATCCGCAAAGCGCTCATCGTCGCCCCGCTCTCCATCCTGGGCGTCTGGGAAGAGGAGTTCCAGAAGTTTGCAGCCTTCGGCTACGAATTAACGCTGCTCACTGGCTCGCTGACGCACAAGGCCGAAATCATCCGCGGCGTGTCCAGCCCTTCCCTGCAAGTGTTAGTGGTGAACTACGAATCCGCGTGGCGGCTGGAAACCGAGCTGCTCCGCTGGCACCCCGACTGCATCATCGCGGACGAATGCCACAAGATTAAGACGCCGGGCGCCCGCGCCAGCAAGACCATGCACAAACTGGGCGCAGCCGCCAAGTACCGCCTCGCGCTCACCGGCACCGTGATCACCAACAAACCCATCGACGTGTTCAGCCAGTACAAATTCGCGGATCCCAGTGTTTTTGGCGGTAGCTTCTACCTTTTCCGTAATAGGTACTTCGACATGACCGGCTATGGCAAATACACACCTGTCATGAAGCAAGCCATGGAAACCGAGTTCACCCAGCGCCTGCACAGCATCGCCTTCCGCGCAACCAAGGCCGAGTGCCTTGATCTTCCCGACACGACCGACGTGATCCAGCGTATCGATTTGGAGTCTGCGGCGCTGCGCGTCTACCGCCAGCTTGTGAAGGACAGTTACACCGAACTACAGGAAGGCGCCGTGACCGTCACAAACGTACTGACCCGCCTGCTGCGCCTGTCCCAGCTTACCGGCGGCTTTCTGGGCAGCGACGATGACCCCAGACCGGAACAGGTATCCTCCGCCAAACTGGACGCGCTGGAAGAAATCCTTGAAAGCGCGGATGGGCAGAAACTGGTGATCATTGCCCGTTTTGTCCCGGAAATCCATGCGATCGAGCAGATGCTCACACGCAAAGGAATCCGCTACGCTATCATCCACGGCAGTGTGACCGACCGGGCGGCGCAGGTGACCGCGTTCCAGACCGACCCCACGGTACAGGTGTTCATCGGGCAGATCGCCACAGCGGGGCTGGGCATCACGCTGACCGCCGCTTCCACCATGGTGTTCTACTCGCTGGATTACTCCATGAGCAACTATGAACAGACCAAAGCCCGCATCCACCGCGTCGGGCAGCGTTACCCCTGCACCTATATCCATCTAGTGGCCAGGGGCACGGTAGACGAGCAGGTGCTCAAAGCCCTCAAGGAAAAGGCCGATCTGGCCAAAACGCTGGTGGATGATTGCCGGGCAGGCCGTAACCCCTTCGACCCTTACAGGAGAATGTATGCAGCAGGAAAAGATGTTTGAACTGGCAGATCGGCTCAAAGCGTTACGCGATCAGAAGGATGCGCTGGAAGCCGAGCTCAAGCAGGTCAACATGGATATCGACAACGTCGACTGGCATCTGGCCAACCACATGGCGGAAACGGAGACCCAGAATTTCACCCGCGCTGGCGTCATGTTCTGCCTGACCACCAAGACCCGTGCCAGCGCGCTGGCCGGGCAGAAGGAATCCCTGTATGACGCGCTACGGGCGCAGGGCTATGGCGATCTGGTCTACGAGACCGTCAACGCCAATAGTCTCTCAGCCTTCGTCAAGGAGCAGATCGAGGCCAATGACGATGCGCTACCCAGCTGGCTCAACGGGCTGATCAGCGTATTTGACAAAACGACCGTTGGCGTGCGTAAAGCGCCCAAATAACGAAAAGTGAGGATGCCACAATGAACGAAACCGAAATGATCACAACCACTGGATACACAGCCCTCCGGGATTTCAACCTTGCCGACGCCATGCGCGATGAACTGAACGGCATGGACATCACCTTTGACCGCGTCACTGTCCCAGCCGCCGGAGGCACTACCTTCGAGCTCCCCGGCGCGCTGCCTGGTGAAACCGATGCGGTGAAAGAGTTTACCGGGGTGATCCTCTACCACCACCCGCTGTTCTCGTTCTACCGCGAACGCTTCACCGGCGGCAATAACGCCCCCGACTGCGGCAGCTACGACGGCGAGACCGGCGTTGGCAATCCAGGCGGCGACTGCGCATCCTGCCCGCTCAACCAATTCGGCTCCGGTGAAAACGGCGGCAAAGCCTGCAAGAACAAGCGCCGCATCTACATCCTGCGCGAGGGCGAAGTCATCCCACTTCTGCTGACCCTGCCCACCGGTTCCATGAAGGAGTTCGCGGTGTACATCAAGCGACTGCTCACCAAGGGAAAGAAGTCCCAAAGCGTGGTCACGCGCTTTTCCCTCAAGAAGGTCAGCAACGCCGGCGGCATTGCCTACTCTCAGGCGCAGTTCGCCGTGGCGCGGATGCTCACAGCAGAGGAAACCCCGTGTATCGCGGCCATGGCGGAACATGTGAAGCAGCGTTCCACCCACGTGGGCTACGAAGCGGAGACTGTTACTGGCGAAATCATCGACCCCGAAACCGGCGAGGTCACCCAGCCGCTGCAGTAAAGCCACCCCGGCGGAGGGTGGCAACGCCCTCCGCCCCATTTGAAAGGAGAATTTCATGGACAACATACAAGTTTTTACCAATCGGCACTTTGGTCGGGTTCGTGTAGTGACACGCGATGGCGAACCCTGGTTTATCGCTTCAGATGTTTGCCGGGCACTGGAAGTTGGAAATAATAGGCAAGCCTTGTCCCGCCTGGACGAGGATGAAAAGGGCGTCATTTTAAATGACACCCCTGGCGGAAAGCAAAGCATGGCGGTCGTTAGCGAGCCTGGCCTGTACGCGCTGGTTCTGGGCAGCCGTAAACCCGAAGCGCAATCCTTCCGTCGCTGGATCACCCACGAGGTGCTGCCTGCGATCCGCCAAGAAGGCGCGTACATGACGCCCGAACGCCTGCACAAGGTGCTGGAGGATCCAGACACGCTCATCGCGCTGGCTCAGCGGCTCAAACTGTTGCAGGAGAAAAATCGCACATTGGCCGCCAAGAATGTCGAGTTGCTTCCCAAGGCGGACTACTTCGATCGGCTGGTCGATCATGAAGTCAACCTGACCCTGCGCGAAACAGCCAAGGAATTGGGCGTGAAGGAGCGCAGCTTTATCGATTACCTCATCGAGCACGGCTATCTGTACCGGGATAAGAAGCAGCACCTCATGCCCTACGCCGACCATGTGGATACCCTGTTCGCGGTGAAAGAGTGCATCAACGAGCGCACGGGCTGGGGCGGCACACAGACCTTGGTCACCCCGCAGGGGCGCGACTGTTTCCGCCGGCAGCTCTGCTGAACCATACGGCGGAGGGTGGCAACGCCCTCCGCCTCCCGAAAGGAGGCATACCATGGGCTACCAATGCGTCTCGGAGCTAAACAACATTCAGGATTACCTGCAGGGCGCCACGCTGGTCGCGTTCGACTTTGAAACCGCGCCACTGCTTCAGTACCGCTCCGACCCCAAGGCATCGCTCGATCCCCACCGCGCCTGCATCGTAGGCATCAGCCTGTCGGTAGAGGCTGGAAGCGCCATCTACATCCCTTTGCAGCATTTCGACGGGAGCAATGCAGACCCGGCAATCGTCATCCCTTACCTGCGCGAGGCGCTGTGGATGAACTCCAGCGTCACCAAGGTGGCGCACAACCTGGCTTTCGAAGCGCAATTCCTGTACGCGCTGGGTATCGTTCTGCAGCCGCCGTGCTACGACACCATCGCCGCCGCGCAACTGACGCTCAAGAGCGACTATGAATTTCGGGGGCTCAGTGACTCTGGTCTGAAAACCCTTGTGCCAAAGCTGCTGCATGTTGATCTCCCCAGCTTTGGGGAGGTTACCGAAGGAAGATTCTTCGATGAACTGCTCTCTCGCGACCCGGAAACCATCCGCTACGCCTGCGCGGACAGCGACTTTGCCTTGCAGCTATACCACCGCTTCAACGCCTGGTTTGAAACCTTCATCCCAGCGCACCGCACCCTTGTTGAGCAGATAGAATCTCCCACAGCCGTATTCTGCGGCCTTATGAAGTATAACGGGCTGCTCATGGATCGTCCTCGTATGATCTGCAAACAGGTGGAGTGCATGGATCATCTGGTTGAACTGCGGGAGCAGATCCGCAACCTGATCGGCGACGTGGATATCGGCGCGAACGCTGGTACGAAGGCGTTCAAGGACTATCTGTTCAAAGACCTGGGCTTGCCCATTCTGAAAACAACGGAGAAGAATGCCGATGCTGCAGATGACCAGGTCATGGTGATGCTAGCGCAGTGGTGCGCCGATCACAGGCCGGAGCTGGTTCCGCTGTTTGAACTGGTGCAGGATTACCGCAAGTGGTCAAAGCTGAAGAATACCTATGTCGACGGCTACCTCAAACACATTAGCGACGCCACGGGTCGCATCCACCCCGATCTATTGCCGTTGGCCACCGCGACGGGACGCTTTGCATCGCGTAACGCCAACATGCAGAATTGCCCCCGCAAGACTCACGATCCCGTGGGCATCCGTTCCTTCATCGTGGCGCCGGAAGGGCATGTGCTTGTAAGCTGCGATTTTTCGCAGATTGAACTTCGCGTCGGCGCGTTCTACTGCAGAGACGCCAGGATGCTCGAAACCTATCGCACCGGCGGAGACATCCATGCGCAGACCACCAGCGTCATTTTTTCCATTCCGTATGCGCAGGCGGTGGATAAAAATGCGCCAGATTACAAAGAGCGTCGTACCATCGCCAAGAACGTGAATTTCGGCGTGTTCTACGGGCTGTTCCCAACGGGGTTGCAACGGACGCTGCGGTTCAAGGCGGGGCTAAACCCTTCGCTTACCGAGTGTGAGAGCATCATCGCCAACCTGAAAGCGGGCTATCCCAAGCTGGCCAAGTGGCAGGAGCAGGAAAAGCGCACCGCAGCCTCCACCCAGTACACCCAGACTCACCTTGGGCGGAGGCGGTATCTGCCCGGCATCCGCTCGCAGGATTGGGGCCGTAAAAGCTTTGCAGAACGCCGCGCGCTCAACACGCCCATTCAAGGCACGGCGGCGGATATCCTCAAACTGGCGCTGGGGCGATTGCTGGCGGGATTGCCGGAACGCCCCTGGCTCAAACCCCTGCTCCAAATCCACGATGAGCTGGTGTTTGAGCTGCCCGCCTATCGGCTTGACGAGGCAGTGGCTTTCATTCGCGCCTGTATGGAGCAGCAACCCTTTTCCGGGTTTGATGTGCCGATCGTGGCGGAGGCTAGTTATGGCACCGACTTCGGGCACATGGCCGAGATCGAGAGGAGCGACGTATGAAACAGAACCCCTTACCGCTGGCAGATCGCCTGCTGGCAGACCCCGATTACGCCATCCGGGTATTTCGCGAACTCAAGCAAGAACGTTCCAAACGCGCTCATCTGGAAAAGCAAACCGCTGAACAGCGCCGCTGGGCGGCAATGATACGTCCCAAATTGGACTTCTTCGACCGGGTGCTGCGCAGGGGTGAGCTGCTCCCCACAGCGGTCATCGCTGCCGATTACGGCATGACGGAGCGCGATTTCACGGATATGCTCCGGGCGCTCGGCATCTGCTCGGATACAGGATACGGTCTGCGCCTGATGCCCCGGTATGCCCAGCAGGGCTACATGGCGTGGGAAACCATCCTGTATGGCAACCATCATAAGGATCAACGGCTGCTCTGGACGCAGCGTGGGCGATATTTCCTCTACCAGATGCTCAAGGATCACTACAATTTGCTGCCCCAAAAGGAGGCTATACCATGATGTATCGCAATCACGAAGGCTATCCTGACCCTACTGCCGGCGCGGCGCTGGCCAGAATTGAGCAGGAGGAGTACCGGCAACGCTGTCCCTTCATGCCGCTGGTGTATATCTGCTCGCCGTATCAGGGAGATGTGGAACACAACACACAGGCTGCGCAGCGCTACTCACGCTTTGCTTTGGAGAACAAGCGCCTGCCCATCGCGCCGCACCTGCTGTTCCCGCAGTTTATGGGCGCAGAAACGGACGCTACGCGCGAGCTTGCCCTGCACATGGGCATGATCCTGCTCACCAAGTGCCATGAGCTGTGGTACTTCGGAGATCGGATCAGCGAGGGCATGAAACTGGAGCTCAACCGGGCAAGGTGGCGCGGTATCCCCGTACGGCATTTCAACGAGAATTGTGAGGAGGTAGCCATTTGAAAGCGCTCAACATCCCCTTAACCGAATTCCTCCGCCCATTCTTTGAGCCTTCCGACAAGATCTGTCTGCGCATCTTCGACGACCGCAAGGCGGGCAGCATTTTCAAGGGCATGAAGGTGGAAACGTCGCTAGCCAAAGTTGACGCCATGGCGGAGGATCTGAAAAAGCATAACGCCCAGAATCGTGGCATCTACTTCGTAGTCAACGCTAGCGGCCATGAAGACAGCGAAATCCAGCGCGTCAACGCGCAGTTCATGGAATGCGACGAGCTGTCCCTGGAGGAGCAATGGGCCAAGATCAACGCTTTCCCGCTGGAACCGTCCATCGTGGTGAAAACCCGCAAGTCCCTGCACACCTATTGGCTGATGAAACATGCGGATGTCGCTTCCTTCCGCCGCGTACAGCAGGCGTTGGCTGCGTGCTTTGGCGGGGATAAAACCTGTGTTAACGAAAGCCGTGTGCTGCGTCTACCAGGCTTCTATCACTGCAAGCAGGAGCCGGTTATGGTGGAGTGCGTAAAATTCAACCCTGAACTGCGCTACACGCAGGCCGAACTGGAGAAGCACCTCCCTAGGTTGGAGGAGGACACGCCCCGTAACCTTGTGAGCAACGTACCGAAGGGAACACAGCAGGGATTGACCTCCGTGCGCAAACGCTGTGATTTCATCCAGCACTGTGCGCAGAATGCCGCACAACTGTCTGAACATGACTGGTATGCCATGATTACCAATCTGGCGGTTTTCGACGGCGGCGAGCAGGCAATCCATGCGCTGTCGGCTGAGTATCCCGGTTACCGCGCCTCGGAAACGCAGGAGAAAATCAACCACTTCATAGCCTCCGGCACCAAGCCCATGACCTGCAAAACCATTGCGGAGAAGGGTTTCCGTTGCCCCAGAATGCTGGATGGAAGTTGCGTGTGCAAGGCGCCGGCATCGATGTGTTATCTGCCGATGGATCTGGACGCATTGCGCGATAGACTGGCGGATCAGCCGGTCACTGGGCGCACCGTCGAGGATGCGATCACCGCGCAGCATTTTGTACGCGAATACCTCTTCAATGTGGATCCTGTCGTAGCGGGCGCCTTCCTGCAATACGAGCTTCGCCAGCGGTTGGGCCTGAAGGCCATGGACATCAAGCCGCTGGACGCGATGCAAAAGGAACTGTTCAAGACATGGAAAAGCGCGAAAGAATCCCAACTCGACCGAAGCGACCTTGAGCTTCCCATTTGGTACGAGGTGACGGAGCGCGGCGGGCTACGCTTTAAGCCAGGCATCCTTGCCAACCATCTGGTACAGGACGTAGCGGCGTTCTATTCCACCGGCTCGTTCTACACCTACGACGGCGGCGTATACAAAATGCGGGATGACCTTTGGGCAGCCAACAAAGTACGCGAGTACATGAACGCGGGCACGGCGACGCAGAACGCGATCATGGACTGCACCTGGCAGTGGCGCATCCAAGTGCTCAAGCACGTGACGGAGATTAACGCCAACCCGTTCGTCATCAACCTGAAAAACGGCCTGTACAACGTGCTGGAGGAAACCCTGAAACCGCATTCGCCGGACTTCTGCTCCACCGTGCAGATCCAGGCCGCCTATCAGCCGGAAGCGCAATGCCCGCAGTTCATGGCTTTTCTGGAGAGCACGCTTGGAGCGCCTGAAATTGGACTGATGCAGGAGATCCTCGGATACTTCCTCGTGCCGCTCAACAAGGCGCAGAAGGCGTTCATCCTGGTCGGGGCACCGAATGCTGGCAAATCCACGATTCTATCTGTGGTTCAGGAAATCCTGCTAGGTCAGGACAACGTTTCCAACGTCGCCTGGCAGAATCTGAGCGACCGCTTCAACAAGGCGGAGCTGTTTGGCAAGCTGGCCAACATCTTTGCCGACCTGCCCAGCAAGGCGATCGAGGACAACGGTTTCTTCAAGTCCATGACCGGCGAGGATTACATCAGCGCGGAGCGTAAAAACAAGGACCCGTTCAACTTCCGACCTTACGCGCGGTTCCTGTTCTCATGCAACGAGATCCCCCGCAACTACGGCGACCGCAGCGACGGTTTCTATCGCAGGCTGTGCATCATCCGCTTCAAAAAGCCTGTGCCCAAAGACCAGCGTGACCCGAATCTGCTGGACAAGCTGGCGACCGAGCGCGACGGCATCCTGATGTGGGCGATCCAAGGCTTACGGCGTCTGATGGCGCAAAACTACCAGTTCACCGAAACCGAGGCGACCGCGCAAGAGTTGAAACAATACCGCATTGAGTCCAACAGCGCGCTGCTGTTCATGGAGGAGTGCTGCGTTGTGGAGCCCAAGGCGGTGTCCGTGCGGGAGCAGGTGTTCGAGCGTTACCATGACTACTGCGTCAAAAACGGCTTGCGCCCGATGTCTCAAACCAGCTTCAACAAAGACGTTGAGAGCAATTATCCAAGCGTCAGTCGCGCGACGGACAACGTTGCCAACCGACGCATCTGGCGGGGTGTGCGGCTGCATGACTAAACCATGACGGGTTTGACGGGGGTTTCTTATCTCTCTACGTAAGCGTGCTTGAGAGATATAGATAGTGCCTAAAAATTGATAATAATATATAGCAACGGGCTTTTACCCCGTCAAACCCGTCATCTCCGAGGGAGGAAACCCATGGCAGAACGTGACATCGTGGCCGCCATCCTGCGGCTTCTCAAGAAAACCCCTTTTTGCTTCGCCTGGAAAACCCATGGTGGCATGTACGGCACGGCCGGAATCCCGGACGTGATCGTCTGCTACCGTGGTCGGTTTGTGGCCTTTGAGGTTAAGACCCCTTCGGGCAAGCTCACAAAATTGCAAGAAAACACGATGACAAGAATCCAGAATGCAAAGGGACAAGCCTTCAAAGTCACCTCGGCAGCAGAGGTTGCCGCGATTTTGAAACAGCTGGAGGTTGACCCTGATGAATAGATCGGAAATTTGCTCCTGTGTGGAGCCGGTATACGAAAAACGTTCCGCCATGCTTGGCAGCGGCTGGCAGGCGCTGGCAGACGCCATCATCCTGCAGGCAGCGGATGATTACCGCCGTTTAACCCGTCGGCTGATCACACACCCAGACGAACTGGACAAGGCGTCTGAGAAGCGCCGCATTGAGCGGTTCCTGTGCTCGCCATGGTTTGGCGTGCTTAGTGAACTGGATGGGCGCAGACTGCTTCGGGATCTGAAAGCCGACTTGGGCGGAATGGAGGGCGTGCAATGACAGCCAAGGAGTATTTGAGCCAGGCCTACATGATCGATCAGCGCATCAATGCGAAACTGGAACAGGTGATGTCCTTGCGCAATACGGCTAGCCGGGCAACCAGCTTGGTATCCGATATGCCGCGCTCTTCCACCCCCAATGTCTGCCGCATGGAGGATATCATTCTCAAGTTTATCGATACCGAGAACGATATCAACGCTGAGATTGATCAGCTTGTAGATCTCAAGCGTGAAGTGCGCTTGGTGATCAGCCAGATAAACCATAGGGAGTACCAAACGCTGTTGGAACTGAGATACCTGTGCTTTAAAACATGGGATCAGATTGGCGACTTGATGAACTACAGCACCAAGTATATCTTCGAGCTTCATGAGCGTGCGCTAAAGAAAATCAAAGTTCCTAAAAAAGATCTGACCAAAACCGACTAAAACCGACTAAAACCGACTTTTTCCGAATCCAATTTTGTGTTATGGTATACTCAGCAAGAGCGATAGGAGCGGGAGAAATCCTGCTCCTTTCCTATGCCCATGGAGGTGCTCCCGATGCCAAGCCGACCCAAGCGTCCCTGTTCCCACCCCGGTTGTCCAGGGCTGACCAACGCACGCTTCTGCGCGGAACATGCAAGGCAGGAAGCCCAGCGGTACGAACGATACCAGCGTGACCCTGCTGTGAAGAAGCGCTACGGCCGGGTTTGGAAACGGGTACGCGACCGCTTCATTGCTGCCCACCCCCTGTGCCAGCGGTGCCAGGAGCGTGGCAGGATCACCCCAGCGCAAGAGGTTCATCACATCGTACCGTTGTCCCAAGGCGGCACGCACGATGAAACGAACCTCATGTCACTTTGTACCTCCTGCCACTCCGAGATCACCGCCAGAGAGGGCGGTCGCTGGGTTAGGGGGGGAGTTTAACTCTCTACAGCTCACTGTTCGCCGAACGGCCTGGGGGTCACGCAAATAAAAACTGCAATTCAAACAGGGGATAAACCCAAGCAGGAAAGGGGGTACATCGCATGGCCAAGGATGGCACCAACCGGGGCGGCCGACGCGTGCGCGCCGGAGACAAACCTACACCGCTGGCAAACAAAATCACGGCAGGCAAGGCGGCCAAAGTGCTGGAAGCGCCTGACCTCAAGCCTGAAACCGCGCTGGCTGGAACACTGCTCCCTTCACCCGCAGTCCTGACCGGAATGGATATGCCGGAGCCCAGCGAGTACCTCCGCGCCAACCAGAAGGACGGCAAGCCGCTCGGCGCGGATGCCTTGTTCATCGAAACTTGGCGCTGGCTCAAAGAGCGTGCCTGTGACCAGTTCATCAGCCCCCGGCTGGTGGAAGCCTACGCGCAGGCATTCGCGCGCTACATCCAGTGCGAGGAAGCCATCAGCGCCTACGGCCTGTTGGGCAGGCACCCCACCACCGGCGGCGCGATTGCCAGCCCGTTTGTGCAGATGAGCCAGTCTTTTCAGAAGCAGGCAAACCTGCTCTGGTACGAGATTTTCGATGTGGTCAAGCAAAATTGCACCACCGCATTTGCGGGCAACCCACAGGACGATATCATGGAAGCCCTCCTGTCGGGCAGAAAGGGGAAACGATGAACACCACCGAGCGTTTTGAAAAAGTCGGCATCGACAAACTCATCCCGTATGCGCGCAATGCACGCCTTCACAGCAAGGAACAGATCAAGCAGCTGCGCGCCAGCCTTCGGGAATTTGGCTTCGTCAATCCGTGCATTATTGACAAGGATTACAACATCATCGCAGGGCATGGTCGTGTCATGGCAGCCAAGGAAGAAGGCATTTCAGAGATCCCCTGTGTCTTTGCTGAGCATCTCAGCGATGCGCAGAAGCGCGCTTACATCCTCGCCGATAACCGTCTGGCGCTCAATGCCGGTTGGGACGATGAGATGCTCTCCGTGGAGCTGTCCGATCTGCAAACCAACGCCTTTGACCTCTCCCTGCTGGGTTTCAGCGATGCGGAGATGAACAAACTCATGGGCGGCATGGAAAATGCCAAAGACGACGATTTCGATGTGGACGCGGAACTCCAAAAGCCCACGCTCACCAGGTCCGGCGATCTGTGGCTGCTGGGGAACCACCGTCTGGTTTGCGGCGACAGCACCAAGCCCGAAACGTATGCCCTGCTCATGGAGGGAAAGACAGCCAACCTTGTGATCACCGATCCTCCGTACAATTGCAATTATGAGGGCACGGCTGGGAAAATCAAAAACGACAACATGGCAAGCGAGGCGTTTTATCAATTCCTGCTGGATGCTTTTAACCAGATGGAGAAGGTCATGGCGCAGGATGCCAGCATCTACGTTTTCCACGCGGACACCGAGGGGCTTAACTTTCGTAAAGCCTTTACAGAGGCCGGTTTCTATCTATCTGGCACATGTATCTGGAAAAAACAGAGCCTTGTGTTGGGTCGCTCGCCCTATCAGTGGCAGCACGAGCCGGTGCTGTTCGGCTGGAAGAAATCCGGCAAGCATGCCTGGTATGCTGATCGGAAACAAACAACCATTTGGGAATTTGATCGGCCCCGCAAAAACGGCGACCACCCCACGATGAAGCCGATTCCGCTTCTGGCCTACCCGATCGTCAACTCGTCCATGACGGGCTGCGTGGTACTCGACCCCTTCGGTGGCAGCGGCTCGACGCTCATCGCCTGTGAACAGACTGGGCGTGTGTGCCGTATGGCCGAACTGGATGAAAAGTTCTGCGACGTGATCGTCCGGCGGTTCATCCAGCAGGTCGGTACGGACAAGGACGTGTACCTCTCCCGCGAGGGACAGATGATACCGTTTTCCACTGTAGAGGTGTCCACTAATGGATAACGTTCTTACCCTTGGTTCCCTGTTTGACGGCTCCGGCGGGTTTCCGCTTGGAGCCGTTTTCAGTGGTATCCTACCCCTCTGGGCAAGCGAGATTGGGCCTTTCCCGATTAGGGTTACCACCAAGCGATTTCCCTGGATGCGGCATCTGGGGGATATCCACGGTATCAACGGCGCGGAAATCGAGCCTGTGGACATCATCACCTTCGGTTCGCCATGCACTGACATGTCGGTCGCTGGGAAGCGCGCAGGGCTTGAAGGTAAGCAATCTGTCCTTTTCTATGAAGCCATTCGTATCATCCGTGAAATGAGGAGTACCACGCATGGAAAATACCCACGGTTCATCGTCTGGGAAAATGTGCCCGGCGCGTTCTCCTCAAACAAAGGCGAAGACTTCCGCGCCGTTCTCAACGCCATCGTCCAAACCGCCGAGCCGGAAGCCGAGGTGCCTGCGCCTGACAAAAAGGGATGGCCAACCGCCGACGTTCTGCTGGGAAACGGATGGAGCGTGGCGTACCGCACTGTCGATTCGCAATACTTCGGCGTCGCCCAACGGCGCCGTCGCATCTACCTTGTCGCAGATTTTGGAAGCGAGTGTGCCAGCGAGATTCTATTTGAGCGCGAAGGCGTGTCAAGGGATTTTGCGCCGGGCTTCCCTGCGGGGGAAACGGCTGCCGGACATCCTGCGAATCGCGCTGGAACAGCAGTCGCTTTCGAACCCGGAGCAGCCTCCCGTTTAGGCGGGCACTGCTGGACGGAGCACGCCGGAACGCTTCGCGCGGACGCTGGGGATAACCAGACGGCGGTCGTCATTGACCATACCCCCGTTGCTTTTGGTATCGGGTCGATGGATTCCGAAGGGATGAAGTCCGATAATCCCCTCGTCGGTTTCTACGAAGCGCAGACCGCCAGAACGATCGACCGGGGCGGTGGCAACCCAACGTGCAACCAAGGCGGCATCGCCGTTTGCGCTCAATCCGCTGTGCCCAACGAGGATAACGCATCCGTTGCTTGTACGATGACCACGGGCGAATTCACACAGGTTTGCCGCGAGCAATCTCCCTGCCTGCAGGCAAGGGACTACAAAGACCCACCGGTCGTGGGAAGACCGCGCTACACCATCCGTAGACTAACCCCTTCGGAGTGTGCGAAGCTGCAGGGTTTCCCGGACGATTGGTGTGCGGGGCTTGAAACACCGGCTCCCACAGAGGACGATATTACGTGGTGGGCGCGGGTGTTTGAAACGCATCGAAAAATCGTGGGCGTGGCCAAAAAACCAAAGAGCAGGAAGCAGATCATCAAATGGCTGAGACAGCCTTACTCCGAGGCCGCCGAATATATGCTTTGGGGCAATGGGGTCGCTTTACCCTGCGTGTGCTTTGCGCTGCGTGGTATCACTGAGTTGGTTTCGACGGAACAGGAGAAAATAGTGTGAAAACCCCAGACACCGCTTGCATTTTAAGGCCAACGGAGTGATGTATGTAAGCACCCAAGAACAAGGAGGATGCTTACCATGAGGATTCACTACAACCTTTCCGGCGCCGCCCGTAAAGCCCTGGTTGCCGCCATTTCCGAGGAATTGAACCTGCCAGCCCATTACCGGGGTGCTCCAACCTTCGCCTACGAGGTCGGTGGCTACCAGATCGACAAGGCTGGAACGCTGGAAGGCGCTGACAACCGCGGTCTGATCGCCGACCTACTGGGTTTGCACGATTTCAAGGCTGAACAGGAGGAATACGACACGATGCCTTTGGCTGAGATAATGGTTCCTGACGATTTGGCGATACCAGAGACGGCAGCCTTGGGCGGCAAGGTCAGCCCCTACCATGACGAGCAGGAGCCACCCGCCTACGCCCAACCGGAAGGCAACGACTTAGCGATAGAGGTTCCGCTGACGGGCTTCACGCCCGACAAACTGGATAACCTCGCCAAGCTGGTGAAGGCGAAGGAAACCCTGCTCCGAACTGCGCTTAGGGCTGGCGACTTGCCAATTCAGCAAACCACCGAGACGCTCAGGTTCCCTTGGTTTACCTTGGAGGGAAACGCCCAAGACAATAGCGACAAGGTCAAAGCCTACACCTTGCTGGTTGAAAAGCTCTGCGCGGCGGCCATGCAACAGAAACGCGTCACCGCCAAAGAAAAGCCAGTGGAGAATGAGAAGTTCGCTTTCCGCGTTTTCTTGATCAGGCTTGGGTTTGTGGGTGACGAGTACCGGGTTGCGAGAAAAATCCTGCTCACGAATCTCCCTGGCAACAGCGCGTATAAAAACGGTTCGCCAAGCAAGGAGGTGGATGTGAATGAATAAGTTTCCGTCGAAAGAGGCCGTTATGGCTCTCCGCAAACAGTATCCAAAAGGCACACGCGTGGTGCTTGTTCATATGAACGATCCCTACACCAAGCTGCGGTCGGGCGATCTTGGCACCGTTGATTTCATTGACGATGCTGGCAGCATTTTCTGTGTTTGGGACAATGGCTCCACGCTCGGCGTGGCATTCGGGGAGGACGAAATTCGCCTCTATGACAACACAGATAATGCCGATTGAACAGGAATAAACGCTGTCTTGAAAGAGCTTCTTCGTGAGGCTCTTTTTCATTAACGCTGGAAAGGGGTGGGCATAATCCGAAAGCTGAAAAAGTATAAGCCCACCGCCTTCATGGCCAAGACTTCACAGTACAGTCAACCCGCTGCCGATTACGCCGTATCCTTCATCGAGGCTCTTGCTCACACGAAAGGCAGCTGGGCGGGCAAGCCCTTTGAGCTGATCGACTGGCAGGAGCAGATCATCCGCGATGTGTTCGGCATCCTGAAATCCAACGGATACCGGCAATTCAACACGGCCTATGTCGAAATCCCGAAAAAGATGGGCAAACAAGTGGCGCTGGATACGCCGATACCCACGCCGGATGGTTTTTCGACAATGGGCGCCATCGCCGTGGGCGACATCGTTTTCGACGAGCGTGGGAAACCCTGCCATGTCGTTGCCAAGAGCGCGGTGGACTATGCCGAACGCGCATACCGAATCACCTTCAAAGACGGTGAGGTCATTGAGGCGGGTGAAAACCATCAGTGGTTCGGTGAGTATACGCGCGGTAAAAACAAACCCTGTGTTCTAACAACAGGTGAGTTAGCACGCCTGCCTCGTGATAGAAACTGCTATCGCTTTCGGATCCCCTTGGCGGGAGCGCTTGAGACGCCTGATGCAGACTTGCCGGTGGAGCCTTATCTATACGGCTACTGGCTCGGCAACGGAAACGCGGTCAAGCCGGAGATCACCGTAAAGACAGGTGATGTCGCTGCTGTTTTCAGGCACATCCTGCCTTTCCATGCAGTCGGTAGCGTACGGCAAAACACGGGCGACAGCCTTGTTTTCCGGATACCGGCGCTTCGTTGTGCTTTACTTGACAGCTTTCGTGACAAGGTAATCCCCGTCGCTTATCTACGCGCCTCCAAGGAGCAACGGCTACGTTTGCTGAAAGGCTTAATGGATTCAGATGGCGCAATCAGCAATCGAAAAGGCCAAGCGATCTATTCATCCACCGAGCGCGGACTTGCTAAAAGTGTCAGCGAATTGCTGTGGAGCCTTGGTATCAAGAATGCGATCGAAACAGCGGTCTCCACACAAAGGGTCGACTGGAGTATGCCAAGTGCGGAATGTGGACGGATAGCAACCGGTGAAACGCTGTACTATGTCAAGTTTACAGCGTTCAAGGATACGCCGGTTTCGGGGATGCACAGAAAGAAAAACCAGTCGGTGACACGCAATCCGCGAACGCGGAGCCATTACCGCTACATTGACACAATTGAGCCGATCGAAAACCGGGGCATGCAATGCATCCAGGTCAGCAGCGCGTCCCACCGATACTTGGTAGGCCGTTCGTGTTTACAGACGCACAATTCCGAACTGGCCGCCGCCATCGCCTTGCTGCTGACCTGTGGCGACGGCGAGGAGCGAGCCGAGGTCTACGGCTGCGCAGCCGATCGGCAGCAGGCGTCTATTGTGTTCGAGGTGGCTGCCGACATGGTGCGCATGTGCCCGGCGCTCTCCAAACGGGTCAAAATCCTTGCCTCCACCAAGCGGATCATCTATCTGCCCACAAACAGTTTCTATCAGGTGCTCAGCGCTGAGGCGTATTCTAAACATGGTTTTAACATCCATGGCGTGGTGTTTGACGAGCTGCATACCCAGCCCAACCGCAAGCTCTTTGACGTGATGACCAAAGGCTCCGGCGACGCGCGTACCCAGCCGCTCTACTTCCTGATCACCACGGCGGGAACCGATACACAAAGCATCTGCTATGAGACCCACCAGAAAGCGCTGGATATCCTTGAAGGCCGAAAGCGTGACCCCACCTTCTACCCAGTTATCTACGGCGCCAAGGAAGAGGACGATTGGACGGATCCCAAGGTTTGGAAGAAAGCCAATCCATCGCTTGGCATCACGGTGTCGATTGACAAGGTGAAGGATGCCTGTGAGAGCGCCAAGCAGAATCCCGCCGAGGAAAACAGTTTCCGGCAGCTGCGCCTAAACCAGTGGGTCAAGCAGGCCGTGCGCTGGATGCCGATGGCCAAGTGGGATGCCTGCTCGTTTACGGTTGATCTGGAAAGGCTTTCCGGCCGCGTCTGTTACGGCGGGCTTGACCTGTCCAGCACCACCGACGTGACAGCCTTTGTGCTGGTGTTCCCGCCGGAGGATGCGGACGGCAAGTACGAGGTTCTGCCCTTCTTCTGGATTCCAGAGGAAAATATCGATTTACGCGTGCGGCGTGATCATGTCCAATACGATCTCTGGGAAAAACAAGGGTTTCTGCTAACCACGGAAGGAAACGTTGTGCATTATGGTTTCATCGAAAAGTTCATTGAGGAACTAAGCACGCGCTTCAACATCCGGGAAATCGCCTTTGACCGCTGGGGCGCTGTGCAGATGGTGCAAAACCTTGAGGGATTGGGCTTCACGGTCGTTCCCTTCGGGCAAGGTTTCAAAGATATGTCGCCGCCCACCAAGGAACTGATGAAACTGACGCTGGAACAGAAACTCGCCCATGGCGGGCATCCGGTGCTCCGGTGGATGATGGACAATATATACGTTCGCACTGACCCGGCGGGAAACATCAAGCCGGACAAGGAGAAATCTACGGAGAAGATCGACGGCGCGGTGGCGACCATCATGGCGCTGGATCGGGCGATACGTTGCGGCGGTGGCAATAGCGAGAGCGTTTATAACGCGCGTGGCCTGTTGGTTCTATAACATTGTAAAGCGTGTTACTCCGTGCTATACTTGAAAACAACAGGCCGTTTCAGTCAATAACTGATCGGCCCCTAGCAATCGCAGCGATACGCATTGATGATGTTCAAGAGCACATATTCGCAATTCGAGTCGATGGGCTCACACGGCGCAATGTGTTATTTCGATTCATAAGCCTAAGGGGGCGTTATTGTTGGAGGCAAACGAACAGTATAAGGAAATCTTTGAGAACTTGAATGATGGTGTCTATTATGTTGATAGAGACCGCAGAATCACCTTTTGGAATAAGGGTGCCGAACGGATTTCCGGCTTTTCCAGCGATGAAGTGATCAATACGCATTGCTATGATAATGTCTTAATGCATACAAACGACGAAGGAACACAACTCTGCATGAGCGGTTGTCCGTTGCTAAATAGTATCCAAACCAACCATATTAACGTCGCCTCCGTATATTTGCTACACAAAGCAGGCTATCGCGTGCCAGTGTCAGTACGAACTGTACCAATAGTAGAAAACGGCGAGGTATTCGGCGCGGTTGAGATATTTCAAGTGCAACACGAGCGGATGGAAAGTCTTTATAATATGCAGGAGCTAAAAACGCTAGCACTAACCGACCAGTTGACCGGCTTGCCCAACCGAAGATATACCGAAACGTTTTTGGCTTCAAGGATCAGCGAATATAAAGCGCTCGGGATAAATTTTGGCGTTCTTTTTATGGATATTGATCACTTTAAACTATTCAACGATCAGTATGGTCACGGGGTAGGCGACGACGTATTGCGAATCTTAGCAAAAACCTTTACCAGCAATCTTCGTAATAGTGACTTCATTGGCAGATGGGGCGGCGAGGAATTTATTGGGATCTGTGTTTGCCCCGATGAAGATAGTTTGAGGCAAGTTGCAGAAAAGATCAGAATTCTGGCAGAAAAAACATCGATTCCTTATGCAGATCAATCCTTAAGCGTAAGCATTTCGATCGGAGCGACACTATACCAAACGGACGAAACGGCTGAACAAGTTGTACAGCGAGCGGATAATTTGCTGTATATGAGCAAAACCAGCGGAAGAAACTGTGTTACCTTGGGTTAATGCAATCTTTCGTGTGCGATGCGAACATGAAGGCTTGTATGTTTCAATCCTCAAGAGCAATCGAAAGGTTGCTCTTTTTATATGCCATACACCGGAGGTGTGTCTGTGAAAACTCCCTTTCGTAATTTCTTTCACTCCCGCGATAAGCCCAAAAACAGCCTGGGCAGCGCGTTCTCCTTCCTGTTTGGCGGCACGACCTCCGGCAAAACGGTCAACGAGTATACCGCGCTGCAAACCACGGCGGTGTATGCCTGTGTCCGAATCCTTGCTGAAACAGTCGCGGGGCTTCCGCTCCATGTGTATCAATACCGCTTGGACGGCAGCAAAGAGCGGTTCCCACAGCACCCGCTTTACAATCTGCTGCATAACGAACCAAATCCCGAGATGACGTCATTTGTGTTCAGGGAAACACTCATGAGTCATCTTTTGCTTTGGGGCAACGCCTATGCGCAGATCGTCCGAAACGGGCGTGGTCAACCTGTCGCGCTGTACCCACTGCTGCCCAACAAGATGGACGTGAGCCGCGCGCCAAATGGCGAGCTTCGCTACACTTACTATCGGGATGTGGATGAGAGCGGACTGAGACCCAAGGGCGGCTATGTCACGCTGCGTAAGGACGAGGTGCTTCATATCCCCGGTTTGGGGTTTAACGGCTTGATCGGTTACAGCCCCATTGCCATGGCCAAGAATGCGATCGGTATGGCGCTGGCGACCGAAGAATATGGCGCGAGCTTTTTTGCCAACGGCGCCAACCCCGGCGGTGTGCTGGAGCATCCGGGGGTCATTAAGGATGTGCAACGGGTCAAAGACAGCTGGAACGCGGCATATCAGGGGAGCGGAAATGCCCATCGTGTGGCGGTGCTGGAAGAGGGCATGAAGTTTCAGGACATCGGCATTCCCCCAGAACAAGCGCAGTTTTTGGAGACGCGCAAGTTCCAGATCAATGAAATCGCCCGTATCTTTCGCGTACCGCCGCACATGGTCGGCGATCTGGAGAAGAGCAGTTTTTCAAATATCGAGCAGCAGTCGCTGGAATTTGTCAAATTCACCATTGATCCTTGGGTGGTAAGGTGGGAACAGTCGCTCAGCCAAGCGCTACTGCTACCCTCCGAAAAAAGCGACATCTTCATTCGCTTCAACCTGGACGGCTTACTTCGAGGCGATTACGCTAGCCGCATGACCGGGTACGCCACCGGCAGGCAGAACGGTTGGTTATCGGCCAACGATATCCGCGAGTTGGAAGACATGAACCGTATTCCGGCATCCGAAGGTGGCGACCTTTTCCTCGTGAACGGGAGTATGACCAAATTAGTCCAGGCCGGCGCGTTCGCAGGCAAGGAAAGCCCTGTAAAGCAAGCAACACAACGAAAACACAAGGAGGAGACCAATGAAAAGTAGCCACTTTTGGAACTGGGTACGCGATGAAACCGAACCGGAATCCCGCACGCTGTATCTGAACGGCGTGATCGCGGAGGAAAGCTGGTTTTCAGATGAAGTGACCCCCGCCGCTTTTAAAGCCGATCTCGCTTCCGGCAGTGGGCCAATCACCGTCTGGATCAACTCGGTCGGCGGCGACTGCGTCGCGGCGGCCCAGATTTACAACATGCTGATGGAATACCCGCATGACGTGACCGTCAAGATCGACGGCATCGCTGCCAGCGCGGCCTCGGTGATCGCTATGGCGGGTACGCGTGTGCTCATGTCGCCGACATCGCTTCTCATGGTGCATAACCCTTTCACCGTCGCCATGGGCGACAGCGAGGAGATGCGCAAGGCGATCCAGTTATTGGACGAAGTGAAAGAATCCATCATCAACGCGTATGCGATCAAAACCGGGCTTTCGCGCACGAAGCTCTCCAACCTCATGGATTCAGAGACGTGGATGAACGCCAACAAGGCACTGGAGCTTGGTTTCTGCGATGAGATCATGTTTCAGCCCGCTACGCCCGCCGAGCCTGTGGAGAACAGCTTCGTGTTCTCCCGCCGTGCGGTCACCAACAGCCTGCTGGATAAGCTCCGCGCCAAGGTTCCCAAGCCCCCGATAACACCGGAACAGCCCAGGACGAAAGCGTCAGACCTCGACAAGAGGCTGGCGCTTTTAAAGTAACAGGACGAAAGATGGAGGTACACATGAATCAGATTTTGACCCTGCGCGAAAAACGCGCCAAGGCATGGGACGCCGCCAAGGCGTTTCTGGACACCAAGCGTGGCACCGACGGCCTGCTCTCCGCTGAAGATGTCGCCACGTATGAAAAGATGGAAGCCGACGTGGTTAGTCTCGGCAAGGAGATCGATCGGCTGGAGCGGCAGGCTAGCCTGGATCGGGAGCTTTCCCAGCCCACGACCAGCCCCATCACCAATCAGCCTACGGCAGGCGGAAAGGCCAAAGATGGCCGCGCCTCCGACGAGTACACTCGTTCCTTCTGGGCGCTCATGCGCAACAAGAGCGTGAGCCATGAAGTGTACAATGCCCTCAAGATCGGTCAGGACGATCACGGCGGCTTCCTGGCTCCGGATGAATTCCAGCGCACGCTGCTGGAAGCCCTGCAGGAGCAGAACATCTTCCGTCAGCTCGCGCACGTGATCACTACCAGTTCCGGCGACCGCAAGATCCCCGTCGTGGCCAGCAAGGGTACGGCGGCGTGGATTGACGAGGAGGCGGCCTACCCCGAAAGCGACGATACCTTCGGTCTGGTGTCTATCGGCGCGTATAAGCTCGCGACCATGATCAAGGTGAGCGAAGAGTTGCTCAACGACGGCGTGTTTGATATCGCAGCCTACATCGCCACAGAGTTTGCCCGTCGTATCGGCGCTGCCGAAGAGGAAGCTTTCTTTACCGGCAACGGCACCGGCAAGCCCACGGGCATCCTGAACGCTACCGGCGGCGCAGAACTGGGCGTCACCACGGCGGGCGCGACCGCGATCACCATGGACGAGGTGATGGACTTGTTCTACGCCCTGCGCTCGCCGTATCGCCGCAATGCCAACTTCCTCATGAACGACGCCACGGTGAAGGCGCTGCGCAAGCTCAAGAACGCTAGCGGCGACTATATCTGGCAGCCCAGCGTCACGGCGGGCGCGCCTGATACCATCCTCAACCGCCCCGTGTACACCAGCGCCTTCATGCCCACGATCGCCGGTGGCGCCAAGAGTATCCTGTTTGGCGATCTGGGCTACTACTGGGTAGCTGACCGTGAAGGCCGTTCCTTCAAGCGCCTGAACGAGCTGTATGCCCCGACCGGTCAGGTAGGCTTCCTCGCTTCCGAGCGCGTGGATGGCAAGCTGATTCTGCCCGAAGCAGTCAAAGTGCTCCAGCAGAAGGCTTCGTAACGGGGTGGCGGTATTGAGCATCGTGGATATGCTTTTGCCCAAGGTGAAAGCGAACCTCATTCTGGAGCATGGCGCGGATGACGACCTCCTCAAGGGTCTCATCCGCGCCGCCGTTAGCTATGCCGAAAGCTACCAGCATATTGCAGCCGGGAGCTATGAGGTAGACGCCATGTTACCTACTACCGAACAGGCCGTAATCATGCTGTCGAGCCATTTCTACGAGAGTCGGGATGGTGCGACGGCGGGTTTCTTTGCGGACAGCGTACAGGCGGGACAGCAGGTCTGGAATACGGTAAACCTGTTGTTACGCCTCGATCGGAACTGGAAGGTGTGACCATGAGCTTTGGCAAGATGAATACGCTGGTGGATATCATTCAAACCGCGCCTGTGAAGGATGCGGAAGGCTTCGTTGTAAGCGGTGATACCATTCTGGCCACCGCACGCGCTTACCGGGAAGAAAAACATGGCAATGAAAGCTGGGCAAACCGTGCTGCCTTTTCTACCGCTAGCGCGCTATTCCGATTCCGTAAGCAACCGGCGCTCACCATCACCACAGATATGACGCTGGTTTGTGACACGGGGCGGTACCGAATCCTCAGCGTGGAGGACGTTCGCGGACGCGGTCTGTATATCGAGGCGCTGGCTGAAAAGCTGGAACCATCGGTGAGGTGATTGTTATCGCGAAAGCAATCGTGAAGATGCCAGAAGATTTTCTCCAAAAAATCAGCCGACTTGAAAGTAAGACCGATGAGATTGTGCCCAAAGTGCTCGAAGCCGGTGGCAATGTGATGCTTCAGAAGGTAAAAAGCAATCTGCAGGCGGTCATTGGCAAGGGCACGAAACGCCGTTCCAAGAGCACGGGTGAACTACTGCGCTCGATCGGTCTATCTCAGGCCAGGCAGGATCGTAACGGGGATCACAATGTGAAGGTGGGTTTCGCTGAACCGCGCAGCGACGGCGGCAGCAATGCCAAACTGGCTAATATCCTCGAATATGGAAAGAGTGGCCAACCTGCGCGGCCTTTCCTGAAACCAGCCAAGTCATCGTCCAAAAAAGCCTGTGAAGATGCCATGATCGCCAAGCTGGAGGAGGAATTGCGGCAGATATGAGCTTGTTATCGGAACTGAATACTCTGCTGGGTGATCTCCATATTCCTGTCGAAACGGGTGTTTTCACCGGGAAAGCGCCTGAAACCTATGTGGTCATCACCCCGCTGACGGACACGTTTGCCCTGTATGCTGGGGACGATCCCCAGTACGAGGTGCAGGAAGCGCGACTGTCGCTGTTTTCCCAAGGCAACTACCGTCCGCTTAAACGGCAGATTGAAAAAGCGCTGCTGGCAGCGGGCATTACCATAACCGACAGGCGTTACATCGAGCACGAGAATGATTCGGGGTATCATCACCTCGCCATCGATGCGGCAGCCCATTACACATTGGAGGTATGAAAATTGGCAACGATTGGTTTGGATCGGCTGTATTACGCGAAAATCACCGAAGCCTCAGACGGAGAGGAAACCTACGGCGTGCCCGCTCCGCTGGCGAAAGCCATGAAGGCGGAACTGTCTATCGAGCTTTCGGATGCGGTGCTCTATGCGGATGATGGGGCCGCCGAGGTGATTAAGGATTTCAAATCGGGCACGCTCTCGTTGGGCGTAGACGATATCGGCGTCGCTGCGGCACGCGACCTGACCGGCGCGGTGGCGGATGACAACGGCGTTCTCGTCTCCGCGAGCGAAAATGCGGGCGTTCCGGTGGCGATTGGCTTCCGCGCGCTCAAACCGGACGGCAGATACCGATATTTCTGGATTTACAAGGTGAAATTCGGGATTCCTGCCACCAACCTGCAGACCAAGGGCGAATCCATCACCTTCTCCACGCCTACGATCGAGGGTACGGTGCTCCGGCGCAACAAGCTGGACGGTCTGGGTAAGCACCCCTGGAAGGCCGAAGTGACGGAAGGCGCCGCCGGGGTGTCCACCGCCACGGTTACGGGCTGGTTTGGTCAGGTCTATGAGCCGGTGTACACGCTCTCCGGCGGTGAATAAGGATTTTCAGGAGGTATGAGCTATGGATACGGAACGCAGCGCCACTATTGTGATTGGTGGGAAGCCCTATGAACTGATCCTCACGACCCGCGCTACTAAGGAAATCGCCCGTCGTTATGGTGGGCTGGAAAATCTCGGTGAGAAGCTCATGAAGTCGGAGAACTTCGAAATGGCGTTGGATGAGGTGGTGTGGCTGCTTACGTTGCTGGCCAACCAGTCCATTCTGGTGCGCAACCTGAAAAACAAGGAGGCGCCTGAACCGCTGCTGACCGAGGATGAGATTGAGTTGCTCACCTCCCCATTGGATCTGGCTGCGTACAAGGAAGCGATCACGGAAGCCATGTTTCGGGGCACCAAGCGCAATATCGAAAGCGAGGAAGAAAGCTTAAAAAACGTGGCAGTCGGGTAACGGACGAAGAAGTCTTTACCCGACTTTACTATTTTGCCACAGTGCCGATGGGCATGCACGCGGATGAGTTCTGGCTCATGCCCATCGGGCTGTTCTTCGATCTTTGGTGCTGTCACAAGCAGTTCTTGGGGCTTGAAAAGCCAAAGCGGATTTTGTCGATTGACGATCTCATTCCGCCGGGGATCTAGCTTTCCATGTGTAGCGACTTAGTACTTCTTAGGGAACTTCTCCTTGCCATACTGCCACAAGTACTGGTCTATCTCTTTCAGAGTGAAGTTTTCAAGCGAGTAGAATGCTTGCAATTTGAGGAGCGTCTTCTTAAATACAGATATGTTCCGCAAGTCTTCCCTGTGGAAATTTGCAAAATTGTCAACGTCCCTCAGGTAGACCAGTAACTCTTCTACAAAACTATCATATATGGGATAAACCTCTGGCTGATGGTGGCTACAGTATTTGGTAGCGAACGAGTAAAAGCGCAATTCTTTACCATTTTTTGTATTCCTCACGCCATGTCCTGAGGCAATATCCATAACCAAGGATTCATCGCCGCGCTTGAGCCGATCGTCAATATTGAGAGAGACAATATGCCGTGCAACCGCAAAAACATTATATATGTTGGTGCTGTAAAACGCGTTGAGTGCTGCTACCTTCAGCAGAACATCGTCGAGGCTGTTATTTTCTGGGCTGAATTGCTTGAACAGTTTACTTAGGGCGCTTTCTTGCGCCTTGTAATTCTCAAGCGTGTTCCATTTCTCAATGTAGCATTCTACAGCATCACGGCTTGGGTGTTCAAAATCAGACAGAGTGCGCGTTCTGTGAACAGTACGCAGAATTCGTGTTGTATAGGACCCAATGTTGGGATTCGTGTTGATGCTTTCATTCGTTTGCCTGACCACCAGCTTTCCCTCATGCTCAGCGATTTCCCATACGCCATGCTTCTTCGGGTCATAAAGGGTTACAACCCCTCTGCTGACTGAATACAGGAAATCATATTTATCATTTGCGATACGCGGTCTATTGTTTTCAGGCATACTGACACGACTTTGGCGGTTTACGCAGCATGCAAGTGCCTGCGCATTGATTGTGCCTTCGTTTACAGTGCCATAATGATCAAAAATGTATTTCCTGATTTCAGCCATTGATATAGCATCGGTTCCAATGCTGGTTACTGCTTCTTGTATCATTTTCCAAACGGCTATATTAGACATGACACTCTCCTACCGAAATAAAATCATGGCCATATTGTATACGAAATGAAGAGCTTTGTACATGCGTGAAGGCTGTCAACACTTATTTTTAACGCCCGAATGTGTAAGGAGGTGACGACATGGGACAGGACAATTTCGGCCTGAAAATTGGGGTTGAGGGAGAGCGCGAATTTCGACAGGCGCTCAGCGATATCAACCAGACATTCAAAGTGCTGGGCAGCGAAATGGCGCTGGCAACCAGCCAGTTTGAAAAAAACGACAAGTCCATCCAAGCCGTCACCTCCCGTAACGCCGTCCTCAACAAAGAGATCGATGCTCAGAAAGAAAAGATTTCCACCCTGAAAGCCGCGCTGGATAACGCGGCTTCTTCTTTTGGCGAGAATGACCGTCGTACCCAGAACTGGCAGATCCAGCTCAACAAAGCGCAGGCAGAGCTCAACGGCATGGAGCGCGAGCTGGAGGAATCCGCCGAGGACGCAGACGATCTGGGCGAGCAAATTACCGATTCGGGCGAAAACGCCGAAAAGGCGGGTGGCAAGTTCGAAAAGCTCGGCAGCATCTTAAGCGGCATCGGCAAGGCGATGGGCACAGTGGCCGCCGCTGCCGGCGCCGCTGCGATCAAGCTGGGCAAGGAAGTCGTTCAGCAGTTCGGCGAGCTGGAACAAAACCTCGGCGGTTCGGAGGCGGTGTTTGGCAAATACGCCGACTCCATCCAGCGCACAGGCGAGGAAGCCTACAAGAACCTCGGCGTTTCCCAAAGCCAGTACCTCGCCACCGCCAACAAGATGGGCGCGCTGTTTCAGGGCTCGGGCGTTGAGCAGCAGAAAAGTCTGGAACTGACCGAAAAAGCCATGCAACGCGCCGCCGACATGGCTTCTGTCATGGGCATCGACATGCAGATGGCGCTGGATTCCGTCGCGGGCGCTGCCAAAGGCAACTTCACCATGATGGACAACCTCGGTGTGTCCATGAACGCCACAACCCTTGAAGCCTATGCGCTTGCCAAAGGTCTGGATTTCACATGGGCGTCAGCCAGCAACTCGCAAAAGGCTGAACTGGCTATGCAGATGTTCTTTGAAAACACGGAGCAGTACGCGGGCAACTTCGCGCGGGAATCCACGCAGACCATTTCCGGCTCGCTTGGGCTCATGAAAGCCGCGCTTGGTTCCTTTACGGCAGGTCTTGGCAACGCGAACGCTGACATGACCAACCTGACCCAGAATCTGGTGGACGCGTTTCAGGCTGTGGTGCAAAACATCGTGCCGGTGCTGGAAAACGTCGTGAGCGCCCTGCCGGTTGCGACCGGTGCTATCCTTACGGCCATCAGAGATCTGCTGCCGATGCTACTTGAGACTGTCACTTCCCTGTTCACGCAGGTGCTGGGAACGCTGCTGAGCCTACTGCCGGAACTGATCCCGTCGGCAGTGAGCGCGGTCATGACGATCACAGGCGCGCTGATTGAAAACCTGCCGCTGCTGGTCGCGGCGGCGGTGCAGCTCGTAACAGCACTGGTGGGAGGCATCGGGGCAGCGCTTCCCACGCTCATCCCTGCCGCTGTGACTGCCGTTATGACCATTGTGCAGGGATTACTGGAACAGTTGCCCCTCCTGCTGGACGCGGCGCTGCAGCTGATCTTGGGGCTTGCACAGGGCTTGCTCAATGCCATACCACAACTGATCGACGCATTGCCCGCCATCATCGACGCGCTGGTAAGCTTTCTGGTCCAGTCCATCCCGCAGATCATCCAGACGGGAATCAAGCTCCTGACCGCACTAGTGACGGCGCTGCCGACTATCATCGCGGCCATCGTGAAGGCGATCCCGCAGATAATTTCAAGCATTATCAACGCAGTCATTACCGCCATCCCGCTCATTATCGACGCGGGCGTCAAGCTGCTGGTCGCGCTGATTCAAGCGCTTCCGCAGATCATCACAACGGTAGTCACAGCGGTACCTCAGATCGTAGGAGCGTTGACCGGGGCGTTTGTGGGGAACATCGACAAGATCATCCTTGCGGGCGTGCAGCTGTTCGTTGCCCTTATCAAGAACCTTCCGACCATCATCGTCGAGATTGTGAAGGCCGTTCCCCAAATCATAACAGCATTGGTGAACGGCTTTACAAGCTCTATCAGCCAGATCGCTACCGTGGGCGGAAACCTCATCAAGGGGTTGTGGCAGGGCATCTCGGATGCAGGCGCTTGGCTTCGCGACAAGATCTCTGGCTTCTTTGGCGGCGTGGTGGACAGCATCAAGAACTTCTTCGGCATCCATTCGCCCTCGACTCTATTTGCCGGGCTTGGCCGCAATATGGGTGAAGGCATCGGGGTCGGCTTTGAAGAAGCGATGGCCGGCGTGGCCAGAGATATGCAAAATGCCATTCCTACCAGCTTTGACATGAATGCAAGGGTGAACGAGTATGGCGCTAGCGCAGGAACCAACGGCACGAGCATCACCCAGAATATCTCGGTCGTATCGCCCAAAGCGCTCTCCGAAAAAGAGATCGCACGCGAATTCAAGAACCTCTCCCGCAAGCTGGCGCTCGAATATTAGGGAGGTGTGCCGTTGGAACTGACCTATACGAATGCAAACGGTGAAAGCGTCACCCTCCGGCAGACCCGGCCGTTCTTTCTGACGCGGGTTGACGGCGCCGGAAAAGTGCGCCAGACGGTAAATACCTTCAAAGCGCTCGATCAGGACGGCGCTTTTTTCATCTCCTCCGCCATGGACATGCGCAACATCACGCTGGAAGGGTCGGTTATCACGCCTACGATTGCGGAAACCTATGATCAGCGGCGGCGTTTCCTGCGGGTGTTCACGCCCAAGCTGCAAGGGACGCTTACTTACCGCAATCGGCAGATCCAGTGTGTCGTGGAGGAAGCAGGATTCACAGCATCATCCCGCGAGCGCGCACCAAATTTCTTCATCAGCCTCCTCTGCCCATCGCCTTTCTTCGAAGCGCTGGAAGAGATTCGCGAAGAACTGGCTATGTGGTCGCCGCTCCTTTTCTTCCCTTTGGAAGTCCTAAACACAGGGTTGGAATTCGGTATCCGGCAGCCCAGCCAGATCATCACGGTGGACAATATCGGCGATGTTGCTTGCGGATGCCACATCATCTTTCGGGCGCTCGGCAGCGTGACCAACCCGGAACTCATGAGCCTTGACACCGGCGATGTGCTGCGCCTGAACACGGTCATGGAATCTGGCGAGGAACTGCATGTGTACACCCATTTTGCCGGGAAACGGGTGACACGGCTGTTCGGGCAGGTGGAAAGCAACGCTTTCTCACTGTTGGACACCAGTTCGGTGTTCCTGCAGTTGGAGCCTAGGCGCAATCTGCTTCGCTACAACGCCGCTGAAAACATGGATTTGCTGGAAGTGACCATCCTGTACCGGCCTAAGTTTCTGGGGGTGTAGTGTGGAATTGTATGTGTATGGGTACACACGTCAGCTAATCGGCGTTGTAGAATCCTTTGAATACCTGCGCTGGACACGGAGGTATTCCCAATGTGGAGCCTTTGAGTTGAAAGCCATAGCCACCCCGGACAACATTGCGCTGCTTACCCTTGGCAATCTACTCTGGAAAAGCGATGATGAGGAAATCGGGATCATTGAGCATTTGGAGATGGCGCATTCGGACAAAGAAATGATCACGGTCAGCGGGCGGTTTGCAACCAGCTTGCTGGCTCGTCGCATCATTTGGGGTACAGAAACACTCAGCGGAGATTTGTCCGCATGTGCTTTACAGCTCATCAACAATCACCTGATTACACCCAGCGATACCAATCGGCAGATTGCTAGGGTTGCGTTCACCTCACCCATCCTTGGCGTGACGGTCAACACGCAGGTATCCTACAAAAACCTTATGGGTACGATCACCGGACTTTGCGATGCTTCCGACAGGGGCATCAAGACGGTGTTTGACCCCTCAACTGGGAACTTGACGATCACGCTCTATACCGGCACGGTTTCGGAGGCTGTGTTCTCCCGAGAGTACGAAAACCTGACGACGCAAATCTATACGCAGAGTGCTGTGGACTATGCCAACGCTGCGCTCGTCGGCGGAGAAGGTGATGGTGCGTCGCGCGTGCTGGCTTCCATAGCGAATAGCGCTGGGGAAGCCAGGCGCGAAGTTTTTGTTGACGCTAAAGACCTGCGGCAAGAAGATTTCGGGACTGGATATACCGATGCGCTTCTGTATCGTGGGCAGAACAGACTGTCAGAGTTATCCATGGCGCATTCCTTTGACGCGGAGGTTAATCCGCACGGGAACCTGCGCTACAAGGTTGATTTCGATCTTGGGCAAGTGGTCA
Source organism: Clostridiales bacterium (assembly GCA_012517815.1). Lineage (GTDB taxonomy): Bacteria > Bacillota > Clostridia > Christensenellales > Aristaeellaceae > CAXXOK01. The sequence goes on from JAAYUF010000051.1 coordinate 33,661, forward strand.
CCGTACTCTCGAAAAAATGGGGCGTCACATTAGCTGCGCGTATCACGGAGATCGAAGAAAGCTATGATGCGAGCGGGCTAGCACTGAATATTGTGTTTGGCAAAGGCGCGTTATCCCTTCTCCAAAAACTGAAAGGCGGTTGAAAGTATGGAAAAAAGCGGGTTCTTCAATTCCTCCGGTGGCGACCGGGTCTACAGCGCCACAGACTTTGCCGCCTATTTCGGCAGACTGGTCAGCAACGGGATCTTCTACGCTTCTGGCACCAACTTGCAGGTCACGCCGGGAAGCGGCATGGCGCTCAGCGTCGCGGCTGGGAGCGCGTGGATCAACGGGTACTCGTATGAAAACACGGATTCGCTGACACTTAATCTCGCCACAGCCAGCGGCGTGAACCCACGCATCGACCGGGTCGTCGTGCGCTTCAGCGCTGTGGAGCGACGCATCTACCTGGCGGTACTGACAGGCACACCAGCGGAGACGCCAACCGCGCCCGCGCTAACTCGTAGCAATGACACCTATGAGCTTGGGGTCGCAGACATTTTGGTGCCGAAAGGCTCTGTAACGGTCACGGCGCTAAACATCACCGATACGCGGCTGAACACGGCGCTTTGCGGGTTGGTCAACTCGCTGGTAACCGCCGTGTATGAGTAAGGGGTGATCGGATGCCGTCGATTTCCTACTCTCTGAGCAGTTTTACCAAGACCAACACTGATATGGCGGCGGGAACCACCTTCACTGCCAGCGCTTCAGGCGCGACCGTAACTGGCGCGTCGATTACGTCCGGTACGCTGTACCTGAGCAGTATCCGCACGTACTCCGGCGTTGGGTATCTTGATTTTTCGCTGGGTTCGGGCACTGGCTCGACTGGCACTTTTTCCTCCAACAGCGCTACGCACTCTGACACGGTATCTCTGAGCGGGTATAGCAACGCTTTGCTGACGGCTGGCAGCGGCACAATATCCTTCACGCTTAGGCGAACTACATCCGGTTCCGGCAACGTTCTCAACCTACGTAGCGGCATCACCGGGACGCTGACGCTGAATTACCAGCTTAACTCTACCGCCTGCACCGCGCCGACTGCCTGCTCTGTCAGCAGCACACTCGCTGAGGGGAATGTGACGCTCTCGTGGAGCGGGGCAGCCGGTGGTACCAGCAACGCCATTTCCTCGTATGAAATCCAGTACAGCGAATCCAGCGACAACGCCACGTGGGGCGCATGGACAGCGCTGACAACCGTCACCACGACCACCACCAGCGGCAGCGCTTCGGTCGCGCCTTCTTCGACAAGAGGATACTATCGCCGCTTTCAGGTGCGCACACGCGGCGCTGCCGGGGCGAGCTACTATTCCGGCTGGAAAGTGTCCACCAATTCGGTGCGCCGGGACACACTACCGACTGCGCCAACCGCTGTCACCGCTACGCCTGCTGTGTACAGTACGGAAGCCATTTCCCTGACATGGAGCGGCGCGGTCGGGGGTACTAGCGCGATCAAGGGGTTCACGATTACCAGCCGTACCTCCACAGACAATGCCACCTGGAGCGCGTGGACGACGCTTGCCACGCTGACGCAGACCGCAGGCAGCGGTACATATGCCCCTACGGTATCGCGGGTCATTGGCACGTATACGCAGTTTGGGATTTCAACGATCGATGCGCTGAATGTCAGTTCCGCCGTTAAGGCCAGCGCTAGCATCCTTTGCTCCATTACGGCCTGTGGACTGCCAACCGCTTTCTCGCTCAGCACGACGCTGACGGAAGGCGCGGTCACGCTTTCGTGGAGCGGTGCAACCCATGGCGCAGGCAATACGATCACCGCGTATGAGCTGCAGTACAGCGAATCCACAGATGCCTCCACGTGGGGCGCCTGGACAGCACTGACGGTTGTGAGCAGTACCGCAACCAGCGGCAGTCAGAGTGTGAATCCATCAAGCACGGCAGGGACGTACCGCCGATTCCGGCTCCGCATTCAAGGCACAGCCGGTGAAACCTACTACTCGGCTTGGCTGACTTCTACCAATAATGTCAGGCGTAATATCCCGCCGACCGCGCCGACGGTGTTTACAGCAGCCCCTGCTGTTTACGATGTGGGTACGATCGCCCTTGCTTGGAGCGGCATCGTAGCCGGAACCAGTGCGATCAAGCAGGTTGTGATTCAGCAGGCCACCTCAACGGATGGCGTTTCATGGGGCACGTATGCGGCGCTTACCACGATCACAACCACTGCAACCTCTGGCACCTATGAAGCCACGCCGTCCAGCGTTTCCGGCATGTCGACACGGTATCGCCTGAGCGCGACGGATACCCTGAATTCAATCTCCGCGTATGCGCTCAGCAACGTAGTGCGTAAGGTTAGCCCGCCGACTGCGCCGGTGGTCACCGCGCCAAAAGCGGCAGGCCAGACCTACGCTGCCACGCCGCGCTACCTGATCACGACCGGAACAAGATTGGGTGGCGGCACGCAGAAGGTGTGCGTGAAGATCGGCACGGCGGATTGGGAGGATTCGGTCGCCAACCCGGAGAGGTTCTCCACTGGTGGGTATCTGGCCAACGGGGTACCGACGATCTACACACCTGTCGCTCTTGCACCGGGCAATTACACCGTCACCTTTCGCAGCGTGGACAGTGGCTCAGAAGCTGTCAGCCCTGAGGTGATGCGAAGCTTTACGGTTCTGGCATCGCCCTTCGAGGAGATTATCGCCAATGTGACCAAAGTCAAGGCTGCGCACATGAGAAGTCTGCGTACTGCTATCAACAACGTCCGCGATTTCTATGGTATGTCAACGCTAAGCTGGTCGGAGGATATCATATCAGGCAAAACCTATGTGAAGAACTGGCCGTTTCATGTGCTGGAGCTTCGCAAAGCCATTGAGCAGGTGGTGGATGCCATCAACGCTTTTGATCAGGCGTGGACAAACAAGCTTCCTGACCCGGCATGGATCCCCATCACGACGGGCAGACCGCAGACGGCTGTGATGCAGCAGTTACAGGCTATAATCCTTGGGTTATAACGGGCTCCCGGTTCGCGCCTCTGTGAAAGCAGGGGCGCTTCATTATATAAACACAGAATACAGGAGGATGGACTCATGAAGGAAATCTGGGCATGGATTCAGGCGGCGCTGGTAGCCGTGGGTGGTTTTCTCGGTTGGTTTGTCGGTGGCTTCGATGGTCTGCTTTATGCGCTGATTGCGCTAATGGCTGCCGATTACGTGACGGGTGTGATGTGCGCCATTGCCGACAGGACGCTTTCCAGCGCGGTCGGCTTTCGCGGCATTGCCAAGAAGGTGCTGATCTTCGTACTGGTCGGCGTCGGGCACATCGTGGACACCTATCTGATCGGCAACGGCAGCGCGTTGCGCACGGCGGTGCTGTTCTTCTATTGCTCCAACGAGGGCGTGTCGATGCTGGAAAACGCCGGGCATCTGGGCTTGCCGATTCCGCAGAAGCTCAAGGATGTGCTGGAGCAGCTACACTCGAGGGACGGCGACAACGAAATCAAGTAAGACAGGGGGACGGCGAGTAATCGCCGCCCTCTTTTCCTTTGGAGGAGCTAGCATGATGGTCAAGACGAATCTGGGGCTGGTCGAGTGGGCAAAGGCGTGGCTGGGTCAAGCCTATTGGTTTGGCACATGCTGCTACGCTTGTACACAGAGCCTTCTTACGCGCAAAGCGAAGCAATATCCCAAGTCATACGCGGAGAACCGAATGAGCCGCTACCGGGCGGATATTGCCGCCGACAAGAAATGCGCCGACTGCATTGGACTGGTTAAGGGCTATTACTGGGCACGGGAGGACGGCACGCAGGTCTACGGACTCGACGGCAGGCCGGATCAGGGCGCAAACGGCGCGTACAATTCCGCCAAAATGAAGGGCACGATCGCCACCCTGCCGGAGCTGCCCGGCCTGATCCTCTGGAAAAGCGGCCATGTGGGCGTTTACATCGGAAACGGCGAGGCCATTGAAGCCAAGGGTTTCAGCTACGGCATTGTGAAAACCAAGGTTATAGGGCGCGGCTGGACGCACTGGTTCCGCTCGCCCTACATCGATTATCTCACTGAAGGGAGCGCGGGCGATGCGCAGACAGGCGTGGAGGAAACGAATGAAAATGCGAACCAACCCGTTGAAGGTGGCGCGGAAGAACCGGCGCTGGATCTGGGCACGCGGCTCCTGTGCGTTACGCCGGGGCAGCCTCTGATGCGCGGTAGCGACGTGTTGGCTGTGCAGACGCGCCTGCTGGCCAAAGGGTTTGCGCCCGGCAAGCTGGACGGTGTGTACGGGAACATCACCAAGGCTGCGGTGGTAGCCTTGCAGACAGCCTGTGGCATCAAGGCAGATGGCGTTGTGGGGCCGGATACGCGGGTGTTCTTACGATAGTCTTTACCAACGGGAATTGTAGATATGTTTGACCGCCAGATGACTCGATCGTCTGGCGGTTCTTTTTTCCCCGTTAACTTTCGACGTTTTCACGGCCTTTTGTCGGAGGGATGTACATGACGATTATACAGAAAAGAAAAGTGGTTTACCTGCGGGAGAAGGGCGAAAGCTATGCTGCGATTGCTTCGGCCATCGGAGTATCTGAGAACACAGTCAAATCCTACTGCCGAAGAAGCGGCCTTGGTTCGGGGGCTGTAGCACAAATAATGCAAGCGGTTGGGGAAGCTTGCGGCTATTGCGGCGAGCCGCTTCATCACACGCCGGGCGCGAAGAAAAAGCGGTTCTGCTCTGATCACTGCCGTATGAGATGGTGGGCGAAGCATCCGGAAGCAATCCACAGGAAGGCTATCTACCATTTTACCTGCTCAACTTGCGGTAAGCCGTTTGAGAGCTATGGGAATTCTCATCGCCAATACTGCTCCAGAGCTTGTTATGGCTTGGACAGGAGACACAACAATGGATAAGGCGGAATCGGTATTTCGGTATCACACTGCCATGGCATTCATGCGAAGCATTGTGTCTAAAGGGATTCTTGGCCCCGAGGATTTGCCCGCTGTATCGGACACACTCGCCCAAAAGTACGGTTTATCATTGTGGAGTATATTCCTCGATTCGGACTTGCTATGTCGGGAAAACGGAGCCAATATGCCATGATGGGAGGTGGGCATTATGGGCAGAAAGATAACAAAACTGGCGGTTTCGGAGCCTATCCCGACTCGGGAAAGGGTGGCTGCCTACGCACGGGTATCCTGTGGTAAGGATGAAATGCTGCACTCACTCGCGGCACAGGTCAGTTATTACAAGGAATTCATCCAAAGCCAGTCAGGATGGGACTTTGCAGGCGTATATGCCGACGAGGCTGTGACGGGAACGAAGGACAATCGGGTTGAGTTCGTTCGGATGCTTGCGGATTGCCAGTCGGGCAAGATCGATAGGGTGATCACAAAATCCATCTCCCGATTCGCACGGAATACGGTTACCTTACTGGAAACCGTCCGTGGCCTTGGAGAACTGGGCATCGATGTTTTCTTTGAGGAGCAGAACCTCCATACGGCCAGCGCGGATGGTGAGCTTCTCCTAACTATTCTGGCCAGTTATGCACAGGAGGAGAGCCGCTCAGTCAGTGAAAACTGCAAGTGGCGTATTCGTAAGGATTATCAGGAAGGCAAGCTAACCGGCGGCGTTCACATGTACGGCTACGATTACAGGGAAGGGACGCTGGTGGTTAATCCGCAGGAGGCCGAGGTTGTCCGGATGATCTTTTCGGATTACCTTTCCGGTATGGGCAGAAACGCCATTATGCGCAAGTTGATACGGTTGGGCATCCCCACCAAGCTCGGCGGGCGTTGGGCAGAAAACACCGTTGCCAGCATTCTAAACAATGAAAAGGTGGTCGGTGATCTCTGCTTGCAGAAGGGTTTTATATCCGACCACCTTACCAAACAGAAGCGAGTCAATCGTGGCGAGCTTCCCATGTATTATGTGGAAGGCGCTCATGAAGCCATTATCGACCGGGCAACCTTCGATGCCGTTCAGGCGGAAGTGGCTCGGAGAGCGCATGAGTGCAAGCCTGCCAGCAAAAAGCCTCGCAGCGAATTTTGCGGCATGATCCGCTGTGGTCGCTGCGGCGCGAACTTCATCCAGAAAATCAACGCGATCGGTACGAAGTACGCCAAAGCGAACTGGGCGTGCGCTACCTACACCACGCACGGCAAGGATTACTGCGCGGCAAAGCGTATCCCTGAGGATATCCTCCGACAGAAATGCGCGGAAGCCTTGGGAAGCAACGCTTACAACGCTGCTGACTTCATGGCAAGGGTAGCAGCCATAACGATTCCAGAAGATGGGGTTTTGGTGTTCACCTTCAAAGATGGCACGCAAGTAACCATTCCATGGGAAAAGCACTCCCGTCGGGACAGTTGGACAGATGAGATGAAAAGCAAGGCGAAGGTCGCGGCAAAGAGGAGGCTTGGCAATGGCTAACGTTCGGGTTATCCCCGCTCTGGCGCCGATCGTGTCCGCTCAGGTAAAGGATACGACGGTCAAGCGGCGGGTGGCGGCTTACGCGCGAGTTTCGACCGATAGCGACGAGCAGCAGACCAGTTATGAAGCGCAGGTGGATTATTATACCAAGCTGATCCACTCCCGGCCGGACTGGTCTATGGTCGATGTATTTACGGACGAGGGAATCTCGGCAGTCAACACCAAGCGGCGTGAGGGTTTCAAGCGGATGGTCGCGGACGCGCTCTCCGGCAAGATTGACCTGATTGTCACCAAATCGGTCAGCCGTTTTGCCCGCAACACGGTCGACAGCCTCACCACGGTTCGCAAGCTGAAGGATAACGGCGTTGAAGTCTGGTTCGAAAAGGAAAACATCTACACGCTGGACAGCAAAGGCGAACTGTTGATCACCATCATGTCGTCGCTAGCCCAGGAAGAAAGCCGTTCCATTTCCGAAAACGTCACCTGGGGTGCGCGTAAACGGATGGCCGACGGCAAGATTTCCTTGCCCTACGGTCAATTCCTGGGCTATGAAAAGGGCGAGGATGGCTTGCCGAGTATCGTTGAGAGCGAAGCCGTGATTGTGCGCCGCATTTTTCGCCAATACATGGAGGGCAAAACCCCCTCGATGATCGGCAAGCTGCTGGAAAAGGACGGGATTCCGGCTCCGGGCGGCGGTATGATATGGCAGTCCGCCACGGTTCGCTCCATACTCACCAACGAAAAGTACAAAGGGCATGCCCTGATGCAGAAAACCTACTGCTCAAACTTCCTGACCAAGAAGATGGTCAAAAATACCGGACAGGTTCAGCAGTATTACGTCGAGGACAGCCATCCAGCGATCGTGTCTCCCGATGAGTTTGACATGGTACAGGCTGAAATCGAGCGCCGCAAGAGTCTGGGCAGACCGGGTCGATGCAACAGCATATTCGCTGGCAAGATCGTCTGCGGCGATTGCGGCGGCCTTTACGGCAGAAAGGTTTGGGGCAGTTATAAAGAGGATAAAAACTACCGCAAAGCGGTATACCAGTGCAACGATAAGTATAAAGGGAGCAAGCGATGCACAACCCCGCACGTGACCGAGGAGCAGATCACGGCTGGGTTTCTGGTTGCGTTTAACAAACTGATGGAAAACCGCTCCCGTCTGATTGAGGATTGCCGCTTGGTGCAGGCTACGCTTTGTGACACTAGCGCCATCGACGCAGAGATATCCACCCTGCGGCGTGATCTGGATGTGGTTTCGGCACTGGCCCGAAAAGAAATCGCGCAAACCGCAAAAGCAGCAGGCGACTCGGATTGCAGCAATAGCCACTTGGAACGTTTCCGACAGGTCAATGAACAGATTACGGGGTTGGAAGCCGAAAAGGTAAAACGACTTGCCAAAGCGAAGGCGCTTGATCGGTTTGTTCGAGAAGTGGAGGGCAAGCCGCTGATCCTGGAAGCCTTTGATGAAAAGCTGTGGCTTGCGGTCGTGGATCAGGTGACAGTTGGTGTGGATGGAGAGATGGTGTTTCGGTTTAGAAATGGTGCGGATCTGGCATGTCAATATTCGCTATCAGGACTAGTTATTATATAGTTCTCTTCGTAGCGTTCCACGGAATTGATATGTTTTGTGCGTCGAGATTCTGTTTAGTTGGGCTTCAAAACGTTCAAGAATGTTAACCCACAGTTACACTCACAGCGCGTAGTGTTGCAAATCCTTGATCAATTTGCTAATCCGTGATACAATACTTCATAATCATTGAAGATAGACAAATCTGACCGAGGAAGGTAAGCCTTATGAAAACTATGCTTGAAATGACTTGTCCTAAATGCGGAGCAAATTTATCTGCCGAAACAGATAGAGATGCTATTTTTTGTATACATTGCGGTGTGAAGATACTTTTAAACGATGAAAATACATATACAATTCGCAATGTCGATGAAGCAAAAATCAAACAGGCCGAAACTGATCACATAATACGCATCAAGCAAATAGAGATGGCAGAAAAAAGAGCTGAGGCGACCCAGAGAAATTTGAAGCTGAAGGTTATAATTTCTCTAAGTCTTGCAATTGTTGGAATCTTTATGATGGTAATCGGAGGTATGGCGGGGCAAGCGAGTGGCGATCCAGACTCCGGATTCTATATGCTTACTTTAATCGGATTTTTTCCACTTATGGGGGCTGCATATATCTGGCTCAATTCCAAAAAGGAAGATGATGGGAACGATTATGGAGATATGGTAAGAGTGCCGTCTGCTGTAGATAGTTTTCAAAGCAAAAATCACGCAGTAATTGTATCTATTTTTAAGGCTGCTGGATTTAAAAATGTCCAATGTATACCTCTTAATGATTTAACCATTGGAATTCTCAAAAAACCGGGCATGGTAGAGTCAATATCAATAAATGGCAACGAAATCACCTCTAGTGGTAAAAAGTTCCCATCGAGTGCGTCTGTAGTAATATCTTACCACAGCTTTGCAAACAGATAATTAACAACGATCTTACCAAAGGCGATTGGCTGCAATAAGTTGGTCGCCATTATTTACAGATATTTTCCGTGGAGATGATCATGTATCAGCAGTCAAGTTTTCCCATCATACTGTATGCCCTTCAATCTTGATTCCCTCAGTCGTATGTACACGAAGATTGTTCACCATCAATGAATTAGGGTAATAAAGTCATTATTCTTCATATATAATGGAGTAGGCTGAGTGGAAACTTCGGTATTGATTTGTCATGGTGAATCGTCAAATATTAGCCCAAAAGGGGTGCAAATTTGACGATTCCCTATCTTACAACGATTCCTCTTTGCTCGTGCCAAAATGAACAGGGTGTTCGAGTCCCGTCATCTCTACAAAAAGCCCTCTGCAACTACCAGAGATTGATACAGCAATAGCATGTAACCGCGAGCAAAACCCTATAAACACTAGGGTTTCACGATATACCAAACACCACCTATCGACAAGATTTCTCTTATCAATAGGTGGTATCAGTTATGGTACACCATTAGGGACTCGAACCCTAGACACCCTGATTAAGAGTCAGGTGCTCTACCAACTGAGCTAATGGTGCATCTTGTCGTCTCACGTAGTTACGTTGACCGACGAAGACTATTATACGCATTCTCAGCGAATTGTCAACTTATTTTTCGTTCTCGCGTCGGTTTGTGTGTCGGTTTGTATGTCGGTTTGTGAATGGCAGGTAGAATTGCCGCCACCCTGTCGCGTCAGGCAACACAAAGGGTACGCCTTTTTGAAGCGGCCTTGCGGCCAAGGCGTCCGCGAGGATCATGGCAAGCCCGGCAATCAATCCGTCTGCCTTCGCGGTGGGTATACTTGACCGTATCCGTTTCCATGGGCAGAAAACGAGGGATGAGCTTGTTCCGGTTCTCCTTGCCGCCCCGTTCCCACGCGCAGTAGGGATGCGAAAAACCGATGTTCGCGCGCTATGGGGACCTGGATCGGACGGAGCGCTCCATCCACGCCCCATCCTAAAACTATGCCATTGGAAGTATTACGGTAAAGAATGAAAAAGCGTTTGTGCTCCGGTAGCATCAAGCCGCAAAGAACAACGGCCGCCAGGAAGGGAACGCTTTCTCTGCAACGGTTTCATTGCGAAACCTGCAAGGTTTGGCAGATATGTTCGTCCAAGCGTATGAAAAGAATAGGAAAGACCATCACGTTTGTCTTGAATGCCTTTGAAGCGCGCTCGCCGTCTCCAAAAGCGGAACGGCCATCTCGCTTCGGGCAGCGTCATCCGCATACCGGCTGCATCGCCCGCAACCCGGTTTCTCCCCTTTCCCTCCCATGGTGTTCCGTCGCCTTGACAACCGGTTCATCCTCGGAAAAATGGCGGCGCAGGGTTGTCAGGCCGAGCCACATGGGATACAATAACAAAAATGGCGAGGCGTTCCAAATGAACCGGATCGGACAAGCGAAGCGCCCCGCCCACGTAGCAGGAGGTAGCGGAATATGGCGTCCAAAGTCGGTACCCTCATCAAGGAAGCCCGGAAACTGGCAGGGTTAACCCAGGAAAAACTGGCCAAGAAGTTGGGCGGCGGCCTTACGGCGGCGGATATCGGCAAAGCGGAACGCGGCGAGCTAACGCTGCCGGTTGCCACCCTGCGAAAAATCGCCAAGCTAACGGGCGTCACGCAAGCGTCGCTGGTCAACGCGGCGAAAGGCACAGGCAGCACGGCCGCCGGCACAGCCGCCGCCAAGCCCCCCGCAAACGCCAGCATGAGCATGCGCGTTACATCAACCGAGAAAAAGCTCATCGAAAGCTACCGCAAAGCGGACACCGCCACCAAAAAGGCGGCCCTCGACCTGCTGAAGGGAAAAAGCACGAGCCTCCTGTCCACGCTGGTTGGCGGCAGTACGGGCACAAGCGCCACAGGCCAGGATCAAGGGTCCGTCGCCGAAATGATCACCGATGCCATCGGAAGCCTGTTAGGCAAAAGCTGAGATTTCACCGGATCGCGGGATGCGCCCTCATGCCGATCCGCGCGGATTCCGCCCTCCGTTCGCCGGCGAGCGTGTGATCCTCATGCCCCGGAAGGAGTACGGCGCATACACCCTGCGCCCATCCGGGCAACCTGGCGCATCGCCGTTGCGCCTGACGAACCGCGCCTCCCCGCTCAATGCCAGGGCGTTCACAGGCGGCCCGCGGGTTCCTCGGCCGGTCAGGAACGGCAATCCCAATTATAGCCGACCCGCAGCGCGATCAAGCAGATCAGCGCCTCCATTCCCCACCCAAACGACCAGGGAACCATTGAACACGGCCCGCAAATGCCTGTTAATCCAAGGCGGATTTGGGGTATACCCAACGCATGGAAGGAGGAGTTCCTCTGATCAATCTCTGTATTGGCGGCGCCGCCGGCGAAGGCATCGAGACCATGGCCGGCATTCTGGAAAAGGCACTGCAACGTTCCGGGTATTTCGTGTTTTCCATGCGCGATTTCATGTCCCGCATCCGCGGAGGGCATAATTTCGCGCAGATCCGCTTCGGCTCCGAGCCGGTCGCGGCGCATGTGGATGCGCTGGACATACTGGTTGCCTACGACGAGCGCACGTATGCCGAGCATCAAAGCCGGCTGAAAGCCGACGGGCTGCTGCTGTGCGATCCGGGCCTGGGCCTTTCGGACGCTCGCCTGCTGCCGATCCCCATCCGCAGCCTGGCGAAGGAATCCGGCAACGCGCGCACCGTAGGCGTGGTTTGCGTTGGCGCGTTGCTCAAGCTGATGAGCCTGCCGCTGGCAAACGCCGAGGCGGCGCTGCGGGAAACGCTGGCTCCGGGCATCCTGGAGATGAACCTCACGGCGCTGCACAAGGGTTATGAAAGCTCCGCTGAAATGCGCCGTCTGCCGCCTCCCACGGCGAGCGGACGGCTGCTGATGACCGGCGCGGAAGCCATGGCCATGGGCGCGCTGGCGGGGGGCCTGCGGTTCTACAGCGCCTACCCGATGTCCCCCGCCACTTCGTTGCTGACGTTCTTTACGGCGCAAAGCGAACCCCTGCGCCTGATGGTGGAGCAGGCGGAGGACGAAATCGCGGCGATCAACATGGCGTTGGGCGCATCCTACGCGGGCGCGCGCGCGATGGTCGGCACCAGCGGCGGCGGTTTTTCGCTGATGGTCGAAGGCCTCGGGCTAGCGGGCATCGCCGAACTGCCCATCGTGATTGCCGACGTACAGCGCCCCGGCCCGGCCACGGGCTTGCCGACCCGTACCGAGCAAAGCGATTTGCTGTTTGCCTGTTTTGCCTCGCAGGGCGAGTTCCCCCGGATAGTCATTGCCGTTCGGGATCATGCCGACGCGTTCTACCAGACGGCGCGCGCCTTCCAGCTTGCGTGGAAGTACCAGATGCCGGTGCTGCTGTTAAGCGATGAATATCTGGCCGATTCCGCAGCGACCATTGCGCCGCCGGATGTGGAAAAGGCCGCGCACAGCGTCGCCCCGCTTCCGCGTGAGGCCGATCCGCCGGGCGTGTACCGCCGCTACGCGCTGACCGACAGCGGCATATCGCCCCTGCGCGTTCCGGGCAAGAGCGACGGGCTGGTGCGCGCGGACAGCGACGAACACGCGGAGGAAGGCACGATCACCGAAAGCGCGCAGGTGCGCGTCCAGATGGTCGACAAGCGTGCCCGCAAGCTGGAGGGGCTCAAAGCCGAGCTTTATGAGCCCGAGTATACCGGCGTGACCAGGCCCAGGGTGCTGCTGGTCGGGTTTGGCTCGACCTCCGCCGCAATCACCGAGGCCGTGTCCATCCTCAACAGCCACGGGCTGTCGGTCGGCGCGCTCTTGTTTGGCGACGTGTATCCGCTCCCCCGCAAACGCCTCGAAGCCTTCTGGCAGCAGGCCGACGCAGTCTACAGCGTGGAACAGAACGCGACCGCCCAGTTGGCGAAGCTCATCCGCATGGAAACCGGCCTGGGCTGCACGGACAGCCTGCTTAAGTACAGCGGCCGGCAACTGTCGGTGGATGAGATCGTCTCGGGGCTGGAAGCGTTCGGGATTGGCAGGGAGGTGCCGGTATGACGGACTTTGCATTTCACAGCGACCAGAGCGCGTGGTGCCCGGGCTGCGGGAATTTTGACATCGCCGTCACATTGGCCGCGGTGCTGGGAGAATTGCGGCTGACGCCGGAACGGGTGCTGTTGGTGGGCGGCATCGGGCAAGCCGCCAAGCTGAACCAGTATATCGACGCCAACGGGTATTCGGGCCTGCACGGGCGCGCCCTGCCCGCGGCCGTCGCGGCCAAGATGGCCAACGAGGCGCTGACCGTGATTGTCGACACCGGGGACGGAGATTCCTACGGCGAAGGCGGCAACCACTTCCTGCACAACATCCGCCGCAATGTGGACATCACGCATTTCGCGCACGACAACCAGATCTACGGGCTCACCAAGGGCCAGACGTCGCCCACCTCCGATCCCTGCGGGCAGGGCCGGGGCGGCGCGTGCAACCTCGGCAAACCGTTCAATCCGCTGCTGGTCGCACTGGCGGCGGGCGCAACCTTTGTGGCCCGCACAATCAGCGGCAACCGGGAGCACATGGCCGGGGTCATGAAAGCCGCCATCCTGCACAATGGGTACGCGCTGGTGGATATCCTGCAGCCCTGCGTGAGCTTTAACAAAGTGAACACCTTCGCCTACTACAAGGAACATACCTACGCACTGGAGGCGGATTACGACGCGGCCCATCTGGAAACGGCCCTGCTCAGGAGCCTCGAATACGGTCCGAAGATTCCCATCGGCATCTTCTATCAGGTGGAGCGGCCCACCTATCACCAGCAGCGCCCCGGGCTGTACGACGGCACGCCCATGATCGACAAGCCGGTTTCGCTTCCCGAGGTGGAAGCGCTGCTGGCCCGTTTCGCCTGAGGGCGCGTATTTCGGCCCAATGCGCCGGGGCGCCGGCGAGCTCGTCCCGCGCGTCCGAAGCGGGCGGCAGGGCGCGGCGGGCCGCAAGGAGGCGGCCGCTGCGCGTTACCCGCCGGCGCGGGCCTGCGGATTCACCGAAAGAAGGTGCGAATCACGTTGCGGACGGTTTCGTAGAGATTGACGTCCGAAAGCTGTCTGGCTTCCTCAAACGCCATCGGAAGGCGATTGATGCTGAAGGCCGCGGTAAGCCCCTGCTCGTACAGCGCGTCGACATTCCCCTGAATGCCCCCGCACACTGCGATCACAGGCACGGCGTGCGCGCGCGTCTCCCGCAGGATGCCGCTGATCACCTTGCCGTACGCGCTCTGGGCGTCCATGCGGCCTTCGCCGGTCAGCACCAGCGAGGCATCGGCCACCTGCCGCCGGAAGCCTGCCACCTCCAGCACGGTTTGAATGCCGCTGGCCAGCGTGCCGCCCAGCAGCGCAACGGCGCCCGCGCCCATCCCGCCGGCGGCCCCGCTGCCGGGAACGTTGCGGATATCCGCGCCCAAATCGCGCTGGATAACGTCCGCCAGATGGGACAGGCCCTCGTCCAGAACCCGGACCATCGCCTCGTCCGCGCCTTTCTGGGGGGCGTAGACGGCCGCCGCGCCAAGCTCGCCGCACAGCGGGTTGGTCACGTCGCACATCACCTGCAACTGAACGGATTCCCGCCTGAGGAGGGAGTCGCTAAGGTTGATGCGCTCAATCTCGCGCAGGGTACGCCCGACGGGGACAAACGCCAGGCCGTCCCGGTTGATGAAACGCACGCCCAGCGCCGCCGCCGCGCCGCACCCGCCGTCGTTGGTGGCGCTGCCGCCCAAGCCCAAGTAGACGCGCCTTGCGCCGCTGCGAACCGCCTCGCCGATCAGCTCTCCAACGCCGAAGGTCCCGGCGTTCATCACATCCGGCTGAGCCCCCATCAGCGGCAGCCCGGCCGCCATGGCGGTTTCCACCACGGCGCTGCCGTCGGGCAGCCATCCGTAGGCGGCGTCCAGCATTTCCCCGCGCGGGCCGTGCACCCGGACGGGTTTCCGCTGCCCGCCGGTTGCCAGCACGATCGCGTCCACCGTGCCCTCCCCGCCGTCCGCGATCGGCATACGCACAACCCGGATGGTCGGGTCTTCCGCGTGGATCGCGGATTGCATCACGTTGCACACCGTAAGGGCGGATAACGTTCCCTTGAACGAATCAGGCGCCAGAAGAACCTTTTTCATGTCCGTTTCCTTTCATGGTTGACGGCGGCTCAGGCGCGGGATACGCCGCCGCCGGAGTAATATGGTTTCAAATCATGAGCGCCACCCTCTGGCGGCGATTTGACGCCGCGGCGTTGTCGTCAACGCCGGACGCAGCCCCGCAGCGCCTTCGTTTCCGCTTCTCGCCGCCGCAAAGCATCGTGCGCGCGCTTTGACGCCTGCATGAAATGCCTTGCATACGGAAGGTGCAAAGATGCCGCCTGCCGCCAAAGAGCCGCGCCCCCGCCCGCCGTTTGCGCCTCCGCCCCCACGCCCCGCGGCGCTTGCCGGCAACGCGTCAAATGAATAACCAAAATCATGCGTGAGGCTTTCCCTTTTTCCCCATCTCTGGTATACTGTATCCGTAATCCAATCGCACGGAAAGAAAGGCAAGCGCATGTACGATAATACCAACAGACCGAAAAGGGAATCCCCCATCGTGACCGAAACGGTATCCGACAAGGTGTACCGTCATTTAAAGGATGCCATCATCCGCGGGGATCTTCGCCGGGGCCAACGCATCGTGCAGGAACAGCTGACGGAGGAATTGCAGGTGAGCCGCACGCCGATCCGCGACGCGCTGCAACGCCTGAGCGCCGAGGGGCTGGTCGTCAGCAAGCCGTTTCACGGCGCGGTTGTGTTTGAGCTCTCGGAAAGCGAGCTGCACGAGCTGTACGATATCCGCATCCTGATGGAGAACTACGCTTGCGAGCATTCATTGGACACAATGTCCAAAGACCAGCTTCACGCCATGGAGGTGCTCAACGACCGCATCCTCAGCAACCGCAACGATGTGCACGCATGCATGGCCTGCGACAGCGAGTTCCACATGATCGCGTGCTGCTCCAACAACCTGCACTACATCAAGCCGTTTCTGGACAGCGTATGGGATAAAAGCAACCCCTACAAGGCGCTCTACTACACCGTGCCCCGCTACGTGGAGGAAACCTACAAGCAGCACAAGCAGATCATCGACTGCTTTGCCCGGAAGGATCGCGCGCGCCTGTCCCAAAGCATCGAAAGCCACCTGCGCGACGTGGTGCATGTCGTTTCCATGAACCCGCTGTTTCACGACACCTGAAAGCGCGCGGCGGGCTGATCCTTTTGGCGAAAACCCAACGGGGAGAACCGGCGCAGGCCGGTTCTCCCCGTTGGGTTACTGAACCGGCGCGCCGCTTACCCGCTCAGCCCGGAGAGCTGCGCGATCATGGCGGTTTCTTCCACCAGTTCGGCCGTCAGGGCGGCGTCGCGCATGTCCGCGCCCAACGCCACCTGGCCGTGCCCGCGCAGCAGGAAGGATTTCATCTGCGGGTGTTGCCGCAGGATGTCCAAGATGCCCGCGAAATGTTCTTCCGGCACAACATAGCTGTGCGTGTCAAACACGGGGCAAAGGCCCCCCAGCTTGATCCCCGCATGATGCGTGGCCATGAGCAGCTCCTCGTGCCGGGCCGCCCAGGCGGTCGCCCACGGCGAGTGACAGTGCATGATGGCGCCGATCTGCGCAAATTCGCGGTAGATCGCCCCGTGCAACAGGCTTTCCTTGGACGGCTTTCCGTTTCCCTCCACGCGCTGCCCCGCGAAATCGGCGATCACCAGCGTGTCCAGGCTCAGGCTGCCGAAGTCCACGTTGCTGCCCTTGACGATCATATACGCCGTTCCCGGGATGCGGACGCTCAGGTTGCCGCCGTCGCTCCGCTGGTATTGGAGCGTGTAGAATTTGTGCGCCTCCCACAGGAGCGCTTCCGCAAGCCCGCGGTACTGTTCCAGCAATTTCATACGCCCTCCAGCAATTTCAGGGTTTCCTGCACGATCAGGTCGGCGAAGGCCGTGTCGATAAACGCGTACGGGCTGCTCACATAGCGGATTTCCTTTTTCAGCCCCTGCCGGAACATCGCGTCCATCCTGCGGATCGTCTCCGGCTTATGGAACGGCTCGCCCTCCTGGCACAGCGTGCGCAGCCCTCCCAGCGGCAGGAGCACCGTGACGGGCCCCCGGGACGCGTTCACGCGCCGGATGATGGTACCGGTGATGTCGAGAATCTCCTTCTCATACAGCCGGGTGTGGGTCAGGTCCGCGTTATGCCACACATAGCCGCGGGCTTCCTCGTCGTCAAACAGCTCATCCTTGCGCAGGCAGGCAAAGTCGATCCCGCCGGGGCACACCAGCATGGGGACGCCCATCTCCGCCGCCGCCGTCAGCCGGTTGTCCGCGCCCTTGCTGTACCCGTAACCGCCGAAGTATTCGGCCGTCATTTCGTGCAGGGTCAGGTCCATGACCGCCCGGATATGGCCGTCGCGGATCATTTCCTCCATCACGCGGCCGCCCATGCCGGTGGAATGGAAGCTGATCGTCTCTTTGCCCAGCGCGCGCAGCGCGTCCATCGCGCGCATGACGGTATCGTTGGTGATGCCCATCAGCGTCGCGGCGATCAGGTTTCGCCCCGCGGTGTTGATTTCCCCGTTGCCGCGCTCCGCCATGCCGATGATGGCCGCGGCCGCGTTGCCAAGGATGGACTCCGACAGCGGATTGATCCCCGTGAAGTCCACCACGGAGGGCACCACCGTGATATCCCGGTCGCCGACGACCGTCTCAAAATGACGGTAGCCGCTCGCGATGGTGGATACGATCAGCTTGGGAAAGCCGATGGGCAACCTGCGAAAGGCGGCGGAGCTTACCACTGTGTTTTGCAAACCGCCCATGCCCAGCGCCGCGTCGACGATTTTCTCCTTTTGCAACCGGCCGACCACCCTGGTCACCGAGGCGGACATCGCCGCGATCGCTTCGGATTTGGGCAGCCGGTGGACGTCCGCCCACTCCCAGCCGCCCTCGCGCAGCACTTCCTCGCGGGTGATATCGGCCGTGAACGCGACGTTGGGGCCGGTGCTGATATCCACCACCAGCGGCCGATGGCCGGCGTTGCGGATGAAGTCGGCCATGTAGCGGATTTCATGGTATTTCGTATCGCAGCACGCGACGATGGCTATGCTTTTCACGCCCAATCCCCCTTACTTGCCCAGGACCGGCGTTTTCTGGACACGCTCCACCAGTTTGCTTTCGTGGCAGGGCAGCAGGAAGCTCTCGTCCTTTGCCCGCGCTTTGATCCGCTCGATGCTCTTCCACGTGGCGACGATATCCGCGTATCGCCCGGGAGGGGTGATGTTGTAATGAAGCTCGGGGATTTCCCTGATGTTGTCCAGGATGAAAATCGCGTCCCCGCAGATGATATAGCTTCCGTCGTTGGTATCCACTTCCACGCACTGGTGCCCCGGCGAATGCCCGAAGGTTTCAAACACGCGCATCCCCGGCACGATTTCCATCTCGCCGCTGGTCAGGGTAAAGGAGATGTGCTCAAAAGGCCGTTCGATGCCCAGCGCGGGATTCTCGTACGATTTGTAGTACAGCGGAATCGGGTCCATGGCAAACGCGTATTCCTTCTCATGCACGTAGCATTTCGCGTTTGTGAATTTCTCCAGGTAGTAGATGTGATCCCAGTGCATGTGGGTGAAAACGATGATGCCGATGTCCTCCGGCTTGTAGCCCAGTTTGGCCAGCTGCTCGATGATGGACATGCCCTCCGGCTGGCAGGAGCCGGGGTGGTGATAGGCGTTGGCGCGTTCCGTCCAGGCCATGCCGGTATCCACCAACATCGGGGTTTCGCCGCCTTCGATGAGGAACGCGAAGCAGGGCATGTCGATGCGCTCGTCCGGGATGTGCCTGAGGGCCGCCACCGTGGTGTGATGGTACAGATACTGCTTGGGAATCGTGGTCACAAAACCGGTGTTGATGGGTCGGATCGTCAGTGACATATATCCTCCTTCCGCTGAAAGGAGGGGCTGATGAATTGATTCATGCAAGCCCCTCCGTTCAACGTTATGCTGCTATGGTTTACTCCAACGCCGCGAGGAACTCCTGATAGTTCATGAGCTTGCCGATTTTGGGGAAGATCCACTTCTCGCAGAAATCCTGTTCCTCCTGCGTATCGGTCGCGGTGCAGTCGCCGATGACGATCACGCGGTAGCCCTTGTCGTAGGCGGAACGGGCGCTGGATTCCACGCACCAGTCGGTGTGGAAGCCGGTGAAGGCCACATACTCGATCTCGTTGGCGCGCAGCAGGTAGTCCAGCGCCGTGGAGTGGAACGCATCCAGCGTTTTCTTGCCTTCGACGATGATATCGCCCTTTTGCGGGGTGAGCTCGTCAATGATTTCCGGGCCGGGGGTGCCTCGCAGCCAGGCGCCGGTGCCCCAGTCGGCTTCCATATCGATTTCGATGCCGCGCAGGCCTTCGTAGCCCGGGCCGCCTTTTTTCAGTTCCGGGAAGCCTTCCTCAAAGGAGTGGAAGGGCACGTAGAAGATCTTGGCCACCTTGCCGCGAGCGCCGTCCAGCAGGTTCTGGAGGTTCTGGATCACATGGCGCTCCGCCAGCTGTTCCTTGATGTGAGCATACATGGTGCCGCCTTCCGTGAGGAAGTCATTCTGGGGCTCGATCAGAACGATGGCGACTTTGTCCTTGGGAATCCGGTACATAGGGGTGGCCTCCTCTTGCTTCTATAATACAATTTGGGGTACGAAAATCATCAGCAGCAGAACGAAGATCATCGTCAGAAAGTACGGGAACGATCCGGAGAAGATCTCTTCCACCCGAATGCCCCTGGCTTCCGGCATGTCCACGATGGCCGCCTTCACGGTAAACACGTTCATGCCAAACGGCGGGGTCAGCAGCCCGCATTCCACGGCCACGATCATCACGATGCCAAACCAGACCGGATCCATGCCGAAGCTCTTGACAATCGGCACCATCAGCGGAATGGTCAGAAGCAGGATGGAGGTCGAATCCAGAATGCAGCCCAGGAGCAGCAGCACCACCATGAACAGCAGGATGATGACGACCGGCGGCAGGCTCAGGCCGAGGATCGCGCTGCTGAACATGTTGACCACGCCCGCCATGGACAGGGTCTTGGAATAGCAGGAGGCCGCGATCAGCAGGATCAGCACGGCACCCGAGGTGGAAACCGCGGACAGGAGCGTGTCCTTCATGGTTTTCCAGTTGAACTTGCCCTTGAGAATCACGATCAGGAATGCGCCGAACGCGCCCACACCGCCCGCTTCCGTCGGGGTAAAGATGCCCATCCAGATGCCGCCCAGCGATACGAAGATCAGGATCAGCATCGCCCAGGGGCGCAGCACGATTTTCCAGAAGTTCTTCTTTTCATCCTCGGTGAGGGGTTCGGGCTTGGGGATGTACTTGGGCTTCACGATCGCGGTAAGCGCGATGGTCACGCAAAACGCCAGGGACAGCACGATGCCGGGGAGCACGCCGCCCAGGAACAGCTTGCCGATGGAAACGTCCGCCTGGGAGCCGTACACGATCATCAGGAGGCTGGGCGGGATCAGCATGCCCAGCACCGCGGAGCCCGCGATGCAGCCCACCGACACCTTGCGGTTGTAGCCGAGGCGCAGCATCTGGGGCAGCGCGATCTTGGTAAATATCGCGGAGGAAGCGATGGAAACGCCGGTGATGGCCGCGAAAATGGCATTGGCGACGACGGTAGCCATGCCCACGCCGCCGCGCACCTTTTTGAGCATCAGGTTGGCGGAATCGTACAGCTCCTTGCTGGCGCCCGAAAGGTTGGCAAAGAGCCCCATGAGCATAAACAGGGGGATCACGCCGAACATGTAGTCCCGGATGGAACCCCACGCCGACATCGAAAGCACGTTGATGGCGGTGGTCATCCGCCCGGTAACCAGGAATACGCCGACCAGGCTGGTCGTCATCAGGGTGGTCACCAGATGGACGCCGCTGAAGAGCAGCAGCAGCAGCAAGCCCAGGGTGATCAGAGCGATTTCAAGCGGACTCATGTGCCAGCTCCTTCCGAATTTTCTTCAACGTGAAAGTCCTTGGCGAACATATCGGGATGCTTGAGGCGGATCAGGCTCTTGATCGCGATGAACACAAACTCGATGACCATCACGGCGGAGCCGAAGATCACGGAGAAGCGGCCCGGCGTCGTCGGGATGCGCACGCTGCCGGCGACCTCCGAATCGTTGATGGCCCAGGCGCTCAGGAAATTGGGCCAGCTGCCCTTGATCAGCAGCACAAACACCACGATGCCAAGCACCGCCGCCAGAAAATCGATCACGCACTTCACGCGGACGGGAACCTTGTCGTACACAAGCGACGTGCGAACAAGCGAGCCCTTCATCAGCGCGTAGGAAATCTCCAGAAAACACAGGATGATGATGCTGTTGGCAACCACTTCGGACACACCCTGGAACGGACTGCTGAAGACCGTTCTGGCCACAACATCGGCCGTAATGATCAGCATGATCGCGGCTACGATCAGCGCGGCGATGCTGTTGAGAAATTCCAGAAATTTGGAAAACAGGCGATCTATTTTAATGAAAGCCGTCATTTCTGCCCTTCTTTCTGCAGGCTTAGCGAGGATGCGTTCACAGCGGAGGTTCGTTCGCAAAACGCTGCCGACCGAACAGCGCTGCGGCGACGGTCATCGCACAGGCGACAACCGTCACCGCGGCGTTTCCCGGAACGGGATGGGATAGGATGGGGCACGATGGGAGGGAATCACGGGGCGCCGGCTCCAAGGTACAGGCATGTCGTCGGGCGCCCCGTGCGGGGGCCAATCGGGGGATCAGTTCATGTTCCAGTCGCGCACAGGCTCCACGCCGTTTTCCTTGAGCAGTTCATAGTACCGGGCGACAATCTCGTTGCCGCGATAGCCGGCGTCGTTGAGGAGCTTGATCTGGCTGGCGACGATGTCGTTGAGGCTGGCGGCCCAGGCAACCTGCGCCTCGCGGCTCAGGGTATCCACCTGCACGTTGTTGGCCTTCATGAACTCGAGGTCCTGCGCGTGCACGGTGCTGATGTACTGGCTCTCATAATCCAGATACTGGCTGCCCACTTCGGTCATGATGGTCTTGACTTCTTCGGGCCAGCTGTTCCAGGAATCGGTGTTGGCGGTAACGGCGTTGAAGGGCACCACGTTCAGGTTCGCGTCCAGGTAGTAGGGGGCCACTTCGTACACCTTGAGGTTCAGGCAGGAGTGGGTGGGCTGAATCGTCGCGCCGCACACGCTAGTCTGCAGGTTCTGGTAGGTGTCGTTGAGGCTGGTCTGCACGCCGATGGCGCCGGAGCCCTCGATCCAGGTCAGGTTGACGCCGGCCGCGCCGATCTTCATGCCGGCCATGTCGGTCAGGCTGGTGATGGGCTTGGTGCTGTACAGGCCGTACTGGTCGGAAACGCCCATGCCCAGCAGCTTCTGGTTGTACTTGGTTTCATAGTCGGTCGCCAGTTCCGGGAACTCGGTTTCCATCTGGCGGTACACCTTCGCCACGATCAGCGGATCGGAGCAGGAGAAGGGCATGGAGTACACCATGGTCTGCAGCGGCAGGCGGGAAGCTTCAAACACCAGAATGATGCAGCCGATATCCACAAGGCCCATCTGCACGCCTTCCAGCTCGTTGCGCAGCGTGATGGTGGAGCCGCCGTAAGACTTAACCCAGTTGATGGTATAGTTGGTTTCCGCCTCGACGCGGTCGGACACGTTCTTGACAAAGAAATCTTCCAGCGCCTGAACCCAGGGGTTGGACGTCGAGTGGCCGGAGCCGATGCGCACGGTGATCTGCTGCTTATCGGCGGCGCTGGCAAAGGACGTAACGGAGAGAACCATGACCAGAGCGAGCGCGATGGCAAGCGTTTTACGTAGGGATTGTTTCATGGTTGGATACCCCTTTCGTTATGAAGTTGACTTATTGGATACAATATACAATATCCCATCTCGTCTGTCAAGATGTTTTTCGAAAAATCCTCTCCTTGATTTTCGACACGAAACGGTCTGGCCGCCCGGAAAGCCGGCGCGCTCCGAAAGCCTTTCCTTCGGCCGATTTGGCGGTAGCGGACGCCTCCGCCGGCTCAGCCTGTCACGGCAGTACCGGGCTGTTTCACCCGGCCGCCGGCAGGGCGCGGTCGGGCGCTATGGCCTGTTGCGTTTATCACGGCCGCAGCGGGTTGCCTCGCCCGGCCGACGGCAGGGCGCGGTCGGGCGGCTGTCGATCTCGGCGGTTTCACGTGATCAGGACGTTTCGCCTGCTTCGCTTGTGCGGCGGCGTCGGGCCGTTCTGCCTTTCCCCCGGTTCGGCGGCGCCATAACGTTCCGCCGGGCAACCGACGCGCCCATGGCCGACGACGTCATCAGCGCCGAAGGTTGGCAGCGGCAGCACGGCTATTGGAATGCGACGTCAGCGCTTTGGCGGCAACGCGCGCATCCGCCTGTTCGTAACGCAACGCTCCTTGCAGCGGCGGGCCGACGATGTTGGACAGAGCCCTGCCAAAGCCCGAATGGCGCGCTCGGCCCCGCCCGTCCAAAAAAAAGCTGGAAAGTGTGCTTTCAGCCCACCTATTTCTGACAACAATCTGCTACAGTAATAGCAATGACAAAGTAGCAATGCTATCGCAATGCTTCGCAGTCCCTTCTCTCGTCACGGTTTCCCTCTCCTTCCCTCCCGGCTGTCCGGCCATCCCGAGCGCCCCGTACCGCGCGCTGGATACGCCGGAGATCCCCTCGACCATAGAAAAAGGAAGGTGTACCCATCATGAAACCAAACCGCAACGGCACAAAATGGCTGCTCTTCACCGCCGCGTTCCTGCTCTCGCTATGCCTGTGCGTCGGCGCGCTGGCGGAAACCGGCACCATCTTCCCCTGGTTAACCTACACGCTGGATGTGGCGCTCGTCTCAACCGACCCGGACACCGTCGGCGTCCAGGATGCGCCCGACGACGGCGTCATGGTGATGGTGCAGCTGGTTCCCCTGTCCGGCACGATCCAGACGGACGATATCCAAGCCAGTTGCGAGGAAATCCGTTTCCGCGCCGGGGACGGCGACGAGTTCGAGCCGTATTCCTGGCGCGTCCGCGGCGTCGGGTTTGACGCATCCAGCGGCATGTTCTCCACCAATCCCGAACAGACCGCCTTTGAAATGCTGTACTTCCTCCAGGGCAAGCAGGCGGAGGCCCTGAGCGGCGCGAAGCTGCTGGTCCCCACCGGTGTGAAGGGCGAAACCATCCTGGTGCCGCTGGACAAGGCTCCCCGGAGCACCGGCGAGGAGCAGGCGTCCGGGGGCGACGCTGCACCGGAGGACACCGGGACGGCGGATGCCGCCGCCGGCGACGCTTCCTTTACCCTGGGGGGGATCCGCTATACCATCGCCTCGATTGAGGACGAGCCTTCCTTTGTGCCGCCCAATAGGATGGACGGCAAGGAAGGGCATCTGGTCACCTTCACCTACGCCGAAAGCGGCACGGTGGCGGAGGACGCCAACGGCATGCTCTACAGCGGCGCCAAGGTGATCCAGCCCAACGGCGACGCGGTCGTCCCCTACTGCAACAGCGATAACATCGGCAATCCCTACGAGCTGTACTTCGGCCTGTCCGACGGGGTGGTGCTTAGCGATTGCGATTTCTCCATCGAGGCCGACAACGGGGAAGTGAAGATTCCGCTCTCCGGCCTGGCGGGTGATACGGCGCAGAGTGCGGAAAACGGGCCGGCCGCCGCCGAGGAGCCGGCCGCCGAACCCTCGCCCACGCCCGACGCCGATTCGCAGGCCGAAGCGGAAGCAACGTCCGAGCCCCTCGCGGAGCGGGCCGAGAACACGTTTACCCTGACTGTGGGCGGCGCCGCGTATGAGCTGGCCCTGGACAGCGTAGCGTATGACAGCGAAGAAAAGCAGATGGGCGTGGATGTGATTCTCTACGACCACGAACTGCTGGACTTCGTTTCGAACAAGCAGCTGGTCATGCCGTTTGGGTGCGGCATCATCAGCACGAAGGACGGCTTCCTGTATAACGAGGGCATCACGGCCACCATGTCCACGCCCATGCACCTGATCTTCTATTTCGACACGAAAAACGTGCCCGATCTGGTCTGCTTTGGCAAGCTGAACGACAAAAGCTACGCGGACTCCGAGGATTTCGCGCTGGTAGACCCGACGACCAAGGCGTACGTGACGACCTTCCCCCTGACGGCGCTCTCCAAGAATGAGAAGGACCCCGAGAAACTGCTGGACGCGGTCACCTCGGGCGAGAGCGAACCTGCCGTAGCCGAGGCGACCGTCCAGCCGACGGCGACGCCCGTACCGTCGGCCGCGGTGAGCGAAGCCGCCGACGATACGGAACGGAGCATCGCGGATGTGCTGAGCCGCTGCGCGCAGGGCGTGAAAGACGAGTGGCAACTGGCCATCTACCGCGCCGGCGTGAAGAACGTGCAGGCGGACCCGGCCGCGGAAGGCGTCTACACCTTCCTGCTGCGCTCCTTCGACCCGGGGCTCAAGGCGCTTGGGAAGTACCAGGACGACAACCGGGACGGCTACCTGGCCCGGCTGCTGGAAAACACCAGGGCCTACAACCTCTCGGTTTCCCTGACCCTCAAGGACGGCGCGTTCACCGATAAAAGCGTCAAGGCGCTGCAAAGCGCCGTGAAAAAAGCCGCCGCCGCGTCCCTGAAAGCCTTTAAGGACAAGCGGGTGCTCAGCGCTTTTGCCGACGAGCTCTTCTTCACCAATTTTGCCAGCGGGATCAAGAATGCCGACATGCTGTACGCCATCACCACGGAATACGTGGGCTGGCTGACCGACCACAGCAGCCTGTTTTCCGAGGACGACGCGCTGCAGTGGGTGCCGTTCTTCTACGGGCAGGTGAAGCGGACGCTGGACGTCACCGGCGGCCCGTTCGCCCTCAAGCTCAAGTGCACCAGCGTGGATATGAGCGTCCTGCTGGCGGAAGCCCGCGCCGACGCCCTCCGGGCTCTGATGTTCCTGGACTACGACCACCGCTGGGACAACAACCATGTGGAAAGCGAGTTCAGGTGGGCGCTGGCCGATAACGTCATCGCCATGAAAAAGAAGGGCAAGCAGGCCACTACCGTTACCCTGAACGTGGACGGTTCCCCGATTTACGACAGTGCCTATTCGGACATGCTCGGCGCTTACCCCTACGCCGACGAGCTGGACACCCTGAAGTCCGATACCGAGGACCTGCCCGACGAGGCCGCGCAGTCCTTCCCCAAAGCCGGCTGGATGAGCGGTTCCACGCGCGGTACCCAGGTGCGCATCAAGGCCCCGAAGGACTCCGCCGCCTACTACGTGCAGCTGCGCGACTACGACACCGACGAGATCGCGGTCTCCGGCTTCGTGCGGCCCGGCACCACCTGCACGCTGCGCCTGCCCAAGGGCAATTACTACTTCGTGATGGCGAGCGGTTCGGTATGGTACGGCGAGGAGAAGCTCTTCGGAGAAAACACCGAGTTTACCAAGACCGGCCTGTTTGAGGTGTACAACAGCAACTACTACCACACCGTGACGCTCAAGGTGGTTGAAAACGGCAACATGCCCATCTACGGCGCGGACGAGGAAGACCTGCGCTGATACCCCCGCCCGTCCGGCAGCCGTCCACGGGCCGACGTGTTTCTCCCGCTCCTCTCCGCGGTTTGCCGTGGGGGGAGCGGGAGGCTCTCAGCGAATACTTGGTGGTTGAGTCGGCAAACCGGAGGGCTTCCCCCGGCAGGCGCACGGCGACGATTCTGAAACCCCCCTCCACGAAGGCAACGGAG
Organism: Clostridiales bacterium; assembly: GCA_012517815.1. Taxonomy (GTDB): domain Bacteria; phylum Bacillota; class Clostridia; order Christensenellales; family Aristaeellaceae; genus CAXXOK01. Next base: position 60,348 of record JAAYUF010000051.1, read on the forward strand.
GAACGCCCATCGGCGGCGGTGCGCAGGCTGCCCGGAAGGGACCTCCGCGCCGGCGCGGCCCCTTTCCCAGGCATCGGCGCCTGCCAACCGGCGGTTCGCATGGAAACACGCGGCCGTCACGAACGGCGGCGGCGCCGCCAAACGCCCCGGGCATACTTCGATGAAGGTGAGGAAATCCTATGCGCGAGCCAAACGGCAGCCTGAAAGCCGTGCTGGAGTATTTCGGACTGACCAACCTCGCGGTATCCCGGGCAACCGGCATCGAGCCTTCGAGCCTCAGCCGGATCATCACCGGCCAGCGGAGGCTGTTGGCCGCGAGCCCGCAGATGGACGCGCTGGCCGATTTCATCCTGGCCCAGAGCCGGCATGGGAAGGATATGGACTGGCTCAAGGCGCGCTTTCAGGAGGCCGGGCTCCCCACGGACCTTTCCACCGTCTACCGTTTCCGGCAAAACCTGATCATGTGGCTGGCGACGGACGGCAACAGGCTGCGGCGCAATCTGGGCGCTTCCTTTCCCGGAGACATCGCGGGGGAAGCCCCGCCAAAGCCGGCGCAGGCCCTCCGCAATGCCGCGCACGCCGACGGGGACGTGCGCATCGGCATCCTCGAAATTCTGCTCGCCCTCCGGCCTGCGCTTGCCGCCTTGCCCGAGGACGCGACCATCCAGCTATTCCTCTCCAACGACCGGCTGACCACCGCTACGGACGAAGGGTTTGCCGGGCTGATCAACGAGATGATCTTAGCGCGCGGCCTGCGCGTGAATCTGGTGATCTGCGTCTCCGGGGATACGCAGGCTATGGCCCGCCTGCTGGACAGCTACATGGCCGCGCTGATCTCCGGCCATGTGCGCCTCTCGGTGGTCCACGGCATGACCCAGACCGTCACCAGCGCCCTGCATATCCTGCTTCCCAGCGTTCTGTGCTTTTTGGTGAACGAAACCGTCGGCCTCAGCGCGCCGCCCGTCGCCTTGCTCCTGCGGGACCGCGCCTTCGTCGCGGAAACGGAGAGCAACTTCAGCGCGACGGCGCGCTTTGCGCAGCCCATCCTGACCGTGTACGACGACCATTACGCGCGCAACGTTCTGGAAATCCTCTATCTGGAATTCTGTACGCAGGGCGCGCTGGATATCGTCAAGGACAGCCTCAACCCCATGTACATGACCCCGCAGGCCTACGACCGCTTTTTGCAGACCAGGGGTCACCCGCCTCAGGAGTTCGCGTGGCGCAGTTCGGAGTTCGTGCGTTTCAAGGGCGGGATGGACGCCGTGCTGAGCGCGGGGGCTGTCTACCGCGAAATCCTGCCCCTGTCCCGCCTCAACGACATCGCCCAGCGCGGCTCCTGCCGGATGGCGGGGCTGTACTTCATGGAACGGGGCTATGTCGATCTGGATACGGAGGGCTGCCTGGCGATTCTCATGGGCTACATCGATTATCTGGAGCACATTCCCAACTTTCACATGCTGATCCTCGACGATCTGACCCTCCTGCACCAGAACAGCTGCTGGCACCTGAAACGCAACCAGAGCCTGGGCATCAACAACTGGCAGGGGCAGGAACCGGTGATGATCCATTCCGATCAGCTCATCCTGCTGCGCGAGTTCCAGCGGCATTTCGACGCGCTCTGGGCCAGGGGGGAGGATGCCGGCAGCAGTCGCGCCAGCGTCATCAGCATCCTTAAGGACGTGGTCGCGCGGCTGAGCGCCGCCCGCAGCCGGAAGCCCAACCCGCGCGTCCGGCCCTGATCGCGCGCCGCATCCGCGCGCAGCCGTCGGTTTGTTCGATTGCAATGCGTAAATGCAGCAAAGCTCGCGGGCGCTTGTCTGCCGGGACGGGGCGGGGAAGCAGAGGCGCAGCGGCTTAGCGTCTGGCATTCGCGGCGTAGCCCCGGCGGCAAAGCGCCGCGAGAGCGAGGCGTTCCTGATGTGAAAACCGCATGAAAATGCGCAGCCGACCGTGAGCGCGCCCGTGTTTCAGTCAGGGAAACGGGCGCGCTCATGGTCGGTTGCGCAGGTTTGCGCCGAGGCAGGGGCAACCGGTATCCACGCGGGTGGCGGGCGAATGCGGTTGCTCATACGATTTCCATTCCCCGATGCAGCAAAGCTCTCGAGCGCGTTTCTGTCGGGGCGGGGCGCGGAAGCAGAAAGGCAGCGGCGCCGCGTCGGGCGTTCGCGGCAAAGCCGCGGCAGAAAGGCGCCGCGGGAGGGCGGCGTTCATGATTTGAAAAACGTATCCCCCGGTACGGCGACGGGATACGCCGGTCGCGTGTGCCCGCGTCCAAAACGCCGCGCCGGAATGGATGTCACGCGGACAGATGAATGCGGACCGCCTCCATGAACTGCGCGACGCCCTGACAGAGGCATTCCGTCAGCCAGGCCGTTTTCTCAAAATCCGGCTCGGCCACCAACGTTTGTTCGAGGATCGCATCCGGGTTATCCGGCTCATGGTGAACCGCTATGCCATTGAGTTCCAGCACGTGCCAGCCTGCCTCGTACCGCCTGGCAAGCTCCCTGTTCCGTGCGGAGAGCCACACCTCAAAACAGCCCTTCTCGTGCAGGTAGACGAGGGCAATTTTCAGGCCCAGTTCTTTCAGGGCTTGCGAGCCGATTGAGAAGTAGGACATATCCATATACCCCTGATAAAGCCCGCCCACTTCCCACTGCGGGTATCTCCTGACGAACTCGGCACGAAGTTTGCCCAGATAGTCCATGATGCCCCGGTACGCCATTTGGATTTCCTGTTTCTGCAACAGGAGCGTATAAGCGCGAATCAGCCGGTTCAAGCGGTTCATGCACACACCCCGTTCCTACTTTCCGTTTTCCGTATTGTATCACGCATGCCATATCCTGACAATTCCCAAATGGATGGTTTGCATGCGCGCCCGCCGCCGAATGCCGCAGCTGGACAGGCTGGGCCCTTGCTCGAGGCTGGGCGAGTCGAGGCGGTTTTTCTCTGACGGGGATGTTCGCCGATCGGATCAGCAAATGCCCGCCATTACGGCGGGCACAGGCTGCTGAAGCATTCGCCGCAGCGGAATTGGGTCAAGGGTGAAACCCTTGCGGGGTTTGGGCGAAGCCTTAAACCCTTATGCCGAAACGTTTTCTCAAAGCGAGCGAACAGCCCGAAGGGCGATGAGGCGAGCGGCACTGCGCGTCGCCTTTCATTTTCGACCTGTTCGCTCACCCAAACTGAAATATTGCTGCATCAGGCTTTGGAGCGTTTCCGGTCGGTTTCGGTGTCGGGTTGGGCCTTGCCATGCCCAACGCTTGTGAAACCCCGGCCCATCCGCCGGATCGGCGCACGCCGCCCGGTCTTGCGCCGAGTTCATCAGGCTGGCCCGTCACGCTTCGCTATCGATTTTCCGAAGCGATCGCCGGGCAAACGCTTGCCTCCGGTGCAACCGTACCGGTTCCACCTGCGCGGGCTCTCTTCGACCGCCGGAAAGCCCGCTGTCAGGGCAAGCTCGCCCTGATGTTCCGCATCCACGCCCGGCGATCGACTATCCCCGCACTGCGCAACGCGCCGCCCTGCTACGCAGCCGCAGGGCCAGCGCCGTCATGCCGGCCAGCGTCAGCGCCATCACAAGGTAGAGCAGCCCGTTGGGGATGGCCGTCTTGTCCAGTGCGAACTCCACGGCCACGCAGATACCCACGCCGACCGTCAGCCCGGCAACGCCGGCGGCGATCCCGCGGGCGGGACTGCCCCCGCGGCGCGCCAGCACGGCCCACCGGCCCGCGACAGCCAGCACGCAGGCCATGGCCGCCAGTTGCGAAACCTTCACCAGCCCCAGCCGGAGCAGATCATCGGTGCGCAGGCTTTCCAGCAGCACCTGCGTAACGCCCAGGCCCAGCAGCCACGCGGACGCGGCGTCCAGCGGCAGCCTGCGGGGGTTCTTGAGCGCCCGCGCGGCCAACCAGGCGATGCCCAGCGCCGCGAGCCCTTCCCAGACGAACACCGGCATCAGCCACTCGCCGTAGGCATCCTGCACCGCCAGCGGGAACCACCTCAGCGCGGGTACGTCCACAGGCAGGCCAATGCCCTGCGCCGTGGAGAATTCCGCAAACCGCATGACTGCCAACGCCAGCGCGGCGCCCGGGGCGGCGGCGTCCAGCACGTCGGCGACCTGGAGGCGCATGCGTCCGGCACAGCAAAGCGCGGCCAGCAGGCAGCCCGGGATCACGCCAAACAGCGCGAAACCCCCGTCCCACAGCCGAAAGATATGCTGCCAGCCCAGCTCATCCACCACCAGGCTCCAGCGCAGCGCCAGGAACAGCGCCCTGCCGCCGATCAGCCCCAGCGGGATGGCCCAGAGCCCGAAGCGCACGGCCGTATCGGCCGGCAAGCCCATGTGCGCGGCGGAAAAATGCATCCACAGCAACCCGGCCGATGCCGCCGCAAACAGCAGCAGGCCGTACACCGTTAGGGGCATCGCGCCCAGCGTGGTCAGGATGAGCGGGTCCGTCATCGTTCGCCATCTCCTATTGCGCGGGTACCGCGGACGCAAAATAGAGAATATCGGAGAGCTGCCGGATCTTGCCGGTGCTCAGCGCGTTGATCTTCTGATTGTTGAGGATCACCGTGGAGGAACTGCCGCCGTCCAGGTTGTATGCGCAGATGCAGCCCTGTTCGTTCATGAAATCCGCAAACTGTTCCAGCGTCAGGCCCTTGGAGCCCTTGTTCTCCGGCCCCTCGGACGCCACGCACAGGTAGGTGAGCGGGCCGGTCTGCGCGATGCAGATGCGCTGGGCCAGCTTCTCGGGCGCAGCCTCGTTCTTCTCCAGCTCCGTGCAGCGCACGCCGTCGATGATCAGCGCCGGGCCGAAGCAAAAGGTATTCACCGGCACGCCCGTAAACATCGCCAGCGCTTCCTGTGTCGCCTTGGGGTAAATGTGGAAGTCGCCCTGATCGTCGATGATCAGCACATCCGTTTTTCCGTCGGGCAGATTGCGGTATACCTTCCCCTGCCGCACCAGAAAGCCGCCGCTGTGGATGGCGAAAAAATCCCCGTTGATGGCCAGCACGGCGTTCTTGCGCTTGGCGATGGTGGCGCCAAACGCGGTCGAGTTGGAACCGTAGCGCGACGCCATGGCGGTACGAATCTGCGAGGGATCGGCCACCCGGATGGTCACCAGCATGATGTCCGTATCATAGGCGCGGGTCATGGCTACCTCAACGGAGAGGGAGGCGTCCTTGTACCCGGCGCCGTTTGCCAGATAGCCGTCCGGGCTTGGCGGATAACCGGCGGAATCATCGATGGGGAGGGGCGCCGGCGCAACCAGCGTCTCGGTTTCCGCGAACGCGCCCGGCAGCAGCGATGCGGAGGGCGCCAGCAGGATCAGCGACAGCAGCAGGAGGAATAACAGAACCAACCGTAACCGGCGAAAAAACAATTTGTGCTCAGCGGTCGTAACACGCATGTGCCAACCCTCCCGGTGAATCTGGCAAATCGCCTCAGGCGCGCCGGCGGCTGGCGGCCGTCTCCGGGTACGCGCCGGAGAACCGCAACAGCAGACAAGCCAAGGAATTTTGCTTTCCAAGTATATAACAAGCGAGGTTTTGTGTCAATGTAAGCCCCGGGAGGGGAGGTTATCCGTGCCGGACGGCGCCCGGTTGGCCGCAGGCCGCCCGCGCAGGCCGCCGTTACTCGGTAAAGGGAATATACTGTTCCGTGTCAAAGAGAGTGCGAACCGTATCGTACCGAGGGTGTTCGCGCCATCCGGCCCCCGTGGACCAGTTTTCGCCGGTCACAATTTCGGTATCGGGCAGCGCGGCGCGCAGCGCGTCGATCTGCTCCGCCGTGACCGGGTTGACCGATATCCACAGGCGTTCCAGTTGCGTAAGGGAGTACAGCGGCGTCAGGTCGGCAATCTCGTTGTGCGCCAGATTGAGGTCCTTAAGCTTGGCCAGCCCGGAAAGCGGGGCCAGATCGGCGATATGGTTCATAAACAGTTCCAGATACTCCAGATCGCCGAGTTCCGCCAGCCGCGAAAGGTCCGTTATCCGGTTATCCGCCAGAATCAGCACTTTCAGGGTCGGGTACAGCGTCAGAAAGTCCAGCTCGGTAACACTGTTGTGCCCCAGGTCCAGCGCCAGCAGATTGGGCAGGTAAACCAGGCTTTGCGCGAAGTGCTCGCTGTTGTCCCGTTTGGAGGAGGTGGAGTGGCGCGTGGACAGCGCCGTGATATCGTCGCGGTAAAACGTGTCGCTGACCGATACCAGCTTGTGAAAGACCACCTCCGGGTAGGCTGCCATGAGAAGGTCCAGATCCCGGATGGGGATATGCATCCCGTACATGCTGACCTCGTTGACGTTGGGCATCAGCTCCAGCAGCTCCATCAGATCGCTGCAGGCGATCCCGTGGCGCATGCCCAGATCCAGGTACGCGTCGTCGGTATTGATTTCCCGTGTGTTCCAGCGGATGTTGAACACAAAATGGACCTGCGGCGCGAGCCCGCGCAGCTTGATCAGCTGGCGGACGCTCATATGCGGGTGGTAGATTGTCACCGTTTGCAGGTCCGGCAGGGCGGCGATTTCCTCCGCCATTCGGTAGGCGTCCCGGGGCGTCAGCTTTTCAAACGTCAGCGCGGTGACCGTTGTATCCACGGGTTTGCCAAGCACCTTCTGGGTTTGGGCCAGCCCCGGGGAAAAACTCAGGCCGACGCTAAGCAACAGGCAGAGTAACCAAGACAGGCGTTTCATCCTGACCATCTCCATTCTGGGTCCACGCGGACCGGCGCGGGGCGTTCCGTCCGACCGGCGCGGGTTTTCACGCCGGTAGCATGGCCGGAGCATCCGAAAAACGCCGTGCTGCCGCCGTCCCGCGGTCGCCGGTCGGGAGGATAGCATGTTACTGTCGAGGTACGGCCTCCTGCTCCCATTATAACCCAAGCCGGGATGCCCGTCAAATCGGCGGAGCCCTGTCCGCTTGGGATCTCGTGCTAAAAAGCCAGGCCCCGGACGCCCTGAGGCCATCCGGAGCCTGACGGTGATCGGCCGTTTCGGCCGGGTTGAAGCGACGGCTGAGAAAAAGAGGTGCCCGACGGCGGCCGGGATCGGACTTCTGCCGGGCGGGCTGTCGGCCGTAAGATTAGGTGCCCAGCGCGACCCACAGCACGGGGCGAATCGTGCCGCTGGGACGATACACGTCCCGGCTGCCGTAGCCGCTGATGCGGCCGTCCGCGCGGACGCCGCAGGCATCGATCCGGCGGACGCCGGGCGAGCGCAGCCACCACCAGGTTTTGCCGGTCGTTTCGTTCAGGTAGCCGCCCCGCGCGACCGCGTAGGCCGTCGGCACGCCCTGCCGCCCGGTCTGATCCGGGAAATACTCGTACGCTTCCGCCAGGCTCAGCAGGTAGACGCGGTCGGTGGTATCGTCGCCGCCGTAGGTTCCGTAGTGCGGGTTATCGGGGTTGCTCACCGTCACTTCCTGAATCCGCGCCTGTTCCTCGGCCGAAAACGCAACGTTATAGAAAACCTCGTTCAGCCAGACGCGGAGCGTGCACTTGGCCCACGTCATCGGCACAAAATCAACATGATAGGCATGCGCGTCCAGGCAGTATTGGCTGATGAGGAACGCCTTGTCTCCCTCCACCTTCAGCACGATCCAGTCCACCGGCTCCTGGCCGTTGTCCAGGTTGTTGTCCTGCTCGTAATGGCCGAACGTGACAGTGCCGCCCACGGTATAGCCGCCGTTACCCTGCGCCGATGCCGGAAACGCGACGGACAGGCACATCGCCAGGCTCAGAAGAACCGCAAAGCATCTTTTCATCCTTTTCTCTCCCGTTACGATCTATTTGCGCGCTCGTCACGGCGGGGGGTCGTGAAAACGTCGCATGTCGTCACCGATGCCGCCGCGCGCTAGGCGATGAGGGGAAGCCGTTGCGGCGTATGGAAGGCGGAATGCCCGATCCTTCGGCTCCCTGCGGCCGCGGCCGGATCGTCCCGCCCGTGCGTGCAGCAAAAAGGCTCGCATGGCCTGTGAATTCCTGCCCGGGCAGGTTTACCTTGACGTATTATATAGCACTTCGCGTCCAAATGTAAAGCGGTTTCCGCGTGCGGGCGCTTCGGGCGCGCGCCGCGCGGGCCGGCCGCGGCTTCCGCCTGGACGCATTCCCATGGGCGCCACCGGCGCGCGCCTTGCGCAGCGTCCGTAACCCTTACAGCACGTGGAAGTAGCTTTGCAGCATCGTTCGGGTTTTCGTGCGGTACGCAAGGAGGATGAACAGAAGCGTCGCCACGCTCAACACCGCCGTGCCCACGCAGGCCCAGGTGAACGCGATTACCCGAAGCACGACCAGCAGCACCGGGATCAGCCCCGCGATGCTGATGATCAGCTGGGAGGGCAGCACATCCAGCGCGGAGCGGCGCGAAAGGAAAAACCAGCCGTAGTTGATCAGCAGGGACAGCGCGATGCAAAAAGCGATCCCATAGGTTGGAAACCACGAAAGCGCCGGGCCGCCCCCGTTGGTGTAGAGGTTATACAGCATCAGCAACGCCGTAATGGGCAACAGGTGATACGTCCAGGTGATCCCGTGGCGCAGAACCCCCTTCCGGTCCAGCGCCACCAGCAGCCAGGAATAGGCCACCGTCGCGCAGAAGGGGATGCTCCAGAGCACCTGAGGGCTCACAAACAGGTTCAGCAGGACGTGAAAGCCCATAATCGCCGCGATTACGCCGAATTCCGTCCAGAACCTGCGCGTCTTGCGGGGCGAACAGGTCGGATAGCTCCGCTCTGTGCCCGCCGGGCCGCCATCCAGCAACCCGTGGCAGAGCGGGCAGCGCGTAGCCGCCGTTTTCACCGTAACGCCGCATTGGTTGCACTGATACATGGCCGCTCGCTCCGTTTCTTATTCCGGTCTGTTGGTCGTGAGCGTCACCTCGACGCCGTCGCGCACCAATCCTTTGAAAAAGAAGCGTTCCACATCCGTTTCGATGATTTTGCGCACGAAGGTGATTTCGGTCTGGCCGCAGGAGGACAGCGCGGTCGCGATCACCGGGATGTCGGTCCCCAGCGGCGGGATGACGCCGTAGTGGTCGATCAGCGGCGCCATCCCATCCGGCAGAACCAGTTCGCCCAGATTGCTCAGGCTGCTGGTCAGGTGGCGGTTGCTGATGGCCGCGGCGACCGCGCCGATCATGATCTGCTTGACGGCCAGCGGCATCCACGTGATCAGCGGGTTCTTCTCCACGGATACGTTCGCGTTGAGCAAACGCCTCAGGGCCTCGATGTCGGCGTTGGTCTCAAATTCCCGGTCCAGGCAGGCGATGATTTCCGGCATGGGCAGCAGGGAATCCATCACGCTTATTCTGGCGGTAAAGAACAGTGAAAAATTGCGCAGGGTTTGGGAAGGAAGCCGTTTTCGCATGTCCACCGGTACGTTGATGCAAATGGGAAGCCGCCTGACTTCGGGGTTCTCCGCGCCGGCTAGCCAGATGCTTTGCACCAGCAGCGCGGTCAGGTATTTGGTGATCGTGGTGCGATACCGGTGCGCGGCGTCCAGCAGTCTGGGGGTTTCCATCCGGCCGTGCACCACGCCGCACTCCGCGGGCGAGAGAAACGCCGTTCCACGAATCTGGTAAGCCAGACAGGCGTCCGCCGCCCGTTTTTGCGCGCCGGTGTAGTACCTTGTGTAGCTGTCCTCCATCTCCGCCGCGCTGGGGCGCTGGTCCACGGTCGCCACGCGATTCATCGGGTCGATGCGGTGGCCGGCGAGCGTCAGGTAGCGGTACACCAGCGCGTTGAGGAACTGGAGCGCCGCATAGCCGTCTCCCAGGGCATGGAAGGCTTCCAGTGAGATCCGGCGCTGGTCGTAGCGGACGGCGAACAGGTAGCCATGGTTGCCGTGCCCGTCCATCAGGGCGCAGATATCCCCGTTTTCCCGGCTCACGATAAGGTCCTGTTCGTTGGGCTCGTAATGGTTCCAGAAAAACCCGTTGCGCAGCTTCACATAGAAGGTCGGAAACCGGGGCTTGAGGTCGCACACGCTGCGGTAGAGCAGTTCCGGCTGCACAGCCTCCTTGAGGCTGGCGTATACCCGATACACGCAGGTATCGTCGGCGCGGACCTTGGCGGGGTACAGCTTGGCGGCGTTATCCAGCTTCAGCCAGGTGTTTTCCAAAGGGTTCGCTCCTTTCCGCCCCGCGGCGGAATGCCGCGGGTTTCCGGCAAGCGATCAGAAACGCGCTGTCCGACTTTCCCCAGGCCCGGCGAACGGTTGGCGCGCCTGTGCGCCCTGTCGCCGCCCGCAGCCCGCGCGGTACTGCGCGCGGTGCGGCGCGCTTCGGTCTTCCGCCGTTTCTCGTGGCGCGTCGTTTCCGGGATATCGGTTGGCGTTGGACGCCGTTTCCACGGGTGTGCATGACGAGCGGTGCATCCGGACGATCGGCCTGTCGGTCGCAAAGGAGTTGCAGGATTGTTTCTTTCATTATAAACGATTTCTTCACCGGTTACAACCAAACTTTTACATCCGTTACGCGGACTAAGCCGAGGCATGCCGGAACCGGGGCGAAGGCTCAGGCTTACGCCGCGCAACCGGAGCGCCGGCAGCGGAACCGGAGCGCCGGCAACACGCAACCAGCCCTGCCCCTTTTCCGAATTCCGGCAAGAGAGCCAAAACAGCATCCGCCCATTGTCGGAAGCAGGCCCTTGTGTGAAAATGCCGATCGGGAAATGATCCGCCGTAGCGCCGGAAAGCCGGTCCTGCTAGACGGCTGCCGGTCGAACAGGGCCGATTCCGCTGCCGACGCCTCCGCCATGCCGGCATGCCGGCGATTCATCCCGCGCGGGCAGATGGTCACCGCGCGGCCGCGCACGCGCTTTGCCGCGTTGCCGCCTTATACACACGATGGCGTATGGCCATGCCGCGCGGGCTTGCGGCGTGCATGCCGGGTCGCCGTGAAGCGCTCGCGCTGCGCCGCCGTTGCCTGGCCTTGGCACGCCGGGCAAAGACCCAGCACCGCCGGGACGGTGCGTGCTTATGGCTTCCATGAGGTTTCCCGCCTGAGGCCCGGATGCCGGACGGGTTGCGCAACCTCGGCCGGAAAGCTCCCTTCAGCACCAAGGCCGCCGCGAACGTCTCGCGGAAACCCTCAAACTGCCGACCAAGCCGATCAACAACCGGCGCCCCGGCCGATGCCAAGCAAAAGCGAGGGTACCGCCGATGCAGATGGTAACCCCGCTCAGGCCGTCAAAGAACCCATGCAACATGCAGTGCCGCTTGCTTCAAACCCCTTCGGGCCGTTCGCTCGCTTTGGCAAAATGCATCGACATATGGCTTTGGGCCTCCGCCCCAAAGCCCGCAAGGGTTTCACCCCGGCCCCAATTCCGCTGCGGCGGGGGTTTTTCGACAGTCTGAACGGGGTTACCGCCGATGCAGGCGGTAACCCCGTTGACGTTTCTGTTTCCCGGTCCGGCGGATTTGCCCTTGCCGCGCGGGTGTTCGTTTCTGTTTACATGGCCGGCTCGCGGCGGCCTTTCGGTTGCCTGAACCGCGGCTGTTGTCCGGGCTGCCGCTTCAGCCTTCGTCCACGCGCGCGCAAAGCCGTTCGGTTGACGATACCGCAACCGCGCCGTTGCTGTTGCCTTGCCTTCTTCTGTGCCCCGACCCTTCGCGCGGGCACGCCGTGGTCATCCAGGCGTCCGCGTGTGCCGTCATCCTTCGGTTGCGCCGTATCCGTCGCGGCGCATAGCCTATTTCGCCGCCGCTCCGTCCGCCGCATCCTCCAGAAAGTAGTAGGACGCGAGCAGGTAATCCTCCCGATACGCCTCCGCCATGCGGTACAGCACGCGCTTGAGCCGGTTCAGCGGTACGCGCCCCGTCCGGTAGCCTTCCAGCGCATCGGCATACGCGCGCCGTTGCGCAGGGGTCGCGCTTCGTTTGAAGTAACCCCATACATGCTGGGCCGCGTTCACGGCGTCGCCGACCGCCACCGGCAGCGCCAGCGCCGTTTCAACCAGCCGGTAGAAGGCAGCCGCCGGGTACCCCGCCTTATCCTTGAGCAAGGCGCGTATCTCCCGGTACTGGCGCTGCGAATGCTCGAGCACCCGGTACTTGTAGCGCCCCCATTCGCGTTCCAGCGCGGCAAGGCCCGCGTGTTCCTGCGTCAGCAGGATGCATTTGAGCGCAGAGAGGTTTTTATCCTTCACTTCCAGCATGATATCCGGCGCGGGCGTCGGCAACCCGTTCACGAAACTGAGAAACGCTTGCGCGGATATGCTTTGCGAGTGCGCGCCAATCTTCTGATCCGGCGCGGGTTGGGAATAATGGATTTTCTGCTCGCCGTCCTCCGTGCGCCAGGTGGCGGCGCAGCGCCGGATCCACGTCGCGTCGTCCCCGCCCTCGGGCGAAGGGTTGGCGGCGTTGTGCAGGTTGTCGTAGACCACGGGCATCCCCGCCATGCCGGCAAGCGTCAGCACATCCGAAACGGTGAAAATCCGGTCGTCGTTTTCAAGAACCAGCCGCGCCCGTACCGCCCGGGGCAGCCGCGCATAGCGCTCGCTGAACCGAGCCATCGCGGCAGGTTTATCGCCGTACGCGCCGCCGACGTGCAGGATGATCTTGTGGCGCGCGTCCATCCCCAGGGCATCCAGCAGACAGGCGTGATAGGAAAGCTCCAGCGCGGCGTTTTGGGCAATCGACTCCGACGGGGAGTTGAGCACCGTATACTGCCCCGGGTGCATGGAAACGCGCATCCCCGCGTCCCGTATCTTTTGCCCGAGGCTCGACAGCCGCTGCGCGTAGTCCCTGGCCCACGGCACGGTCATCACGGGGCTGGACGCGAAGGGGATGATATCCGAGCTGATGCGGTACAGCCGGATGCCGTTTCCGATGTTGTAGTCCACCATCCGCTCCAGCGCATCCAGATTGGCGGCGATCAGTTCGCGCAGGCGCTGTTCCGTCGCGTTTTTCAGCAGGCACTTGCGCAGGCCCGTGCCGGGAACGCCCAGTGCGAGGCAGGCATAACCGATATGCAAGCGGGCTCACCGCCCTTCCTGTTGGCGCGGTTTCCCTGCCGGGCCGCGCTTCCCGCGCCCCGCGGCCCGGTCGCCCGAACCGCCCGCGATCGCCTTGCGCCGTATCCGGCCCGACGGTCGTTTACTCCTCCCGCTGGAGGGCGTCCCGCCGCCGACGGTATTCGATGATCGGCCCGTCGCCCATCAGCAGCTTCTCGGCGGAACGGTACGCCGAGGCCTTCGGCTTCTGGGTGATGACCACGCGCCTGTCCTGCCTTTCGATGACACGGTTCATCCACTTGCCCACCCACGCAATCAGCGCGTCGACGGGCCGCAAGCCTATGATCCTGTGGTAAAAACGGATGTAGAGCACGGTGTGCCCGTCGTCCACCGGGGCAAAGTAGATCACCACGCGCACCTTGTCGCTGATATGGTTCATCCACACATTGGGGAAACGGAACGCCAGATACGTTTCCTTGATGACGCACGCTTCCGGTTTGCGCGGTTTCTGGCCGTTATCCACCTCGTTGTTCGCGCTGGTGAGGAGCACGCCGTCCTCGAAAATCACGCGCGGGCCGTTGATCAGCGTTTTATTGCCCCGCCCGATGGTATTGTGGTGCACAATGGGCACATGCACCACGTCCAGCTGGTTTTCGATGGCGCGCGAGTAGTGCGCGTCCCAGTGATCCGCCATCTCGCTGTACGTAAACCCGTCCAGTTCGTCGCCGAAAAACGGCAGCGGCTCCGTTCTGCGTTGCGGATCCCCGTACCACAGGTACACGATGCCGTGCGCCTCCCGCACAGGGTAGGCGCGCACGTTGTAGCGGCTGTTATCCGCCTGTCCGGCTTTCCCGTTTGCGGGGATAAACCTGCACACCCCGGCGGGATCAAATTGCAGCCCGTGGAACGGGCAACGCACGCAATCGCCCGTCACCTTGCCCGCGCTGAGCGCCGCGCCGCGGTGTGTGCACTGATCCACCACACAGCCCAGCGCGCCCGCCTGCGTGCGGAACAGCACGAGATCCAGGTTCAACCGCCGAACGGCCGTCAGACCGCCCGCGCGAACCTCCTTGGATGGCAAAATCGCGTACCACTGGTTCTCAATCATTCGTTTTCCCTCTCAGGCGAACGTTCGGCCCGTTGCAGACCCGCTTGGCGATGCCGCGCGCAGGGACGCCGCTGGGCTTACGCCGTATATCGTCAGTATACCATATGCCTCGGGCCGCCGCAAGATCGCGGCAGGCGCGCATTCCCTCCTCCAGACGCGCGCGAGTCCCCAGGCGCCGTTTGCCGCCCGCCGCGCGCCGCCGGCGCTGTCCGCCAAACGCGGCGCGCTAAAAATCCCCGGTGAACAGCGCCCATGAACCGCTGCTCGCCGGGGAAAGAGGAGGGTCGCCATGAAAGCTTGAGGAACCCGCTCTTGGGGTATCAGCCGCGTCGCGCCTGAGCCGGGCGGTGTCCCGGCACAGTCGCTCAGCGGCAGGAGCCCTTGCGGCGGGCCGAATACGTCACCACGATGCGCTGGATGCCGATGAACAGCAGCAGCAGCAAACCCGTGGCGATTTTACCCCACCAGGACAGCAGGTTGCCGGCAAAGGTGATCAGCGCCGGGATGATGGATTTGAGCATGACGCCAAACAGCGTGCCCAGCATGTTGCCCACGCCGCCCGTCAGCAGCGTGCCGCCGATGACCGCCGACGCGATCACCTCCAGCTCGCCGCCCTGCAAGGCGAGGTTCCAGCCGCTTTTCACGTACAGCGCGTAGCTAACGCCCATCAGCACCGAGCAAAAGCCGTTGAAGGCGTACACGAAGATCTTGGTTTTCGCCACGGGCAGGAACATCAGCTTGGCGCTTTGCTCGTTGCCGCCGATGGCGTACACGTTTCGGCCGAGCCGGGTGCTCTTGAGCAGGTACGCGCCGATCAGGATCATGGCCAGAAACAGCATGACGTTAAAGTTGACGAAGGCGATGGGCTTCACCTTGACCCATTCCCCGTCCACCAGCTTCATGATATAGATCTTCCAGCCCGCCAGCGCGTCAAACGCCGCGTTGTTGATCGCGATGGATTCGCGGCTGATCAGCGAGCAGGCGCCGCGCGCCAGGAACATGCCGGCCAGCGTGGTGATGAACGGCGGCACGTTCAGGTAGTGGATCATCGCGCCCATCAGCGCGCCCAGCCCGACGCCGACGACCATCGCGATGGCAATGCACAGGAAGGGATCCATCCCCAGCACCGAATTGCCGTAGGCGATGAACATGCCCGTGAGCGAAGCGACCGCCGCCACCGACAGGTCGATCCCGCCGGTGATCAGCACCATCGTCATGCCGACGGCGGAGATGCCGAAGTACGCGTTGTCGATGAACATGTTCAGGAACGTGCGGATGGTCGTAAAGCCCTTGTCCCCGTACATGAGCGCGCCGAACAGGTAGATCAGCAGAAAGACGCCGATCGTCGCGTACACCATCACATGCTTGGGATTGAAGATTCGGTTGGTCAGGCTTTGCCGCTTGATGCGTATCCGTTTGTCAGCCATGCAGCTCGCCTCCCATCGCAACCTTGCGCATCGTCCTGCGCTTGCCCATGAACTCGCGCACCGGCTCGGACTGCAGCACGATCACCACCACCACGATCAGCGCGCGGAACACCATCGTCGCCTCGGCGGCCACGCCGAAATAGTACACGAAGGTGATAATCGTGCGAATGATGATGGAGCCGATGACCGTGCCGGTCAGGCTGAATTTTCCGCCCGACATGCTCGTGCCGCCGATGACCACCGCCAGAATCGCGTCCAGCTCGTAGTTGATGCCGGCGTTATTGCTGTCGTTCTGGCCGATGCGGCTGGCGTAGATCAGGCCGCTGACGCCGGAGAGAAGCCCCGTGATCAGGTACGCCGTAAAGATGATCAGCGAGCTTCGAAGCCCCGACACCCGGCTGGCGTTGGGGTTAATGCCCACCGATTCCACGAACATGCCGAACGCGGTTTTGCGCGTCAATAGCGACATCAGGATGAAGATGACCACCGTGATGATGATGGGCATCGGCAGGAACAGCACGCTGCCCTGGGAGATGAATTTGAAGGCCGCGAAGTTGGTGGTCATCTGCCGGCCGTTGGTGATGATCTGCGCCACGCCGCGGCCCGCCACCATCAGCACCAGCGTGGCAATGATGGGCTGCATGCCGAAGCGGGCGATCATCAGGCCGTTAAAACTGCCAAACAGCGCGCAGATGCCAAGCGCCACCAGAATGACCCAGAACATCGGCGTAATGGAGTAATCGCCGGCTGTGGGAAACTCCGACATGTCCCAGCGCATCAGCTTGAGCGCCATCGCGCCGCTGAGCGCCACCAGGGCGCCCACGGAAAGGTCGGTGCCCGCCAGCGCGATCACCAGCGTCATGCCAAGGGCGATAATGGTGATCTCCGAGGATCGGTTCAGGATGTCGATCAGCGAGCCGTACAGCATCCCCGTGGATTCCTGGTAGCTGATCTGGAAAAACTCCGGCCGGATGATCAGGCACACCAGCAGGATCATCAGTTCCGCAATGACCGCCCACGTGATCTTCGATTTCATGATCCGCGAGAAGTCGAACTTCGTTTTCATGCTCAAGCATCCTCCTCTAGCGACGAGCCTTCCGCGATCACCTGCAGGATGTCCTCCTGCCGGCTGGTTTCGCCCGGCAGCTCGCCCGCCTTGCAGCGGTCGCGCATTACGATCACGCGGTTGGAGCAGCGCAGGATCTCATCCAGCTCCGAGGAGATGAAGAGGACGGAAACGCCTTGCCCGCAAAGCTCCAGCATCAGGCGCTGGATCTCCGCCTTGGCGCCCACGTCGATGCCGCGCGTCGGTTCGTCCAGGATCAGGATCTCGGGCTGCGTGGCCATCCAGCGGGCCAGGATCACCTTCTGCTGATTGCCTCCGGAAAGCTCGCCCACCTTTTTATCGGCGTCGGGCGTGGCGATGCCCAGCATCGTGATGTACTTGTCGGCCAAATCGAGCTGTTCCTTGGGGCTCATGGGTTTGAGCGCGCCGCGGCGCGACTGCACCACCAGGGCGATGTTTTCCCGCACGCTCAGGTCGCCGATGATGCCGTCCCGCTTGCGATCCTCGGGGCAAAACGCCATCTTGTGCTGGATCGCGTCCACCGGTATGCGGATGCGGGCCGGTTTTTCATTGATCTCAATGGCGCCGTGATCCGCGCGGGTTACGCCAAAGACCATCTCGGCCGTTTCGGTGCGTCCGCTGCCCAGAAGCCCCGCAAAGCCGATCAGCTCGCCCTTGCGCAGCGAGAAGCTCACGTTTTCCACCCTGCCGGCGATGCCCAGGTTCTCCACCTTGAGGGTCTCCGGCGCGCCCTCCGCCACGGTGGGGCGTTTCAAGGCGAAAATCACGTCCATGTCCTTGCCGATCATCTGGCGCACCAGCTCGATCTTGCTAATCTGATCCGTCAGGAAATTGCCCACCAGATGGCCGTTGCGCAGCACGGTCATGCGATCGGATATTGCGAACACCTGATCCAGGAAGTGGGTGATGAAAATGATGCCCATCCCGGTTTTCTTCAGGTCCCGCATCACGTCAAACAGCCGCTCCACCTCTTTTTCATCCAAAGAGGAGGTCGGCTCGTCCAAAATCAGTATTTTAGCGCGCACGTCCACGGCGCGCGCGATGGACACCATCTGCTGGATGCCCGTGGAATAATAGTCCAGCGGCCGCGTCACGTCGATGTGGATGTTGAATCGCAGCAATAGCTCCTCGGCGCGGCGGTTGATGGCCTTCCAGTCGATGCGCTTGCCCCGTTTCATCGGCTGTCGGCCGACGAAGATGTTCTCCGCGACGGTCAGGTTCTGGCACAGGTTGATCTCCTGAAACACGGTGGAGATGCCCATGGCGATGGCGGCCTGGGGCGAGGTGGGCGTAATCTCCTTGCCGTCGTAGAGAATCTGGCCTTTGTCCATGTGATGCACGCCCGTCAGGCACTTGATCAGCGTGGATTTGCCCGCGCCGTTCTCGCCCAGCAACGCGTGCACCTCCCCCGCGATCAGGTCAAAATCCACCTTGTCCAGCGCCTTCACGCCCGGAAACTGGATTTCGATCCCTTTCATTTCAAGGATACGCTTGTCCGGCAATGGTCTCGCCCCTTTCGACTTGAAAAGGGGAGCGGGAGCCAAGGCCCCCGCCCCGTGAATGTGAACGATTTCCGGTTTGGCCCGAGGGTCGCTTCTCAGTAGAGGCGCTCGGCGATGTGCTCGGAGGCCAGCTCGGTGACGGCGGCGCCGTCCGCGGTGTAGGGGATGCCGCCCACGAAGTCATACACGTACTCAACCGGGTGCACAACCTTGTCGAAGGTCTCGCCGGCCTCAAGGCCCTTGATGACTTCCACAACGCGGTTGCCCATGAGCGGCGTGCACTCCACGGTGCAGTTCATCTCGCCGTTGACGATCGCTTCGAAGGCAAGCTTCACAGCGTCGCAGCCCACGATGATGATGTCTTTGCCCGGCTGCAGGCCGGCGGCCTTGATGGCTTCGATCGCGCCCAGCGCCATGTTGTCGTTCTCAGCCCACAGCACGTCGATCTTGCTCACGCTCTTGAGGAAGCTCTCCATGACGGCCTGGCCCTCGGCGCCGGTGAAGTTGCCGGTCTGGGAGGCGACGATCTTGAAGTTCGGGGTCTTGGCGATTTCTTCGTCGAAGCCCTTGGAGCGGCCAACCTGCGCGTCGGCGCCGGTGGTGCCTTCCAGACGCACGATGTTGATTTCCTCATCGCCGCGGCCGATGCTCTTGAAGTAGTTCACGATCCAGCGGGCAGCACGCGCGCCTTCTTCGGGGAAGTCGCCGCCGAAGTAGGTGGTGTACCAGCTGTCATCCGCGAAGCTGGTCTCGGGGAAACGGTCGATCAGCACCAGGGGAATTTCGGCTTCCTGGACTTCCTTGAGCACTTCGTCCCAGCCGGTGGTCACGATGGCGGTGAACACGATGTAGTCCACGCCCTGGGTGATGAAGTTGCGCAGCGCCTTCACCTGGTTTTCCTGCTTCTGCTGGGCATCGTCATACACCAGGTTCCAGCCCGCATCCTGAATGGCCTTGCAGACGTCGTCGGTGTTGGCGGTACGCCAGTCGGACTCCTGCCCGATCTGGGAGAACGCGACGGTCAGCGCATCATCCGCCAGCGCGGTGGCGCCCAGCGCAAGGACGAGCACCAGCGCCAGCAGCACAGAGGTCAGTTTCTTCATGTAGGAAACCTCCTTATTTGTATTTCGGGGAAGCTGTCCGTACTTCCCGTTGATGTTACCATTGTAAAGCAAGGGAGGGTTCCTGAAAAGTCACTGGTTTCCCCTTTTGGTTGAGAATCTTTTGATCTTCCGTTCGCATCCGATGCATGCTTCACGGAATGTTCAGAATTTACCGGAAAGCGGAAAATTTTCCGTTTCCGCGCCGTATGCCCCGAGGCGGAAAAAGGCGAAAATCGTTGCAATTACTCGCCTTTCCGGTAATCGCGGGGCGACAGGCCTGTGTTTTTCTTGAACAGGTAGCTGAAGTAGTGGGGGTCGTTATACCCCACGCTGAAGGCAACGTCGGAGGTTCTCATCTGCCGGTCGCGCAGCAGTTCCCGCGCCTTGGCCAGCCGCACGGCGGTGAGGTACTCGGTGAAGGTGACGCCCGTTTCCTGCGAAAAGACCGTACAAAAATGGTTGTTGCTCAGCGCCACATGCCCCGCCACATCGCGCAGCGTCAGGTCGGGGTTGGAGAAGCTCTCGTCGATGTACGCCTTGGCCTTGCGGATGACCACGCCGTAGCGGGCGGAGCCCTGATCGTCCCGGTAGTCCAGCGCGCGACCCAACAGCTCGCGGGCCATGGCCATGGCTTCCTCCAGCGTCGCGGCGGTCGCGCCGGTTCCGTCCGGCTGAAACGCCGAGGGGATGACCTCCTGGGGCTCGCCGCCGCAGTCCCGGATCATCCGGGAGGCGCACAGCACGATATCCACAAAGATATAGTTGATCATCAGCTTACTCTGGGCGGCCGTCTGCCCGATGGAGCCGATGTAGTCCGAAAGGATCTGGTCCACCTCGTGGCGGCTGGCGTGGCGCATCTTTTCATAGATCTGGGGCACCTTCACGTTCACCAGCGACAGGCTGTCCTTGGGCGCGATGTCCAGCATGCCCACGATGCGCCGCTCCCGGTTGGCGCTTTCCGCGCTGTGCAGGGTGCGCAGCAGCGCGCACGCGTCCGCGTAGGAATGGGGCACCTCGCGCAGGGCGCGCACGGTGGTTCCGATGGCCATCAGGGGTTTAAGGTCGGTATTGCGCTCCACGTCAAAGCGCACCGATTGCGCCAGGCCGTAGGTCCGCTCCTCAATATCGTTATCGTCGTCCCCCATCACCAGCATCACGAAGCGGCCCTGCGCCTGCCCCAGGTATACCGTGCCGCCGCTGCTTTCCGATAGCCGGCACAGCACGCCTTCGGCCGCGCGGGTTTCCTCCGCGCTGACGGGTTCCTGCCCCAGGTCGATCACCATGGTCAGGTAGCGCCCCGCCGTCAGGCTCATCTGCAGCGGGCGGGCGCGCTCGATCACCTCGGCTTCCGGCGCGCCGGAGATCAGGTCCAGCAGCAGGCGTTCCTTCAGAAGTTGTCCGGACGATGCCAGCTGGTCGCGGTAGCTGCGCAGGTTGGCCTGCTGGCGCTTGTCCTCGCGGATTCGGTCGGCGATATGGTTGAGCACCTGCAACAGCTCCTGCCCGCTTACGGGCTTGAGCAGGTATTCCTTAACGCCCAGAGAGATCGCTTCCCGTGCGTAGGCAAAATCGTCGTACCCGCTCAGGATCACGATATACATCCACGGCATGGTCGCGCTCACGGCGCGGCACAGTTCCAGCCCGTCCATAAACGGCATGCGGATATCCGTAATCAGGATGTCGGGCTTGATGTCCTGCAACATGGAAAGCGCCATTTCCCCGTCCGGCGCCTCGCCCGCCAGGATGAAATCCGTCTGCTCCCAGGGAAAATTGCTTCGGATGCCCTCCCGCACCACGATCTCGTCATCCGCCAGAAACACCTTGTACATCGTCTTTCCTCCTGAACGGCACGCAAAGCGATACCGACGTGCCGTTTTCTCCGCTTTCAATCCGTACGCCCTCGGGTTGGTTGTAATATAGCTGGATGCGCTTATTGACGTTGAACAGCCCGTAACAACCCCGTTCGCCTTCCGTCGGCGCTTCGGTGGACAGGCTCTCGCGCACCTGCGCCAGGCGCTCCGCGGTCATGCCCGCGCCGTTGTCCTGCACCACCAGCACCATGCGCCCCTCCTGTTCCCAGCCTTTCACGCGGATAAACCCGCGCCCGCGCCGGTGCTTGATACCGTGGTAGATCGCGTTTTCCACCAGCGGCTGGAGCAGGAGCTTGAGAATTTGCCGGCCGTACAGCGCCTGCGGGATATCGATCTCATAATCCAGAATGTCCCGGTAGCGAATCTTCTGGATGGTCAGGTAGCCCTGCAGATGCTTGATCTCATCGGACAGGGGAATCCAGTCGCGGCCCTGGGAAAGGGAAATGCGGAAAAAATCGCTCAGCGCGCGGGTGATGTGGATCACCTCGTTGGTGCGCTGCGCCTCCGCCAGCCAGACGATGGCGTCCAGCGTGTTGTACAGGAAGTGCGGCGCGATCTGCGCCTGCAGGGTGCGCAGCTCGCTGCGCTTGAGGTTTTCCTGTTCGCGCCGGTTTTCGTCGATCAGCCGCTGGAGCTTGCCGGCCATCACGTTCAGGCTCTCGGTCAGCCCGCGCAGCTCGGTGACCTCCGGCTTATCCACGCGCGCCAGCAGGTCGCCCTCGGCAATCGCGCCGGCGAAGCGCTCCAGCTTCGCAATGGGGGTGCGGATGGTCCGGGACAGCGATTTTTGCGCCAGAATCGCAAAGGCGAAGGTGATCACCACCAGCGCGGCCATCAGCCACAGGATCAGCGTCAGCTGCTCCTGCAGGAGACGGCTGGTGTTCATGGTCGCCGTGATCTCCACCGTGATGTATTTTTCCAGCATGTCGCCCACCAGCGAGGCGACGCTGCGCACCTCTTCCAGCAGGGCTTCGTTATCGGCCACGAACGCGCCAGCGGCGATCTGCTCCCCCATGCGGTCGATGTAGCTTTTCAGCGTGTCCATCGTGCGCCTGGCGACGGTCAGCTCCGCGGAGTTGCCGCCGGCCGCCGTGGACATCAGCTCCTCGATGGTCAGGTTCACCTCGTCCATCAGGGCGTACTGCCTTGCGTCGTCAAAGCCGATGCGGCCCGCGACGATGCTCCACATCTCATCCGGTATATCGGAGGTGACCAGCGGCTTGAGCGAGGACACCCGCTCCACCTGGGAAATCGCCTGATGGTAGCTGTCGGCGTAGGTGCGCATCGTCCAGATGCTGGTAAGGGCAGGGATCAGCATCAGCGCCATGATGACCATAAAGCTGAAGCGAAGCCGTTCCGACAGGCTATTGCCTACGCCCATCCGGCTGAACAGGCGGTCAAACATCGCGCGGTCCATCGGCTAATACTCCCTTGCCGCAAGGCTGTCCAGATCGGTGTCAAACTCGG
The DNA here is from genome assembly GCA_012517815.1 of Clostridiales bacterium. GTDB lineage: Bacteria > Bacillota > Clostridia > Christensenellales > Aristaeellaceae > CAXXOK01. The sequence continues at coordinate 82,862 of JAAYUF010000051.1, forward strand.
TAAACACCCGTTCCTCGGAATAGGTGTCCCGCGGGATGGTCTCCCCGGCCGCCAGCTTCTTGGCCAGTTCCATGATTATATCGCCGATGAGCGGCGTGCACTCCACCACGCAGTTGATCCGGCCCTGCTTGAGCAGGTCGATGGCGGCCTGCTCCCCGTCCACCGTCACGATCACGATATCCTTGCCCGGCACGAGGCCGGCCTCCTCAATCGCCTCGATCGCGCCCAGGGTCATGGCGTCGTTGTGGGAAAAGAGCACGTCGATATCGCCGTACTGCTGCAAAAGCTCCCGCATGCACTCCTTGCCCTTGGAGCGCAGAAAATCACCGGAAACGCTGGCGATGATGGTGAAGCGCTCATCCCCCTCCAGCACGCCGCGGAACCCCGCCCCGCGCTGGCGCATGGGGGTGGAATCCACCGTGCCGGAAATTTCCGCGATGTTCACGTGATCGGCGTCGGCCATCTTTCGCAGCACAAAGCGGCCCGCCTTGCGCCCCTCCTCGTAGAAATCCGAACCCACAAAGCCTACGAACAGGCTCTGGTCGCTGGTGTTGATGCGCCGGTCGGTGGTGAGCACCGGGATGCCGGCGTTCTTGGCCTCCCGGAGCACGTTGTCCCAACCGTCCTCCACGATGGGCGAAAAGGCGATCACATCCACCTGATAGGCAATAAAGGAGCGAATGGCCTTGATCTGCTTTTCCTGCTTCTGTTCCGCGTTTTCATACATCAGCTGCACGCCCGCGCGTTTGGCCGCTTCCTGTACGGACTTGGTGTTGCCGATGCGCCAGGCGCTTTCCGAGCCCAGCTGGGAAAAGCCCAGCAAAACCTGGGACTCGTCCTGTACGGAGGCGGCGGGCCGGGCCGAGGGCGCGCACCCGCCGGTCAGCAGAAGGCACAGGGCGCATGCCAGCGCCAGTCCGGCGGTTTTTCCAAAACGGTTCTTCACACACACCCTCCCCCCGACGCCGGCCGGATCGGCCGAATCGGATGAAACCGGCCCGCATCCGTACGGGCGCCGGAGGGCGGCTCCCGGATGTGGGCGGCAATGAGTACGTACAACTTGCGCGGCGGGCGTCCATTCCGCCCCCGGCAGGCGCAGCGCCGGCCGGGCGGCGTTCGCGCGTCCCACGGGAGCGATCGCCCCGACGTATTGGTTTGCGAATCAAATCACCTTATTGTAGCACGGTCCCGCGCGCTGCACAAGGCTGCGTTTCTCCGCGCGGCGCGCTGGCTGTGCCGGGCGACCGGCGAAAAGGAACGTCGGGCCGGGCGGACCGACGGCGATAGGCGCGGCTGGCCCCCTGCGCACGCTCCCGCCAAAGCCGCGCCTGGGCCGAGGTTGCCGCGCGCGGTACGGGCAAGCCGACCGCCGCCGCTTCGCCCGCGCGCCCGCAGCGCAACGTGCCCATGGCTGATAGGGATTCCATTCAGGAATACATCAAAGCTCCCATGCGACTTTCTTCCGGGACGAGGCGCGGAAGCGAAAACGCAGCGGGGCTACGCCGAGCCTTCGCGGCAATGCCACAGCGGAAAAGCGCCGCGAGAGGGAGGCGTCCATGTTCTGACACCGGATCAGGCGCCGGATCGGGCTTCACCCCGGCTGTCCAGGAACCCCTGCCTCAGGCAGCGCCGCTCGCCGCATCGCCCTTCGGGCGGTTCGCTCGCTTTGGCAAAAGGCAACGGCATAAGGCTTTGGAGCTCCGCCCCAAACCCCGCGAGGGTTTCACGCTGGCCCCAATTCCGCCGCAGAGGGGGGTTTCAACAGTCTAGACTTACCCCTCCTCCATCCGGCGAATAGAAAAAAAAGACGCTTCCCCCGGAAGCGTCGCGGGCCGATGCCCGTTTCCGCAAACAACCCGTCGCACGCTCCGGCGTCGGGGTTACGCTGGAGGCGCGCGGCCTTCGATCCGCGGCGCTTTCAAAGGGGAAGTCCACGATTTCTTGTTTTCTCGGGAGAACCGCCCGGTCGGGCGGCGTTTCTTCCCCGGCACGGCGCCGTTCTCCTGCCGCCGACGCCTGCCGGAGCGTCCGCTTACTTGCGGGCGATTCGTTTCTCCGAACCGCGCAGCGTCAGCCTGGGTACCACAACCAGCCGTTCCGCCGGCCGGCCGGGCTCGTCGAACCGCCGAATCAGCAGCTGGGCCGCCTTGGCCCCCAGCGAGGCCACCTCGCGGTCCAGGCAGCTGTAGGGCAGCTCGAACACCAGCTGGCCGGGCAGCTCGTCAAAGCTGACGAACGCCGCGTCCGCCGGGATTTTCAGCTTCAGGTCGCGCATCGCGTGCAGAAAACCGATCTCGCTGCGGTTGTTGGCGATGAAAAAGGCGGTCGGGTGCTCCGGTTCGCGCATCAGCATGGTCACCTGGCGGTACGTTTCTTCCTGGCCGAAAGAACCCGTGAGCAGAAACGGCCGGTGCAGCGGCAGGCCGTTTTGTGCCATGGCCTTGCGGAAGCCCTCCACGCGTTCCCGGCCGATCACCAGCTGGGTGTTGCCGGCAATCACGCCGATCGCCCGGTGCCCCGCGCGGATCAGCGCCTCCGTGGCGGCGTACGCGCCGCTGAAATTGTCGCTGAGCACGCAGTCGCAGTCCAGCCGGCTGATCGGCCGGTCCAGGATCACGTATGGGCTGCCCAGATCGTTCAGGCGCGAGGCCATCTGTTCGAAGTCGCGCTCGTTTTCGTAGTTGCAGGCGGGCACGTAGATCAGCCCGCGCACGCGCTGGTAGCGCATGGCTTCCAGCGCGCGGTAATCCCGCTGGGTATCGTTGCCGGAGGTCCGCAGGATCAGGGTATATCCGCATTTTTCCAATACTTCGCACACGCCCGTCAGCAGGCTTGAAAAGAAGGGGTTGTTCGCTTCCGGGATGATCAGGCCGATCGCGTCGCTTTCCCTGCGCGAGAGGCTGCGCGCCAGCGCGGACGGCTGATAGTGGTACCTGTCCATGACCGCCCGGATCTTGGCCGCCGTTTCGCGGCTCACATATCCTTTGCCGTTGATCACACGGGATACCGTCGCCTTGCCGACGCCCGCCTCGCGCGCGATATCCTGAATATTGACGCTGCGCATGCCATCCCTCCGCCATGAAAACGGTTCCATAACCAACTCGATTATAGCCTGTCCGCCGCGGGCTGTCAACGGCCAATGCCGGGCGCATCGCCGCTGGCTCTCGGTTGCCTCCGCCCCGCCGCCATGCGGCAATGTCCCGCGCCTGGCCTGACGCCAATCCGCAACCGACCCCGCCGGTCCCGGCGCCGCTTGTCGGCGGGCCGCTCCAGCCCCGCCGCAGGGGAAGGGCCGATCGCGCCCGATCCGCTGCCGACCGGCCGCCGAATGCGCCCGTTGCGCCGCCGCGCGCCGGAAGCGTTGCCAGCCGGCGGTACCCGGCGTTTGGGCGCGTCGCTTCCCATTTCAGGACAACCCCTTTTCCTTCGGGGTTTTTTCGGGTATAATAACGGAATGGAAGGAGGCGCGGATTTGGCAAAGGAACGCATCGGGCTCATGGGCGGCGCCTTCAACCCCATCCATGAGCGCCATTTGGCGATTGCCGCCTGCGCGCTTGCGGAAGCCAGGCTCAGCCGCATCATTTTCTTGCCGACCGGCAACCCGCCCCACAAGCGCGAAGGGCTTGCGGACGCGGAGCACCGTTTTGAGATGACGCGCCTTGCGACGCTGGGAGAGCCGCGCTTCGCCGTCTCCCGGATCGAACTGGACCGCACGGGCGTGATCTACACCGTCGATACGCTGCAGCTGCTCCGCCAGCAGCTGCCGGACGCGGATTTTTTCTACATCATCGGGGAGGACACGCTGCTGGATCTCCCCCACTGGCGCACGCCCGACCGGGTGTTCGAGCTATGCGCCTTTTTGGTGTGCCGCCGTTCCACCTGGGACGCGAGTGACCATCCGACGGTGGAGGAGCTGGTCGCGCGCGGCGCAAAGCTGCAATACCTCTCCCTCCCGCCGCTGGACGTGAGCGCCACGGACATCCGCAAGCGGCTGGCCGCGGGGGAAACGCCGCCGGAGGTTCCGCCGCAGGTAATGGAATACATCCGCATCATGGGGCTGTACGGCGTGCCCGCCCGCCCCGAAGGCGCGGCGGAGATGTACCCGCGCCTCCGGCTGGCGCTGAGCGACCGCCGTCTGCTGCACTCGCTGCTGGTGGCGGCCACCGCGCGCGATCTGGCGCGCATCCACGGGCAGGATCAGGACGCGTGCGAGCTGGCCGGCCTGATGCACGACTGCGCCAAATGCATGCCCCTGCAAACGCTCCAGCGCATCGCCCGGGACCGGCGGCTGCTGCTGGACAAGGAAACGCTGGCCAACGAGAACCTGCTGCACGGCCCCGTCGGCGCGGAAATCGCCGAGAACGAGTACGGCGTATGCAGCCCGAACATCCTCTCGGCCATCCGCTGCCACACCACCGGCCGCGTGGGGATGCTCCCGACCGATATGATCCTCTTTCTGGCCGACAAGATCGAACCCTCCCGCCGCAGTTACCCGGGGCTGGAGGAAGTGCGCGCGCTGGCCGGGCAAAGCTTGGTGGAGGCGACGCTGCGTTCCATGCGCTCCACCCGTCAGTACGTATCCCGACAGAAGGCTCCGCTCCACCCGATGACCCAGCGTGTGATCACCTGGCTGGAGCGCCTGCCTCAGACTAAATCATAAAGGAGAGATTGCCCGAATGGAAGGAAAGGAAATCGCGCTCACAGCCGCTCAGGCCCTGTTTGACAAGAAGGCGCAGGATATCGTCGTGCTGGACGTATCCAGGCTGACCGTCATCACCGACGCGATGGTGATCGGCAGCGGCCGCAACACATTACAGCTCAAGGCGCTGGCCGACGAGGTGGAGGACAGGCTCGCCGCGGCGGGCGCGCGCCTGCTGCGCAAGGACGGTCAGCAGGACGCGCGCTGGATCGTGCTGGATTACGGCGCCGCGCTGGTGCACCTGTTCCACACGCAGGAGCGCGAGTTTTACCGGCTGGACAAGCTTTGGGAGCACGACGGCAACCGCGTGCCCCTGCCGTTTGACGGGCTCGAACCGTAAACCCGCCGGCCCGGCCGCCGACGCCGGCTGTTTGCCCCGCCGCGTCGCGCGCGATGGCGTCTGGAATGATGTTAACCCGCCCCCGGAGGTTTCGGGGGCGGGTTTTCTTGTCAAAGAACCCATACCCAATGCTGTGCCGCTCGCCTTATCGCCCTTCGGGCTGTTCTCCCGCTTTGGCAAAATGCTTCGGCAAAAGGCTTTGGGGAGAGCTGCCCAAACCTCACAAGGGTTTCACCCTTGACCCGGCCTGTCAAAGAAACCAAACAGAGCGCAGTGCCGCTCGCCTAATAGCCCTTCGGGCAGTTCGCTCGCTTCGGCAATATGCTGCAGTATCATGCTTTGGAGCGCCTCCGGTCGGTTTCATCGTCAGGCCGGGCACCGCCGTGCCCAGTCCTCGTGAAACCTCGCACCTTCGGGTCGCTTTCGACTACGCCCAAGCGGCCACTGACCGCTTGCTCGCCTCCGGTGCCCCAAACCCCGCAAGGGTTTCACCCTTGACCCAATTCCTCTGCGGCGGGAGTTTATCGACAGCCTTTCAGGCGTCCTCACCGGTCGGCGCTACCAGCGCCCCGTTCCAGTCCAGCGCGAGCATGGTGATATCGTCCGCCTGCTCCGCGCCGGCCGCGAAAAGGTCCAGCCGTTCCTTCAGGTAGGGCAGCAGGTCCATCACGCCCATCGGCCGCCCGTCCGATTCGTTCAGCGCCGCCTCCAGACGTTCTTCGCCAAACAGCGCGCAGTTCGGGTTCAGCGCCTCGGTAACGCCATCGGTGTACAGGAACAGGCGGTCCCCAGGTTCCAGTGTCAGTTCAAAGTCGGTATAGCGCATGTGCTCCATGCCGGCCAGCACGAAACCGGGTTTGCGGCGCAGCCACTCGTAGCGGCCGCCGCGCCGGCGGATCAGCGGCGGGTTATGCCCGGCGTTGGCCATCGTAAGCTTTCCGGTCGCCAGTTCCAGCAGCCCCATGTACGCGGTGACGAACATGCCCGCGTCGTTGTGGTGGCAGAGCTGCTCGTTTACGCTGGCAAAAATCTGGGCCGGGGTTTCCCCCTGCATGGCGCGGGTGCGCATCAGGGATTGCGTGATCGCCATGAACAGCGCGGCCGGGATGCCCTTGCCGGACACATCCGCGATGATGAAGGCCAGGTGCGTGCCGGTCTGCTCCGTGCCGTGCAGGATGTAGAAATCGTAGAAATCCCCGCCCACGGATTTGGCGGGCTGCATGGTGGCGTAAACGGAAAACTCGCGGCGGTCCGGCGGGTAGGGGAAAATGCGCGGGAGCATGGAGGCCTGGATGGTATTGGCGACGTTGAGCTCGGTCGCGATGCGCTGCTTGTCCGCGGTGACGACGCGCAGGTTTTCCACATACTCCTTGATGTTCTCCGCCATGGCGTTGAAGCTTTGCGCCATCACGCCGATCTCGTCCCGGCCGGTGGCTTCAAAGGGCGCGAGCTCAAGCGTTTCGGCGCTCTTGTCAAAGGCGGCCATATGCGCGGAGAGCTTTTTAATAGGCAGCACCACGCTGCGGTGGGTGATGAGCAGCGCCAGCAGCACGAACAGCAGGATCACCGCGGTCACGATGCCCATCAGCTGAACGGTTTGCACCGCCGTGCGATACAGCACCACCGCCATGTCGATATCCACGCCCACCACCGCGACCGTTTCGCCCAGGCTGTTCTTCAGCGGCGCGTATGCCGAAAGCAGATGCCCGAACGGGCCTGTGGTGATTCGGCGCGTGCTGGCCGTTTCGCCGGTCTGCATCACGCCCGTGGTGATGTCGTAGACATCCGATTCCCCCGAGTGATCGCCCAGCTTGTTGATCAAGGCCATGTCCTCGTCCGCCAGCGCGACGTCGAACACATACACCGCGTCGTTTTGGTCCGCGTCCGGGATGGAAACGTAGAGAAACCGCAGGTCAAGCAGGCGTTTGATGTTTTGCAGCTTCACCGCGGCGGTGTCGTAGGTTTCGTCCGGCCCCTGGCTCAGGTAACGCCGGATCGCGTCGCCGTCGATCCCGGTAGCCGCGAGCTCGGCGGAGCTGGACGCCAGATCCCCGTACAGCTGCACCATCTCCCGATAGTTGAGCACATAGGCGAGCAGGCCGACCGCAGCGGCCAGCAGAATCGCAAGCGCGGCGAACAGCAGGATGACCCTCGTTCGGATGCTGGTATTTCGCAACCCGGTTTCCTCCTTCCGGTCAGGACACATGACACAGGTACAGATGGGCGCCGCAGCGGCATTTTTCCCCGCAGATCGGGCAGAAGTAGCCGTAATGGTCGAAATCCACATAGAAATCGCGGTGCAGCCCCAGGTCGATCACCCGCTCGTACCGTTCCACGGTATGGTGGGCCGGCACCCGCCCGTCGGGGTGCACCCACAGCTCGTACAGCACGTAGGAAGCGCCCTTGCGGCGAAGGGTTTCCCGGCAGGTTTCCAGCATCGCCGCATCCACGCCACGCCGCCGCCACGCCGGCACTACCAGCAGCGCGTCCCCGGTGTACACGGTGGCCTCGCCCGTGATGGCGGCGATGGCCGCGCACAGCTCCGGGTGACCGCCGGACAGCCGAATGCCCCGGGTGTAGATATCCAGCCCGATCATCTCCCCGTTCCGCACGCACTTGACCGCGACGGTATCCGGATCGGCCAGCGTTTCCTCAAAATGCGACTGGATGCCGTCGCCGTAATTGAGGTAGCGGCCGTGCAGCCGCACCAGCTCGTTCAGATCGCTCCATGCCATGGGCCGGATGGCAAATTCACCCTTCATGCCGCGCAAACCTCTTTCTTCCGGCCTTCAGCAGGGAGGTTCCCGCCAGCAGCGTCAGCGCGCCCACCGCGATCACGCCGCTTTCGGCGGCAGCGCCCAGGAACAGCAGCGCGCTCAGGGCCAGCGGGCCCCCTGTCTGGCCCAGGTTGTCAAACAGCGAGAAAACGCCCATCGCCTTGCCGGCCCCCACGCCCGCGCGCTGGAAAAGCTCCGTGTAGTACGCGCCCTGCGCCGCGTAGCCAAAGGACGCCGAAACGCCCAGCAGGCAGATGGCTACGGCCGCGGTTTCAAACGCGGGCTTGAGCGCAAACAGGCCCAGCGCGTACAGCGATACCAGGCTGGAAAGCCTGGCCGCGTTCCACGCGCCGACGCGCGGTATCAGTTCGCCCGGCGCCGCCTCGCCCAGCACGATCGCCAGCATCCCGCCCGCCAGCATCACGCTGCCGATGACCGACTCGGTCTTGCCCAGCCCGGAGGCGAACAGCGGGAACAGGTAATCCTTGAAATACATCATCAGCATGTAGGGCAGCATGATGCATAGCAGGAAGCCCCACACGCCCGGGTCGCGCAAAAACTGCCGCACGCTGCCGCAGGCCGCGGCCCCGTCCTCGGTTTCCGGTGAGAACCGGCGCACGCCGCCCAGCGAGCGCCAGCCGTAGGCCCCCGCCAGCAGCACGCAGACCGCCGCCGCCCCATAGGCGGCCGGGTAGCCCAGATAATCCGCCGCAAAGCCGCCCACCGCCGAGCCCAACACCACGCCGGTCATCAGGCCCACGTTCAGCCCGGCGATCAGCCGCTGCCGTTCCCCCGCCTCCGGCGCGCTGCCGGCCGCGGCGTTGCAGCCGACCACCGCCACGCCCGTCCCAAGGCCGCCGATCGCCTTGCCCAGCGCCAGCGCCCAGTAGGA
>JAAYUF010000052.1 GCA_012517815.1 Clostridiales bacterium
GGGCGTCGATTGCGGCGCGGGGTAGGCTCCGGCGGGCGTCACGGGCGCGGTTTGCGGCGCGTAGGCCGGTTGCGGCGCTTCCGGCGCGGTTTGCGGTCGGTAGGGCGTGGCCTGCGGCACGGGCGCGGGCGTCGATTGCGGCGCGGGGTAGGCTCCGGCGGGCGTCACGGGCGCGGTTTGCGGCGCGTAGGCCGGTTGCGGCGCTTCCGGCGCGGTTTGCGGCCGGTAGGGCACAGCCTGTACGACATGTGCGGATGCGGACTGCGGCGTGGGATACACACCGGCGGGCGAAGCGCTTTCCGTCTGCCGCGCGAATGCGAGCTGCATGGCTTCCGGCGCGCTTGGCGGCCGCCGCGACGGGGCCGACGGTTCGCGGAAAGGTGCGGTTTGCGGCACAGGGTACGTTTGCATCGGCGGTTCCGCAGCCTGCGACGGTTGTACCGGCAGCAGCGGGGAGCGCAGCGGTTGAAGCGGCGATCCCGGCCCGCCCTCGGGAGGCAGGTTTGGGTCCGGGTCGGCTGCGTCCGCGTCCTGCGGCCAGAAGGGTCGGCTGGGCAAAGGCTGAGGCGCGGGCTGCCGTTCGGGCGCGGGCACGCCAGCGGACACCGGGCGCTCAGGCCGGTAGGGCGCGGGCTGGGAAAGCGGCGCAAGCGGCGCGCGCGCAGCCGGAGCTTGCGCGGCCTCCGCGAGCGCGGGCGGCATCGGGCGCAGCGAGGAAAGCGGGCGGAAGCCGACCTCCTCCGGCCGCGGCGGCGTGGCGTTCCCGCCTGTGCTGGCATGGTTCCACGCCTGCGCAATCCCCGGATGATCGTCCCTGCGGTTCATGGCACGCCCTCCTTCGCGGCGGCAGGCGCCGCCCCGCTTGTTTTGGCATATTATAGCATGTGCGAATCAGATTGCACAATGCCGTTCCCAAACCGGCGGCGCGCAGGGAGTCCGCAGAGGCGACAGGCCCTCCGGTACACGCTTTGCGAGCCTTTCGCCCACCCCCGACGGCATTGACAAGCGCACCCCCATCGCTTATGATTAGGCGTAAGGCACGCGGTGTGCGCAAAGCCGCCGGCGCGCGCAAAAGGAGGCTCGACCATGGCTACGGTAACCGTAAACGAGGACCTTTGCAAGGGCTGCGGACTTTGCGTGGACGCATGCCCGAAAAAGATCATGGCGCTCAACTCGTCCCACATCAACAAAAAGGGCTATCACGTCGCCTATTGCGTGCGGATGGAAGACTGTATCGGCTGCGCGTTTTGCGCGACCATGTGCCCGGACGTGGCGATCACGGTGGAAAAATAACGTCCGTTTCGCGCCGCTCCCGCGGCTTCGCCGGCCGGCCCGGCGGGCTTGCGGCCGCGCGCGGCTCATCGGATCAATCCGGCCCCAACCGGCCGAGAAGGGAATGACCCCATGAAAAAACTCATGAAGGGCAATGAGGCGATCGCCGAGGCCGCCATTCAGGCGGGCTGCCGCTTCTTCTTCGGCTATCCCATCACGCCCCAGAACCAGATTCCCGAGTACATGAGCAAACGGCTGCCTCAGGAGGGCGGCTGCTTCCTGCAGGCGGAAAGCGAGGTCGCGGCCATCAATATTGTATACGGCGCGGGCGGCTCCGGCGCGCGCGTGATGACCAGCTCCTCCAGCCCCGGCATCAGCCTGAAGCAGGAAGGCATCAGCTATCTGGTGGGCGCGGAAGTGCCCTGCGTCATCGTCAACATGGTGCGCGGCGGCCCCGGCCTGGGCGGCATTCAGCCCGCGCAGAGCGACTATTACCAGTCCACGCGCGGCGGCGGGCACGGCGATTACCGCATGTGCGTGCTGGCCCCCGGCAGCGTGCAGGAAGCCGTCGACCTTACCCAGGACGCGTTTGACATCGCCGACCGTTACCGTAACCCCGTGATCGTGCTGGGCGACGGCCTCATCGGCCAGATGATGGAACCCGTGGATATGGACAAGGTGAAAAACCGCGCCCCGGCTGCCGATCTCCCCGGCAAGCCCTGGGCCGCCGACGGCCACGCGCCCACGGCCGAGCGCCCCCGCGCGATCATCAACAGCCTGTTCATCGACCCGCAGGCGCTGGAAAACCACAACCTGCATTTGCAGGCGAAGTACGATCAGATGGCGGCGCGCGAGTGCCGCTGGCAGGAAGAAATGCTGGACGACGCCGAGATCGTGCTGGTCGCCTACGGCACCACCAGCCGCATCGCGCGCAGCGCCATGCGCAAATGCCGCGGGCGCGGCATCCGCGTGGGGCTTTTGCGGCCCGTCACGCTGTGGCCGTTCCCGGAGGCCGCCCTGCGCAAGACCCTCTCTACCGCGCAGCATTACCTGACCCTTGAAATGAGCATGGGCCAGATGGTGGATGACGTGCGCCTCGCGGTTGGCGGCGAGAAGCCCGTGCATTTCTACGGCCGCACCGGCGGCATGGTCCCCACCGTCGGCGATGTGGTCGCACAGATCGAGAAGCTGGCCGGCGTCGCGCCGCTTGACGACGATTCCTGCCTGTTTGATTTCAGCAAAGCCATGGAGGACGCGGCCCGCAAACTGGACGAGGTCGCCGGCGAGGTCGGCCGCAAGCTCGACGAAGCCGGAAAGAAGGTGCAACAAGGCGTGAACAACCCCGAATTCAAGGAAAAAGCCCAGGAAGCCGCCGATAAGATCAACGCAGCCGCCGACAAGCTGGGCCAGAAGCTGGACGAAGCCGGCCAGAAACTGCACGACGCGCTCAACAGCCCCGAGCTTCGGGAGAAGGCCGAGGACGCCGCCGACCGGGTGGATGCCGCCGCGCAGACCGCAGGCCAAAAGCTGGACGAAGCCGGCAAGGCGATCCACGACGCGTTCACCGGCCCCGAACTCCGGCAGAAGGCGCAGGAAATCGGCAAGCAGGCCGGCGATTTCGCCGCCCGTGCCGCCCAGGGCGTCTCCAGAGGCGTGGAAAGCCTCGTGGGCGTGCTGGGCAAGGCGTTTGACACCGTACGCAGGGACCTGGGCGACATCGAAGCGTCCCGGAAAGACCAGACCCCGCCCTCCGACGGCGGAGACGGCAAGGAGGGCGAGTGAGATGGCGGTTGTGTTCCAGAAAACCAGGCTGCTGACCGACAAGCCCTTCCACTACTGCCCCGGCTGCACGCACGGCATCATCCACCGGCTGGTCGCCGAGGCGCTGGAGGAACTGGGCATCGGCGAAACGGCCATCGGCGTGGCCCCGGTAGGCTGCGCGGTGTTCGCCTACGAATATTTCAACTGCGATATGATGGAAGCCGCCCACGGCCGCGCCCCGGCGGTCGCCACCGGCATCAAGCGCGTGTGCCCGGACAAGGCCGTGTTCACCTATCAGGGCGACGGCGACCTGGCCTCCATCGGCACGGCGGAGATCATCCACGCCGCCACGCGCGGGGAAAAGATCACCGCCATCTTCGTCAACAACGCAATCTACGGGATGACCGGCGGCCAGATGGCCCCCACGACGCTCCCCGGGCAGGTGACCACCACCAGCCCCTACGGCCGCGACGTGAACCACTGCGGCTGGCCCGTGCGCGTCAGCGAAATGCTCGCCACGCTCAACGGCCCCGCCTACATCGAGCGCGTGAGCGTGCACGACGTGGCGCACATTCGCAAGGCCAAGGCCGCCATCAAAAAAGCGTTCCAGCTGCAAATGGAAGGCAAGGGCTTTACCCTGGTGGAAATCCTCTCCACCTGCCCCACCAACTGGGGCCAGACCCCGCAGGAGGCGTTAACCTGGGTGCAAACCGCCATGATGCCCATGTATCCGCTGGGCGTATACAAGGATATCACCGCGCAGCCCGCGGCGGAAGGGGGCGCGCAGTAATGGAGAAGCAGTTTTTGATCGCCGGTTTCGGCGGCCAGGGCGTGCTGCTCATCGGCCAGCTGATCGCCAAGGCGGCGATGTCCGAAGGGCGCGAGGTCAGCTGGATGCCCAGCTACGGCCCCGAAATGCGCGGCGGCGAAGCCAACTGCGCCGTCGTGGTCAGCGACGAAGCCATCGGCAGCCCGCTGGTGAGCGAACCGCCCGTGCTGGTTGCCATGAATAAGCCCAGCCTCCTCAAGTTCATGCCCAAGATGCCCTGCGGCGGGACGCTTTTGTACAACGCCTCGCTGATCCAGGATGTGGCCCTGCGCGACGATATCCGGGTGATCGCCGTGCCCTGCAACGAGATCGCCGCGAGGCTGGGCAACGACCGCGTCGCCAACATGGTCATGCTGGGCGCGGTCCAGCGCGCCTCCGACGTCTGCGGGGACGATGCCCTGCGCGATACGCTCGCCGACTGGCTGGGCGAAAAGAAAGCCGGGCTGCTGACCATCAACGAGCAGGCGGTCGCGGAAGGCCGCTCGGCGGTTGCCTGACGGGATGGTATCGCGGAGAGCAGATGTTGCGAGGCGCTGACGTTTCGCAGGAGATGCGGACGAAGCCCTGCGTGGCGCGATCCCTTGAGGGACAAGTAAGCATATGGAGGGCCGGAGGTTGTTCCCCGGCCCTTTTGCTGTTCATTTGTGCAAGCCGGCGGCGGTTACCGCTCGCCTCATAGCCGCTTCGCACCGGTTCGCTCGCTGCTATCCTTTTTGGGGATGCTGGGGCGCCGCCCCAAACCCGGCGAGGGGCGCCGCCCCTCGACCCCGCAAGGGCCATGGCCCTTGACCCATCTTCTTCTGTCAGGCAGGCGGCTAGAACCGCCTGTCTCCTAGCCGCTTCGCGGCTGTTCGCTCGCTGCTGTCCTTTTTGGGGACGTTGGGGCGCCGCCCCAAACCCCGCGAGGGGCGCCGCCCCTCGACCCCGCAAGGGCCATTGGCCCTTGACCCTTTTCTCCTCGCCTGCCCATGCAAAAAGCCTCTTCCCTGCGGAAGAGGCCATCGGGTTTCCGAGGCGTAAGCCTCGTTCTCAGCCCTGCTTTTGCTTGTGCTTGGGGTTCTCGCAGATGACCATCACGCGGCCTTTGCGCTTGATGATCTTGCATTTCTCGCAGATGGGTTTGACCGAGGGACGAACCTTCATGCTGTTTTCCTCCATTCGTACGGCCGACCGAGCGACCGGTAGGTGTGCGTTTAGCCTCTGGAGCGCCAGGTGATGCGGCCGCGCGTCAGGTCATAGGGCGAAAGTTCGATGGTCACTTTATCGCCGGGATAAATGCGGATGAAGTTCATACGCATCTTTCCGGAGATATGGGCCATGATCCGGTGCCCGCCCGGGAGCTCCACCTGGAACATCGCGTTGGGAAGAGCCTCAACGACCGTGCCTTCCATTTCAATGACGTCACTCTTGGACAAGTGCGTATTCCTCCTTGCTGGTGATCCGATCGGCCCCTGCACAGCCTTCTTGCCGCACGGGTGCGATGGCTGCGAGCGCCTTGCGGATGTCGCTGTCGGCGGTCTGCGCCTTGGCGAGGATCGCCGCGACCGTTCCGGCGGCCACCGTCGGCTCGGCGCGCAGGTGTTTCAACTGCTTTTTCTTGGGATGGGCGAGCTTGCGGGTATCCCCGTCGGCGATCAGCACGTGGCGCTCGTCCACGATTCCCACGATCAGGAACCGCCGACCCCGGTCGTGTCCCTGCCGGGAGGCGACCGCGCGGCCTACCTCAAACGGATACGCTTTCACGCTCGGCTTTCCTCCGTCAGTGCATAGCCGGGATAGGTCAGCAGTTCCGGCAGGCCATTCTCGTTGATGGCGATGGTGTGCTCATAGTGGGAGCACACGCTGCCGTCGTCGGTTACCACGGTCCAGCCGTCCTCCAGCTGGCTTACGTGATAGTCGCCCAGCGCGATCATGGGCTCGATGGCCAGCGTCATCCCGGGGCGCAGTTTGACGCCGTGGCCCGGAACGCCGAAGTTGGGGACGCTGGGATCCTCGTGCATGTTGCGGCCGATGCCGTGCCCCGTGAGCGCGCGGATCACGCCGTAGCCGAAGCTTTCCGCATACGTCTGAATCGCGTGGCCGATATCGCCCAGGTGGTTGCCGTTGACCGCCTGCCGCACGCCGCGGAAGAAGCACTCCTCCGTTACGTCGATCAGCTTGCGGTGTTCGTGCGCCACCTGTCCCACGCCGATTGTGAAGGCGCTGTCCGCCTGCCAGCCGTCCAGGATCAGCCCGCAGTCGATGCTGACCACGTCGCCATCGCGGATCACAACGCTTTCCGAGGGGATCCCGTGCACCACCTGTTCGTTGATGGACACGCACAGCGAGGCCGGATAGCCTTCGTAGTGCAGGAAGGAAGGAATCGCCTTGTGCTTGCGGATCAGCTGTTCCGCGTAAACGTCCAGCGCGGCGGTGCTGACCCCGGGCTTAACCGCCTCTTTCAGGCGGCAGAGCACCTCATAGAGCAGCGCGCCCGATTTGCGCATATCATCCAGTTGCTGCGGGTTTTTCAGATAAATCATCGGTTCGCCTCGAGCGCCCGGAGAATCGCTTCGCTGACCGCTTCCGGCCCAACCGAGCCGTCGATGGCGCGCAGCGTTCCTTTGCCCTGGTAGTAATCGATCAGCGGGGCGGTTTTCTGGTGGTACACCGTCAGGCGGTTGCGTACGGTTTCCGGTTTGTCGTCGTCGCGCTGGATCAGCGGGGTGCCGTCCACGGAGCAGCGGGTTTCGCCGCCCAGGCGGTCCACATGGTAGGGCGCGCCGCACACCGGGCAGACCCGGCGGCCGGACAGCCGGCTGACCAGCGCCTCGTCCGCTACGTCCAGGTTAATCACGGCGTCGATGGCGGCGATGCCGTCCAGCGCCCGCGCCTGTTCCACCGTGCGGGGAAAGCCGTCCAGAATAAAGCCGTTTTCGCAGTCCTTGGCGGTGACCCGCTCGCGGACGATGTCGATCACCACGTCGTCGGGCACCAGCTGCCCCGCGTCCATGAAGGTTTTGGCCTTCAGGCCGGTTTCAGTTTTCGCCGCGATGGCGGCGCGCAGCATATCGCCGGTGGAAATCTGCACGATCCCCAGCCGGTGGCAGACGATCTGCGCCTGCGTGCCTTTGCCCGCGCCCGGGGGTCCCAGAAAGATGATGTTCATGCTTCGTACCCTCCCCTACGCCGGAAAATGCGCGACCCGTTGCTTGCGTACCGGGCGCGCACGGTTATTATACCACAAACGCCCATGCGCCACAAGATGAGGCTCCCGGGCCGCCTCCCGTCCTGGCAAAGCGGCGGCGGCCGGGGGGTCCTAAACGCCCAAAGCGCAGGAGGATCGCTCCCCCTGCCGCTTTGGAACGCCCGGATCAGGAAATCTTGTCGTAGTTCCGGCTGACGAGCAGGTCGTCCAGCTGGCGCTTGGTTTCCAGGATGACGCTCACGGCGATCAGCAGGCTGCTGGCGCCGAAGGGCAGCGACTGCGCGGTGCTGCGCGCGAACATCGAGGGAATCGTGGCCAGCAGCGCCAGGAAGATGGCGGCGAACAGCGTCAGGCGCGAGTTGATGCGCTTGAGGTAATCCGCGGTCGGCTTGCCCGGGCGCACGGAGGGGATCGCGCCGCCCTGCTGCTGGATGTTCTTGGCCATCTCGTCGGGGTTGAAGGAGATGGACGTGTAGAAGAACGTGAAGGCGAAGATCAGCAGCGCCGTCACCATCAGGTACCAGGGCGAGGTGCTGTACATGTAGCGGGCCCACCAGGCGCCAAAGCCGGTGGAGGTGCCGCCGGCCAGCTGGACGATGGTGCTGGGGAACGCCATGAACGAGTACGCGAAGATCAGCGGCAGCACGCCCACCGAGATCACCTTGAGGGGGATCACGGAATTCTGGCCGCCGTACATCTTGCGGCCGGTCACGCGCTTGGCGAAGTGCACGTTGATGCGGCGCACGCCCATGTCGGCCCAGGTGATCACGAAGATCATCGCCAGCGCGACGATAATCACGCCAAACAGCGTGAGCCACGGGGTCAGGCTGGTGCCGGTAACGGCCGCGCTGCCCAGCTGCGTTACGCCGCTGAACAGGTTGCTCATGATGCCGGCGGTGATCAGCAGGGAGATGCCGTTGCCGATGCCCTTTTCCGTAATGCGTTCGCCAATCCACATGGCCAGGGCGGAACCGCCCGCCATGCTGATGCCGACCAGCGCGTAGTTATACCAGCCGGCTTTGATGACGCCTACGCTGGACACCAGACCGATGGCCTGAAAGAGCGCCAAGCCCACCGTGACGTAACGGGTGATCTGCGCGATCTTCTTCTGGCCCTCCGGGCCGCTCTTCTGCAGGCGCTCCAGCGCGGGAATCGCGATGGTCAGCAGCTGCATGATGATGGAGGAGTTGATGTACGGGGTGATGCCCATCGCCATGATGGTCATGTTCTGGAAGTTGTTGCCCGTCATCATGTTGACCAGGTCCAGAAGGGGCAGGCTGTTGCTGCCCATCTTGGACTGGACGGCGGCGTAGTCGATACCGGGGGCGACGATCACGCCCACCAGGCGGAACAGCACCAGCATCATGAACGTGTAGATCAGCTTTTTGCGGATGTCGTCGACTTTCCAGGCATTGCGAAGCGACTCCCAGATGGTGGGGTTGTTCTTGTTGCCCCTGGCCATGTCACTTCACCTCGGCTTTCCCGCCGAGGGCTTCGATCTTTTCTTTCGCGCTGTCGGTGAACTTCGCGGCTTCCACGGTGAGCTTCTTGGTCAGCTCCCCGTTGCCCAGGATCTTCACGCCGTCCATGACCTTTTTGATCAAGCCGGCTTCCTTGAGCGTTTCGGCCGTCACGACAGTGCCGTTTTCAAAGATCTCGAGTCGCCCAACGTTGACGGTGGCGTATTCTACGCGGTAGATGTTGGTAAAGCCCCGCTTCGGGACGCGGCGGTACAGAGGCATCTGGCCGCCTTCGAAGCCCGGGCGCTTGCCGCCGCCGGAGCGGGCTTTGGCGCCTTTGTGGCCCTTGCCGGAGGTTTTGCCCAGCCCCGAACCCACGCCTCTGCCAAGGCGCTTGGGTGCGGTGGTGGAACCTGCGGCGGGTTGCAGCTCGTGCAGTTTCATTGGCAAACCCCTCCTCAGTCGTTGATCTCTTGAACGTCGACCATGTGCCGGACGCGGAAGATCTGCCCGCGGATGCAGGCGTTATCTTCTTTGACGACCGTCTGGCCAACCTTGTGCAGGCCCAGCGCGACGACGGTGTCCTGATGCACCTTCAGGCTGGAGATCGGCGACTTTTTGAGTGTGATGGAAAGCTTCATCTCAGTCGTCCTCCTTAGCCGAGAATCTCTTCGACGGTTTTGCCGCGAAGCTTGGCGACCTGCTCGGCCGAGCGGAGCTGCCTGAGCCCCTCCAGCGTAGCCTTCACCATGTTAATGCGGTTGCTGGTGCCGTAGCTCTTGGTCAGGATATCCCTGACGCCCGCGAGTTCCAGCACCGCGCGGCCGGCGCCGCCGGCGATCACGCCGCTGCCCTCGACGGCCGGCATCAGCACGATCTTGCCGGTGCCGAAGCGCCCGGTGATCTGGTGGGGGATGGTGGTGCCCACCAGCGGCACGCTGATCAGATGCTTCTTCGCGTCTTCCACGCCTTTGCGGATGGCTTCGGAGATTTCCGCAGCCTTGCCGATGCCGGCGCCTACGCGGCCCTTTTCATCGCCCACGACGACCAGCGCAGCGAAGCGAAAATTGCGGCCGCCCTTGACAACCTTGGTGACGCGGTTCACAGCGACAAGCTTCTCTTTAAACTCGCTGACCTGTTCCATGCGTTGCATGCGTTCGACCTCCTCAATCAGAATTCAAGTCCGGCTTCGCGGGCGCCGGCGGCCAGTTCCGCGACGCGGCCCGTGTACACGTAGCCGCCGCGGTCAAAAACCACCCGCTTGATGCCCGCGCCCGTCGCACGCTCTGCGATCAGCTTGCCGACGATCTTGGCGGCGCCCTTCTTGTCCACGTCGTTGAGCTGCTCCTGCACGGTCTTTTCCTTGGTGGAAGCGGCCACGAGGGTTACGCCCTTGGTATCGTCGATCACTTGCGCGTAGATGTTGCTCAGGCTCCGGTACACGCAGAGACGCGGCATTTCCGGGGTGCCGCTGATCCGTTTGCGAACGCGCGCATGGCGGATCCTGCGGTCCGCGTTGCGGTCACGCGTTTTGTACATATGCGTTCACTCCCCTTTCGATTACTTGCCGGTCTTGCCTTCCTTGCGGCGAATCCGTTCATCCGAATACTTGATGCCCTTGCCCAGGTAGGGCTCGGGTTTGCGGATGGCGCGGATGTCGGCGGCAAGGTTGCCTACCTGCTGCTTGTTGATGCCCCGGACCACGATGGTGGTCTGGTTGGGGGTTTCAAACGAAACGTTCTCGGGGGCTTCCAGCACAACGGGGTGCGAAAAGCCGATCGAGATATTGAGCTTCTTGCCGTTTTCGGCCTGGGCGCGGTAACCCGTGCCCACCAGTTCCAGAGTCTTGGCGAAACCTTCGGTTACGCCCACGACCATGTTATTGACCAGGCTGCGGTACAGCCCGTGCATCGCCTTATGCGGCTTTGCTTCGGACGGACGGTGCAGGGTGAGGACGCCGTTTTCCTGCTTGAGCGTGATATCGGGGTTCACCGCCTGGGTGAGCGTGCCCTTGGGGCCTTTCACCGTCACGGTGTTGCTCTCGTCCACATTGACCGTCACGCCCGCGGGGACAGTGATCGGAAGTTTTCCGATTCGGGACATAAGTCTTACACCTCCATTGCGTGTCGGTTACCAGATGTAGGCGAGCACTTCGCCGCCGATCATTTGCTTGCGGGCGTCGCGGTCCGTCATCAGGCCCTTGCTGGTCGAGATGATGGCGATACCCAGGCCGCCCAGAACCTTGGGCAGTTCCCCGCCCTTGGCGTACACGCGCAGGCCGGGTTTGGAAATTTTCTTGAGCCCGGCGATCACGGGCTGCTTGCCGCCCACGTACTTGAGCGTAATTTTGATGCTTCCCTGCGGGCCATCCTCCACGAAATCGATGGACTTCACGTAGCCTTCCGCCAAGAGGATCTTGGCGATCGCCTTTTTCGCGTTGCTCGCGGGAAGGACGACCACGTCGTGCTTGGCCACTTGGGCGTTGCGAATGCGGGTCAGCATATCGGCGATGGGATCATTCATTACCATGATGGAACCTCCTTCCGTTCTTTCCCGCTTACCAACTGGCCTTGCGGACGCCGGGGATCTGGCCCTTGTACGCCAGTTCTCTAAAGCAGATGCGGCAGATGCCGTACTTGCGCAAGACCGAGTGCGGACGACCGCACAGGCGGCAACGCGTGTAAGCCCGAGTGGAGAACTTGGGGGCTCTGCTCTGCTTGATCTTCATGCTAGTCTTAGCCACTGTTTTCGTCTCCCTTCTGCTTACTGGACGAACGGCATGCCGAGGAGGCGGAGCAGTTCCTTGCATTCCTCGTCGGTTTTGGCCGAGGTCACAAAAATGACTTCCATGCCGCGAACCTTTTCCACCTTATCGTACTCGATTTCGGGGAAAATCAGCTGATCGCGCAGGCCCAGGGCATAGTTGCCGCGGCCGTCGAAAGCCTTGTCGCTGACGCCGCGGAAGTCGCGCACGCGGGGCAGGGCGATGTTGACGAGCTTGTCGATGAACTCATCCATGCGGTTGCCGCGCAGGGTGACCTTCGCGCCCACGCTCATGCCCTCGCGCACCTTGAAGTTCGCGATGGACTTGCGGGCTTTGGTGGTCATGGGCTTCTGGCCGCTGATCTGCGCCAGTTCCGCCACGGCCAGTTCCAGGCTCTTGGGGTTGTCCTTGCAGTCGCCCAGGCCCATGTTGATCACGATCTTATGGAGCTTGGGGATCTGCATCACGTTTTTGTAGCCGAACTTCTGCTGCAAGGCAGGCACGGCTTCATTCAGGTATTTCTCCTTCATGCGGGTTGCCATTGGCCGTACCTCCTTCACTCAATTTCCGCGTTGCAGCGTTTGCATACGCGGACGTTCTTCTTGATTTTCTCGCCCTTGTCGTTTTCCACCTCGGTGATCTTGTGGCCGGTGCGGGTCGCCTTGCCGCACTTGGGGCACACCAGCATCACGTTGGACGCGTCCAGGGCGCGCTCCTTCTGGTAAATGCCGCCCGGCTGATCCTGACGGCGGGATTTGCGGTGCTTGCTGGCGTAGGCGACGCCCTCCACGATGACCTTTCCGGTTTTGGGAAAAACGCTCAGAATCTTGCCCTGCTTGCCCTTGATCGTATCCGGGCCGGAGATGACAACGACCTGATCGTTCTTCTTCACGTGAACCTTCGCAATCATTTGTCAATCCTCCATCACAGCACTTCGGGAGCCAGCGAAACGATCTTCATGAAGGCCTTTTCGCGCAGCTCACGGGCTACGGGTCCAAAGATACGGGTGCCCTTGGGCATCTTTTCCTCGTTGATGAGCACGGCGGCGTTGTCGTCAAAGCGGATGTAGCTGCCGTCGGGGCGGCGCTTCTGCTTGCGCATGCGCACGATAACGGCCTTCACCACATCGCCCTTTTTCACGGCGCCGCCGGGGGTGGCGCTCTTGACGCTGGCCACGATCACATCCCCGATGGAGCCGTCACGGCGGAACGAACCGCCAAGCACGCGGATGCACATGATTTCCTTGGCGCCGGAGTTGTCGGCAACCTTAAGTCGCGTTTGCGGCTGGATCATACGGTTTTCCTCCTTGTTGGAATCGGTCGGCCGCGCCCGCGGCCTACCGCTGTTGAGTTTCGGAGCGCCCATCGGCGGCGGCGTTTCGCCGGCGAGGGCCGATCGGAGACCGCCGAATCACGTTGTGCCTTGCGCCCGCCACAGGGCGGCGTCCGGCGCGCTACGGGATGCGACGTCCCGGGCTTACTTGGCCTTTTCGACGATCTCCACCAGGCGCCAGCGCTTATCCTTGCTCAGGGGGCGGGTTTCCATCACGCGAACGGTGTCGCCGATGCCGCACTCGTTGTTTTCGTCGTGGGCCTTAAGCTTGCTGGTCTGGTTCATGATCTTGCCGTAAAGCGGATGACGCACGCGCTCTTTGATCTCCACGACGATGGTCTTGTCCATCTTGTCGCTCACGACCATGCCCACGCGGGTCTTGCGAAGTCCTCTCTGTTCAGACATTGAAGCGGCTGCCTCCTTCATATCGAGTCGTGCTCAGCTTACTGAGCATTTTTCTGTTCCAGCTGGCGCAGGGTGGTCAACACGCGGGCGATGTCGCGCTTGACGCCCTTGATGACCATGGTGTTTTGCAGCTGACCGGTCGCGAGCTGAAAACGAAGGTTGAACAGCTCTTCCTTCAGTTCCTTGGCCTTGCCCTCAAGCTCGGCCTTGTTTAACCCGAGAAGCTCGTTGGCCTTCATTTCGCTTCACCACCCGCTTCGATGTTGAGATCTTCGCGCTTCATGATCTTGGTCTTGATGGGCAGCTTGTGCCCCGCCAGACGGAGGGACTCCAGCGCCATGTCGTCGCCCACGCCGGAAACCTCGAAGAGCACGCGGCCGGGCTTGACCACGGCCACCCAGTACTCCGGGGAGCCCTTGCCCGAACCCATGCGGGTCTCGGCGGGCTTTTCGGTCACGGGCTTATCGGGGAAAATCTTGATCCAAACCTGGCCGCCGCGCTTGGTGTAGCGGGTCAGGGCGACACGGGCCGCCTCGATCTGCTGGCTGGTGATCCAGGCCGGTTCCAAGGCGACAAGGCCGTACTCACCGTAGGCAATAAAGTTGCCGCGATGGGCCTTGCCCTTCATGCGGCCGCGAAAAACGCGGCGGCGCTTGACTCTTTTGGGCATCAACATAGCTTATTTGCCTCCTTCGCTGGCGGCGGCGCCCTGCGTTTTCTTGGGCTTGGGCAGGCGCTGGCCTTTGTAGACCCATACCTTGACGCCCAGACGGCCGTAGGTGGTTTTGGCTTCGGAGAAGCCGTAATCGATATCGGCGCGCAGCGTCTGCAGGGGAATGGAGCCCTCGTGGTAATGCTCGGTGCGGGCGATGTCCGCGCCGCCCAGACGGCCAGCGACGGCGCACTTCATACCCTTGGCGCCGGCTTTCATGGCGCGCTGCATGCTCTGCTTCATGGCGCGGCGGAAGCTGATGCGCTTCTCCAGCTGCTGGGCGATGTTCTCGGCCACCAGCTGCGCGTTGGTCTCGGGGACCTTGATCTCCATGATGTTGAGGTTGGCGGGCTTGCCCAGGAAGGTTTCGATATCCTTCTTGAGCGCCTCGATACCCGCGCCGCCGCGGCCGATGATCATGCCGGGCTTGGCGGTGAAGATGTTGATGGTGATGCGGTTGGCGCTGCGCTCGATATCAATGTGGCTGATACCGGTGGCGTAGTACTTCTGCTTGAGCATCTTGCGAAGCTTGAAGTCCTCCACGAGGTTGTTGGCGAAGTCCTTCTTGCCGGCGTACCAGCGGGTGCTCCAGTTGAAGATCACGCCGACGCGAGCGCCGTGGGGATTGACTTTCTGACCCATGATGGTACCTCCTTACGTTACTTCTGGTCCAGCACCACGCTGATGTGGCTGGTGCGCTTGAGCATCGGGGACGCGCTGCCGCGGGAGCGGGCAACGAAGCGCTTGAGCGTGGGGCCGGGGTTGGCGAAGACTTCCGCAACGTAAAGGGACTTGCGATCCAGCTCGCTGTTGTTGACGGCGTTGGCGATGGCGCTGTTGAGCACCTTGAGCACGACGGGCGCGGCGGCTTTGGGCGTAAACTGCAGAATCGCCACGGCGTCGTCCACCGATTTCCCGCGGATCAGGTCGACCACGATCCTGACCTTGTTGGAAGAGATGCGGACGTACTTGGCGTGAGCGGACGGCCGAGTGTCACGGGCCGCCATATGGGCCTGCGCCCGCTTTTGGATATTGGTTGCCATGTGTTTGACTCAACTCCTTCCGCTTACTTGCTGGCGGCGGCCTTTTCACCGGCGTGGCCGCGGAACGTACGGGTCGGGGCGAACTCGCCCAGCTTATGGCCCACCAGATCCTCGGTGACGTAAACGGGCACGTGCTTGCGCCCGTCATGCACGGCGATGGTGTGCCCGACAAAATCGGGGAAGATGGTGGAGGCGCGGGACCAGGTCTTCACGACCGCCTTCTTGCCCGAGGTGTTCATGTCCATAACGCGCTTCATCAGCGCGGTTTCCACATAGGGTCCCTTCTTCACGGAACGGCTCATGGATAGGCTTCCTCCTTCCTTGGCTGCGTAAGGCTTACTTGCCCGCGCGCTTGACGATCATCTTGTTGGAGTACTTCTTGTGCTTGCGGGTTTTCAGGCCCAGGGCCACCTTGCCCCACGGGGTCACGGGTGCGGGCATGCCCACGGGGCTTTTGCCCTCGCCGCCGCCGTGCGGGTGGTCGCAGGGGTTCATAACCACGCCGCGCACCGTCGGGCGGATGCCCATGTGGCGGGTACGGCCGGCCTTGCCGATGCGCACGTTCTCGTGGTCGGAATTGCCCACGACGCCGATGGTGGCCAGCGCGCCCAGCGCAACCTTGCGCAGCTCGCCGGAAGGCAGGCGGATGAGGCCGTAGCCGTTTTCCTTGGCCATGAGCTGGGCGCTCATGCCCGCAGAGCGGACCAGCTGGCCGCCGCGGCCGACCTTGATCTCCACATTGTGGATCAGCGTGCCCACGGGGATGTTCTCAATCGGCAGGGCGTTGCCGGGGATGATGTCCGCGGTGGCGCCGCTAAGAACCTTGTCGCCCACCTTCAGGCCCTGAGGCGCCAGGATGTAGCGCTTCTCGCCGTCGGCATACACCAGCAGGGCGATGAACGCGCTGCGGTTGGGGTCGTACTCGATGGTGGTCACGCGGGCGGGGATGTCGTGCTTGTTGCGCTTGAAATCGATCAGGCGGTACTTGACCTTGTTGCCGCCGCCCTGATGGCGAACGGTGATCTTGCCCTGCTTGTTGCGGCCGGCGTTCTTTTTCTTGTACTCCAGCAGCGACTTTTCGGGCTTGTTGGTGGTGATCTCCTCGTACGTCAGCACCGACATAAAGCGGCGAGCGGGCGAGGTCGGCTTATAAACGCGAATCGCCATGGTATCTTGTCCTCCCTGCTTTATTCGGCCATGCCTTCGAAGAACTCGATGGGCTTGGAGTCCTCCTTGAGGGTCACGTAGGCCTTCTTGATCTCGGGGGTGCGGCCCTGCGTGCGGCCCTGCTTCTTGATCTTGCCCATGGTGCGCACGGTGTTGACCTTGTCCACCTTAATGCCCTTGAATACGCTTTCCAGCGCGAGCTTGATCTCGGTCTTGTTGGCGTCGGTGCGCACCACGAACACGTAACGCTTTTCCGGGAAACCCTCGTAGGATTCCTCCGTCAGCACCGGGCGGATGATGACGTCATGCGGATCTTTCATGCGTAAACCTCCTCTACGCCCTTTAAGGCATCCTGCGTGAGGATGATCTTGCCGGCCTTGAGAATATCGTAGACGTTCAGGGTGTTGACGTAGGACGTCTGGAGCTTGGGGATGTTGCCGCCGGCGCGGATGACGGTCTCGTCGCGGCCGGGGAGCACCAGCATGGTGTTGTTCTTAAGCTCGAAGTTGCTCAGGAACTTCGCCATCAGCCTGGTTTTCGCTTCGGCGAGCTGGAGCGCGTCGATCACGATGATGTCCCCGTCGATGAGGCGGGAGGTCATGGCGCTTTTAAAGGCGAGGCGGCGAACCTTGCGGGGGACGTTGATGACGTAGTCGCGGGGCTTGGGGGCGAACACGACGCCGCCGTGCTTGAACTGGGGCGCGCGGTTGCCGTGATGGCGCGCGTTGCCGGTGCCCTTCTGACGGTAGATCTTCCGACCGCCGCCGCGAACTTCGCCGCGGGTAAGGGCGCTCTGGTTGCCCTGGCGCTTGTTGGCCAAAATGGAGCGCACGACCAGGTGCATGGCGGCCACGTTCACGGGGGCGGCGAAAATCGCATCGCTCAGCTCCACTTCGCCGATGGCCGCACCATCCATATTATACAGTGCAGTAGTAGGCATGGATATTTTCCTCCTTCATTCAAGCTTGGATCAGGCGCCCTTGACGGCGTTGCGCACGATCAGCAAGCCGCCGTTGGGGCCGGGCACCGCGCCCTTGATGAGGAGCAGGTTGCGTTCGGCGTCGATCCTGACGATCTCGAGGTTCTGCACCGTCACGCGCTCCACGCCATAATGGCCGGGCATGTGCTTGTTCTTGAACACGCGCGCGGGATCGGTGTTGGCGCTCATGGAGCCGACGCCGCGATGGTACTTGGAGCCGTGGGCCATGGGGCCGGTGTGCTGGTTCCAGCGGTAGATGGCGCCGGTGAAGCCGCGGCCGCGGGTCACGCCGCACACGTCGATCTTTTCCCCGGCGGCGAACTGGGCGACGGTCAAATCGCTGCCCACTTCGAGCTCGGCGGCGTTATCCAGGCGGAACTCGCGCAGGTGGCGCGCCGGAGCGATGCCCGCTTTCTTGAAATGGCCCGTGAGGGGCTTGTTGACCAGCTTCTTGGCGCGGTTTTCGGGCAGGGTGTCAAAACCCACCTGCACGGCGGCGTAGCCGTCGCTCTGGACGCTCTTTTTCTGCACTACCTTGCAGGGGCCAGCCTCCACCACCGTCACGGGGACGAGGCGGCCGTCATCGGTGAAGATCTGCGTCATACCGATCTTCTTGCCTACGATCGCTTTTTTCATGATAGCGTTCCCTCCTGCGTTAATTGTTCAGCTTGATTTCGATCTCGACACCGGCAGGAAGATCGAGCTTCATCATGGCGTCCACGGTGCGCGGGTTGGGGTTGAGGATGTCGATGAGGCGCTTGTGGGTGCGCATTTCGAACTGCTCGCGGCTGTCCTTGTACTTGTGCGGCGCACGAAGAATGGTGACGATTTCCTTCTCTGTGGGAAGGGGGATGGGGCCCGACACACGCGCGCCGGTCCGCTTGGCGGTCTCCACGATCCGCTCGGAGGACTGGTCGATCAGGTTGTGCTCGTAAGCCTTCAGCTTGATCCGAATCTTTTGGCTGGCCATTTGCGTACCTCCTCGAATTTTCGTCTTAAGTACACCGCTCCGGGCGTGTCCATTGTCCGCTTTTCAGTAGGCGAGATCGCTCTCGCCCTCGCGCGTCCCCCGGAGGGGACCCGTCCACGGTTCCCGTGCACGCTCGCGGCGCCTCAAGTCCGTCGCCCGATTGACGGGCTGGTCCGCGATAATTACCCGCCATGGCCATGGCGGCAACTTATCGCATCATCCCTGAACAGACAGCTTTGATAGTATACCCGAAACGCGCTGCGAATGCAAGAACTTTTTCAATTGATCCGTAAATTTTCTGCTTCCGGCCGTCTCTCAACGGTTGCGTGGCGTGTGTTCCAATTCCGTACTATGCGCACGCTTCCGTGTGTGTCCATATTTGCCGCAACCTTCTCCGGAAAACCCACGCAGCGCGCATACCGGTTTTTCGCCGCAGCCAGTCGGAGGCGCCGGGCTACGGCGCGGCGCGCGGTTCCGCCAGTCGCGGCGTCCGGCGACTCGCCGACCGGTTCGTCCGCGCGTAGACTCATCCTCCACCGGGTCGCTTTGTCCTTGGTCCGGTACGCGCGGTCCATCGGGAGGCGCAGCCGCATTCGGCGGCCGTTTCACAGGACGGTTCGCAGGAGGGTTAAAGGACGGTTCCGGTTTTCATTGGTCTTGATCGGCGCCGCGGATCGTGCCGCGGCGTCACGGTCCGGCGGCAGCGCCCGACAGGCGGGGCCTGTACAACGCGATGGGCTGGACGGGCGGGGGACGCCTGCTCGCCGACCCATCCGCGAAGGCGCGGGTTTCCTGCGCGGCGGATGAACCCGCAGCCGACGGAAACATACTCCTGAAAGTCAAGCGCCGCCTCCGTTCCCGGAAAGCCGTCCCCGTATGCGGCGCCGCGTCAGGGGGCCGTTCGTTGCAGGTACTTATCCATCATGGCGTCGAACGAACCCGTCTGGTACTCGTTCTCATCCGAATAGCAGTAGGAATCCAGGATGCTCTTGTACGCATATTGCTGATAATCTGCCCGCAGCGGCGCTACGGTCAGGCCTGCATCGGCATAGCGGATGCCGTCGGCCAGATCGATGACCGTCACCACCACCGAGCAGAAGGACGAGGTTCGATCGGCGCCTCCGGACCAGCTGTAGTTTGGGTTTGAAAACACTTCCTCAAAATTGGGATGCAGCAACAGCAGGGTTCGGCATTCCGCCGGTTCGGCAAACAGATCGGCGTAGCGGGCATAACCGTCTATTCTGTTTTCGAAATCTCCCTCCGACCAGATTCTCCAATCGTTCGCTTGGGAGCTGCACGACGCAACGGCAAAGGGAGGGCGGATGACGGGCTGATCCTGCGTGAGCGGATACTGGGCTTGATACGCCGCGATAACCAGCCGGAGATTTTCCTGCTCCCTGCGCTCCTCGGCGTGCCGCTCCTGAATGACCGGCAGGTCCTTGGCGTGGAGGAGGGAAAACAGGCCCATATCCAAACCAAACGACGCTGGCAGACCGATAACGACAACAAGGATCAACGCGAGCAGCGGTTTCTTTTTCCCATATCGGACGCCGGCCAGGACTGCCATGGCAAAAAGAACGATGCCCACGACGACTAAAACGGTATGGTAGTCTGACAGATGCGTTACTGTGCATGCATTGTTGATGTAGGCAATGACAAGCCACGCGGCAAGGCCTATCGCCAGCCAAAAGAAGACTTCGCCCAAGAGGCTCTTGGAACGTTCGCCTGTTCTGTTCACGACATTACCTCCTGTTTTGTTGCCCGGACGCCGCGTGTCAGCCTCGGGGGGCGGGATCGTACCGGCCTGCATCCGGCAAGGCATTCAATCCTGAACCGCCCCCAAAAGGCGGTTCCATGGCCGGTGCGCAACAGGCGGTGCCAGGAACCCCGGCATACCGGCCCGTATCACGCCAGCGATTAAGTTTTTGCCCGTGAAGCGTGTTCCCGCCTGAGCGATTAACCCGGGGCGCGCCGCCTGTTTTCCTCCGTCGTCTGTTCCAGACGGCCGGCCGGCATGGGCGCGCGTTTTGCCACCGGTATCGTTCGTTCATTTATTTCGTCACGGTTCCAGTTATTCCCTTCCGTCCCCGCAATGTTGCGCCGAAGGACAGGCGGGCGCTCGGACCCGTCGCACCCGAAGGCTTCGGCATGGGCTTGAATCGTCCTCGTTTCCCGCCGGATGACCCGCGTCGGCGCCCCGGCCCGCCCCATGCTCCACCCCGGGGCTTCGCCCGTCGCCGCCGTGTCGGAGCCTTACTCGCCCTGCGAGGCCTCCGCGCCGGGCGCCTCACCGTCGCTCTCCTCAGCCGCGGCGTCCGCCGCCCTCACCTCCGGGGCGAACGTTTTGCCCATCCGGCTCATCCAGTCCTCATAGCCCGCATCGATAAAGAACATGACCTCGTCCCAGTAGCTGTCGCCAAACATCGATTCCGCTTCCGGGATCGCCGCCATCGCCTCGACGGGGTCGAAGTAATCGTTGGCGCGCTGCCCCTCCGGCAGGCCGATTTCCACGTAGTACGCCAGCAGCGCCTCGGGATCATCCCCCGCCGCTTCCGCCGCCTCGGGATGCTCCCGGGCATAGTACCGCGCGTCAAAAACCAGCCCATAATCGACGCCGTCGTATTCCGCGGGCCGGTAGGAGGGATCCTCAAACAGGACCTTCAGGGTGATGGAGCCGTCCGCGTTTCGCGTAAAGGGCACCGGCGTGCCGTTGACCGTCACGCGCACATCGTCGGGTATCGCCACGCCCGGCTTCTGCGCCACGGTCAGGTCGGCGCGCCATGTCGCGTAACCGTCCGCCGTCGCCTCCCGCTCGACGCCCCATTCCAGCGCCGGCCGGCATACGTTTACCTCCATGTCGTCCACCGACGCGCTCAGGCCCCCCTCCACGTTGGCAAAGGGCGCGCTCAGCGTAATCTCCACCGCCTGGGGTTCCTCCGTCTGCGGCCATTTGGCCACTTCGCCGGTAAGCCAGCGGATGCGCGTCAGGAGAAAATCGCGCAGGTTTTCATAGTTTTCCTCCCAGGAGTCGGCCATGCGGGAGCCAAACAGCGGGGAAGGATTCCACAGCACGTCGTTCATGCGGCGCGACGCGCTCTCCTGCGCCCAGTACCAGGCGAGGGAGTGCAGCACCTCGCCCGACGCGTCCGGATCCCCCAGCAGGATATCGACCGCCGGCACAAGCTTTTCCCGAAAAAACTGCGCCGCCTGCTCCTGAAACGACGGGATGCAGCACAGCGCATGCCCGAGGCCGTCCCCGCCGTCCGTCCAGCCGGTCGGATCGCTGCGGTTATCCGTGTCCCGGGTCTGGTAGGCAAGGTCAAAATCCCACACCGGGCCCATATGGATCAGGTCGCTGCCCTCCTCCATCCAAAAGTAAGTGGAGGAATACCACACATCGGGGTTTCGGGACAACTCGTTTGTCCAAAAGGCGGGCTGAACCGAGGCGGCGTCCAGGCACTCATCCCACGTTTTTCCCGTTTCCGGGCTCGTGCCGTAATGGGTCAGCGCGGAAACGGCATCCTCGAACAGCTCGCTTACGTGCGTTGCCATCGAAAGCGAGGCGTGCTCAGGGTTTTTAATGGTGACGAATGATCCGTTGGACAGGCTGAAGTGAGCCGTTTCCTCCTGATAGTAGCTGCTGTCCAGCTCCAGCAGATAACCGCCCAGGCTGGTCTCGCCGCCGTCCACGACGCCGTCGGCCGCCGTTACCGACTGCCCGTAGCGGTTGATCGCGGTGGTCTGCGTCAGCTCGTCCAGCGAAACGCCGGCCTTCTTATTCAGGATTTCCAGAATCGCCTCGTAATCCGTCACCTGGACGCGGCCTTTACCGACTTCCACCTTTTCCGACAGCAGGTAGAGGCCCCGGTATTCCCCATCGTAATACAGATCCACAGGCTGGCAGCAGGAGGCTTCCGCCTCCCCCAGTTCCCGCGCAAGGTCGTTGGAAATGCGGTTATGCAGCAGGGTGCCGTCAAACGTATCGGCAAGCAGCACCCAGCAATCGTTCGCTTCCTGGGCATCCCCGGTGTTCAGCAGATCGGCCTTGGTTTCCAGCTTGATCTGATAGGCTTTCTTATCGACCGTCAGGACGGTATCCGCGTCCAGCGGATAATTGCCCCAGGTCGTGTTGCCCCGGCCGCGGATTTTCGGCATCCTGCCTTCGTAGGCGACGGTGCCGTCGGCCTCAAGCAGAGTGACGCGTCCCGATGTCTCGCGCTCATGCTTCTGACAGTCCTCCAGCCATTCCCGGCCTTTGCTTTCCGGATCGTCGCTGACCAGATAGAGGGATCGGATCTGGTCGGAAAACATCAGCACCAACGTTGCCGACGTCCCGTCCTCCGCCAGAAAGGTCACGCGGTAACGGCCGTCCTCCGGCGTTTGCGGGAACAGCGCCTCCACGTTCACCGGTTCCCCGGGGCCAAACGAGGCCGACAGGCCCTGCGCGCTTTGCGCGCTGACACGCCCGGTCGACGCGACTGTCAGCAACAGACAATCCGCCTCTGCGCCGGAGGGGAGAAACAAATACGTTTCGCCGTCCACGGTGCTTGGGCGGATGACCGTGTCTTCGCTTGCGGCAGCCTGATAGGTGATCGCCAGTCCCTCCGCCGAGGCCGCGCCCGCCAGCCACCAAACCAGCGCGGTCACGGCCAGTCCCATCCATCGTTTCAACGCTATACGCCTTCTCCGCTGGTAATCCGTTCCATTTTTGGTTGCCTGCGTGAAGGTAAGGTGAACGGGATGCGACGGTTGGGTGTTGAGGATGTAACGATGACGGGGCAACCCCCCGGCCGGCGCGCGCGCTCCCGCCGGCGGGCATGGGAAAACCCCCGCCCGGGCTTAGCCCGAACGGGGGTTGTGGGGGACGTGTAACCGAACCTTACTCAAGCACCCTGGCGACGACGCCGGAGCCGACGGTACGGCCGCCCTCGCGGATGGCGAAACGGAGGCCCGCCTCGATCGCGATGGGGGTGATCAGGTCGATCTCCATGTCGATGTGGTCGCCGGGCATCACCATTTCCACGCCC
>JAAYUF010000053.1 GCA_012517815.1 Clostridiales bacterium
AGGTGGTCTTTGGGCACGACCATATCCGTGCAGAGCATCTCCACCGCTTGGCGTTGTTCTTCTTCTCGCTTTAGCATCTTCATCACCTGATGCTATTATACCATAAAAGCCCCGTGTTTGGGGGCTTTTTTGACGGTCTGCGGCCAGAGGCCCCGGCTTATGCCGGGGCCTCTGGCCGTTGACAAGGCCCTCCGAAACGCTTTGCCCGATCGGGATTCCTGTCAGCGGGCGTCGTCGGTATAGTAACAGCGCACGATTTTTCCGATGAAATAGGTGTGCATGTCGCGCGTCGGGTACCAGCGCTCCAGCATGGCGGCTTCCACCTGCCGGGAAGGCATCTCCGCGGAGGCAACCGGCTCGCATTCGATATGCAGCTCGCATTCCGCCACAATGGGAACGTTCACGGCCTGCGCGGGCGCGGCGGTGATCCCGTGACCCTCGAACTTGTTCACGTCCCGCCCGCTCTTTGAGCCGGCGAAAGCCAGCTCCGCGCGCATCGCGTGCAACGGCACGCTGACGGTGAAGTTCGGGTTGCGCTTCAGGATGCCGAAGGTATGGCGGCTGGCGCGCACGGGGGCCAGAAAGCACAGCTCGTTGCAAAAGCGCGTGACGCCGCCCCAACCGATGGTCATCACGTTTCGCTGCTCCTCGTCGGCGGTGCAGAGAAACACCCCCCCGTTGCCCAACTGTTCCAGGACGGTATTGGCGATTTGCGTCGCGGGTATCTCCTTCATCCGGCATGCTCCTTTCGTGATCGGCTGCGGCGGCCAGGGCGACAATTTGGACGCCCTCGCTTGAATTTCCGCCAAAATAGTGTATGCTATTCTTGCGGCGCCGGGCCGTATAACCCCATGATAACACGTTTCACGCCGTTTTGGGAGGTAGCGTATGTTTTTCTATGATTGGACGATGGTATTGCTGATCCCCGGCCTTCTGCTGGGCATCTTTGCGCAGGCGAAGGTGAAATCCGCCTACGCGAAGTACCGCCGTATCGGCACGCAGCGGGGCCTGACCGCCGAGCAGGTGGCTCAGGACATGCTCACGCGCGACGGCAACGGCAACGTGGCCATCCAGCCCATTGCCGGAGAACTGACCGACAATTACGATCCGCGCAGCAATGTGCTGCACCTGTCCCAGGGCGTATACGGCTCGGGCAGCATCGCGGCCATCGGCATCGCCGCGCACGAGTGCGGCCACGCCATGCAGGACCGCCACGATTACGGGCCGCTGAAGCTCCGCTCGGCGTTCGTTCCGGTGGTGAACATCGGCAGCACGCTGTATTTTCCGATCTTTCTGGCGGGCCTGCTTTTCAGCTGGCAGCCGCTGATTACGGTGGGCATCGTCTGCTTTGCGCTGACGCTGGTGTTTTCGCTGATCACCCTGCCGGTGGAGTTTGACGCGAGCCGGCGCGCGATTGCGACGCTTCGCGACGGCGGGTATGTGAGCGACGAGGAGCTGCGCGGCGTCAAAGCGGTGCTTGACGCTGCGGCGCTCACCTATGTTGCGGCCGCCATCAGCAGCCTGCTGCAGCTTGTCCGGCTGCTGATCCTGTCCCGCAACAGCCGGCGGTAACGGAGCGACCTGCGGCTGGCGCCGTGGGCGGGGGAGGGGGAGCGTACCGGTGGAAGCGACGTTTCGTGTGTCGGTTCGCGATCTGGTGAGCTTCACTTACTTCCCGCCCGACCTTTCCCCGGGCGGCAACACCGCGGAAATGCTGGCGGGCGCGCAGGCGCATCAGGCGCGGGAGAGCGCGCAGGCGGCCGAGTTTGTCGTTGAAAAGCCCATCCGGGGCGACGTGGCGCTGGACGGCGCCTGTGTGACCGTGTTTGGACGGATGGACGCGTACCGCGACGGCGACCCGCCCTGCGTGGAGGAGATCAAGCTGGCGGGCGTGCCACCCCGCGAGGTGCTCCCCGAACACCGCTCGCAGGCCCTCGTGTACGCGGCGTTGCTGGCACGCGAGGCGGCGCTTGCCGCCGTTGAGGTGCGCGTGGTGTACGTCAATCCGGAGGGCGAGCCGCTGAAGGTATTCGCCGAGCGGGCGGAGCACGCCGCGCTGGAAGACATGCTCCTGGCGCTGGTGCGGCCCTGGCTGGCCTTTGCCGTACCGGAACGAGAACGCGCGGCGGCGCGCGACGAAAGCCTTCGCGCGCTCGCGTTTCCCTACCCGGCGTACCGCGCGGGGCAACGGGAACTGGCGGTGCAGGTGTATACGGCCATCGCGCGCAAAAAGCGGCTGTTCGCAAGCCTCCCGACGGGCACGGGTAAAAGCGTGGCGGTGCTGTTCCCGGCGCTCAAGGCGCTGGCGGAAGGCAAGACGCGCAAGCTCATCTACCTGACGGCGCGCGCCACGGCGCGGCAGAGCCCCCTACAGGCGCTGGAGAGGATGCGCGCGCAGGGGGCGATCCTCCGGGTTTCCACGCTGACCGCCAAGGAAAAACTCTGCCCCGCGCCGGGTCGCTGCCATCCGGATGATTGCCCCCGCGCGCGGGGGCACTACCTTCGGCAGGCGGACGCGGTACGCCGGTTGTTGCAGACAGACTGCGCCTGGACGGACGATGTGATTGTTTCCGTCGCGGACGAGCATACCGTATGCCCGTTTGAGCTGGCCCTCAAGCTCACGGAACTGGCGGACGTGGTGCTCATGGACATCAACTACGCCTTCGACCCCTTCGCACAGGTGATTCGCCTGTTCAAACGCCGCAAAGATTTCACCCTGCTGGCCGACGAGGCGCACCATCTGCTGGAACGCGTGCGGGACAGCCATTCCGGCGCGCTGGACACCCGCGCGCTGCGAACCTTCCGCGCGTCGCTGGGCAAGGCGCTGGGCCGGAAACACGCGGCCTATCGTGAGCTTTCGGCCTTGCTTATGGAGCTGAAGGCGCTTCAGGCCCCGGATACCGGCGTCGAAACGGTCCGCGAGCGGGCGGAAGCGGACCGGACCGATCCCCAACCGCGCGCAACCCGAACGCCGGAAGAGACCGAAAGCCAAGCGGACGCGCAACCCGAGGATGCGACGGAAAGCGCGACGGCCCCAGTGCCGGCCCGGATTGGCGGCACCGGCCGGGCGAACGGTGCGGACGGGACAGGCAAGCCGCACGCGATGAACGGGACGCACGATACAAGCGGCGCCTGCCTGGCGGACGAAACAGACAAGGCGGACGGGACGGACGAAGCGTACCACCACAGCGGCAACCACCGGCCGGACGGGGCGGACGCGACGGGCAAGCCATACGGGGCAAACGGGGTTGCGCAGCCTGTACCGGCCAACGCGCAAACGCAGACCCTCCGCGGGGCTGAAGCTGAAACCGACGGTGCGTACCGCCGGTGGGAGGCGCGACTGGATTCGCCTCCCGAGGCCGTGCTTCGCGTGGCGGACGCGCTGTGCGGCACGCTGCTGACCCTGCTGGAAACCCGGCTCCCGAGCCCGGCGTGCCGCCAGGATGTTTCGCGGCTGGTACGGTTGCTCGCGCCGTTCCTGTACGCAGGGCAACACTTTGACGAGCGGTATGCCGCGCTGCTGGAAGGCGCCGGCCGGGAGCGTGCGCTGGAACTCTACTGCCTGTCCCCCGCGGAAGTGATCGCGCAGGTGACCAAGGGGCTGCGGGGCAGCGTGTTCTTTTCGGCGACGCTTTCGCCACTGACGGCGATGCGCTCTCTGCTGGGCGGGGAAGAGGGGGACGCCTGCTTTTCGCTCCCCTCGCCATTTCCGGCGGAAAGGCTGATGGTGGTCCGCCGGCGAATCCAGACCCGCTACGCCTTCCGGGAAGCAAGCGCGGCGCGGGTAGCCCAGAGCATCCGGGAAGCCGTTAACGCGCGCCCGGGGCACTATATCGCCTATTTTCCGAGCTACGCGTACTTGCGGCTGGTGCTTGCGCACCTGGAGGGCATGCCGCTGCCGCCCCTGCTGGTGCAGGAAAACGAAATGAGCGACGAGGCGCGCGAGCGGTTTTTAGCGGCGTTCACCGGCGACCGGTCGCCCCGGCTGGGCCTTTGCGTGCTGGGGGGATCGTTTTCCGAAGGCGTCGACCTCCCCGGCGACCAGCTGGTGGGGGCGCTGGTGGTCGGCGTCGGGCTGCCCACGCCGTCGCTGCGGCTGAAAACCTTGCAGGCCTTCTATCAGGAACGCTTCGGAGACGGCTTTCTGTACGCGTGGATGATCCCCGCGATGCAAAAGGTGCTGCAGGCCGGCGGGCGCGTCATCCGCACCGAGCGGGATAAGGGGCTTGTGTTGCTGATGGACGACCGCTACTACGACCCGCGCTACCGACGGCTGCTGCCGGCCGAGTGGCAACTGCGGGATGAGGACGTGCAGGCCGCGGCGCGTGCGCTGGACGGGCTGGAGGAAACATGAGCCATCGGAAACGGGCATGGCGGGCGGCGGGCCTCGCAATCACGGCGGTTTTGCTGGCGGCGGGGCTCATTTGGGGGCTTTCACGCCCCGGCGAAGGGAGTCAGGGCGTATTGTACCGTGTGACCAGAGGCGATAAGGTGATGTACCTGCTGGGCTCCATCCACATCGGAAACGACGCGATGTACCCCTTCGGCGAGGAAATTCTGGCCGCGATGGACAAGGCGCAGCGGTTTGTGTACGAGTGCGATACCGATTCGCAGACCGCCGTGGCCGACATGCGGCGACGCATGGCGGCCACGGCGGGGGAGACCCTCCGCGAATCGGTCGGGGCCGTGCTTGATGACGAGCTCACGCAGGTTTGCGATCAGCTCGGGCTGGACCGGGCCGCCCTGGACGGCCTGAAACCGTGGGCGGTGATCAATACGCTCGCGGTGTACACCACGGCGGCGGAGATCGGGTCCGATAACGTGGGACGGGCCCTTTCGCTGGGCGTGGAAAAAAAGGTGCGGGCCTACGCGGACAGCCACGGAAAAACGGCAGCCTATCTGGAAACGCTGGACGAACAGATAGGCGTGCTGGAAAGCTTCAGTCCCGAACTGACGCGTTACCTCCTGCAAGGGGAGTGTGACGCGATCCTCCGCCCGGAAAGCGCGCGCAGCGTGGATAAGACCATCGCGCAGTGGCCGGACTGGTGGCGCGCGGGCGACGCGGAAGCGTTTGCGGCCCATTATCTGGGCGCCTATCTGGAACCGGGGCACGAAACCGAAGGAGCCGAATACCACCAAAAGCTGATTACCCGGCGGAACCAGGCGATGACCGAGCGCCTGATGACCCTGCTTGCGGAGGAACCCACCTGCTTTGTGACGGTCGGACTCCTGCACCTGGTGCTCCCGCAGGACGGCATCGCGCGCCTCCTGCGGGAGCGGGGCTGTGAGGTTACGCAGATCTGCAACCCGTAAGGATAAGGAGAGGATGGACATGAAGGATCAACGGTTTGCCGGGTATACGCTCAGCTGCAGGCGGTGGAGGTTTACCCCCCGCAACGTGATGCCGCTGCTTAAACTGACCTATTGGGCCAAGGACCGCGACGCGAAAACCGTCCGGCAGTGCCTCCGGCATTCCACCCCCTTCGGCGTTCTGGACGGCACGGGCAGGCTGGTCGGCTTCATGCGTATCACATCGGACCGATCCACCGTCTACTACCTGGCGGATGTGGTGGTGGCGGAAGAAGAGCGCGGCAAGGGCCTGGGGCTGGCCCTGGTGCGCTACGCGCTGAGCCACGCGAAGGTGTGCCGCGGCAAGGGCCTGCTACTGACCCAGACGGCGGCGGGCCTGTACGAGAAAGTCGGTTTCTACAAGTCGGGCGACCGGCTGATGATCCGCGACCCCGTGAAGAAGTAACGATACGGCCTTGGGGATGAACGTGATCAGCGGCGGATCGGGTGCTCCCGACGGCCGCGGGCGCGGAGGGCAGGAACCTTTTCCCGCCATGGAAAACCGGTGCGCTCGGCGCGGGTGGCAGGCGATTCAACATGGGCTGAGCACAGGCGCCGCCGAAAACGGCGGCGGGCGGCCCACGCGCACGGAAACGCTCCCGGCAATGCTGTTTGCCGGGAGCGTTTGACGGTCGAAAAACCCCCGCCGCAGCGGATTTGGAGCAAGGGGCTCACCCATGCGGGCTTTGGGCGGAGCCCCAAAGCCCTATGCCGATGCATTTTGCCAAAGCGAGCGAACCGCCCGAAGGGTCGCAAGGCGAGCGGCACTGCCTATTGCATGGGTTCTTGGACGGCTTGACGCTCCCGGCGAACCCCGTTCGCCGGGAGCGTCTGATAGGTTTCCGATTCCTGAACGCTTCCCGCTCCCGGCGCCTGCTTCCGCTCTGTTGCCGCGTGAGCCCGGCGCGGTACCGCTACGCCGCGTGTCCGCGCCTCGTCACCGAAAGAAACCGCACGCGAGCTTATCATATCTTCATGAACGGATACCGATATGAGCGTGCCGTGATTTGCCTATTTGAACACCTGATAGATTCCGCATTTAAGGTACTGGGTTTCCGGCGAGGAAAACAGGATGGGGTGATCGCGCCCCTGGGTGCGGAATTCCACCTGCCGCAGTTGCACGCGCGCGTCCTTCTGCGCCTCCAGAAGCATCTCCTGAAACATGGCCGGCAACACGTGCTGGCTGCACGAGCAGGTTACCAGATATCCGCCGTCCCGTAAAAGCTTCATGCCGCGCAGGTTGATCTCCTTATAGCCGCGCAACGCGCCCGGCACGGCGGCGCGCGTTTTGGTGAAGGCCGGGGGATCAAGCACCACCAGATCGTACTGCTCGTGGCGCTCCTGCGCCGCGCGCAGGAAATCAAAGGCGTTGGCGCACACGAACGTTACGCGATAGTCCACGCCGTTGAGGCGCGCGTTTTCAGCCGCAAACGCGCAGGCTTCCTCGCTGATGTCCACGCCCGTTACCTCCCGCGCGCCGAAACAGGCCGCGTGCAGGGCGAAGCTGCACGTGTGGGTGAAACAGTCCAGCACCTTCGCGTTGGCGGCGAACGGCGCGATGGCGGCGCGGTTCTCCTTCTGGTCCAGGAAGAAGCCCGTCTTCTGCCCGTTTTTCACGTCCACCCAGAAACGCACGCCGTTTTCGACCATCTCCACCCGGTCGGGCACGGCGCCGTACAGCAGCCCCGTTTGCAGGGGCAACCCTTCCAGCGCCCGCACGGGCACGTCGTTGCGCTCGTACACGCCCACGGGGTGCAGCGCTTCCACCAGCGCGTCTACAATGTCCCGCTTGAACCTTTCCATGCCGCGGCAGAGCACCTGCAGGACGATCACATCGCCAAAAGCGTCCGCGATCACGGCGGGCAGGCCGTCGCTTTCCGCAAAGAGCAGGCGGCAGCTGCGCAGATCGGCAAACAGCCGTCGGTACGAAAGCGCCCGCTCGATACGGTCGAAAATCCACGCGCGGTCTATCGTCTGCTCCCTGCGGCTGAGTACGCGCAGCGCGATCTGCGACAGCGGATTGTACACCGCCATCGCCAAAAACTGACCCCTGTCGCTCACCACGCGCACGACGTCGCCCTCCGCGTTCTCGCCTTCCACGCGTGCGATATCGCTGCGAAAAATCCACGGGTGCCCGTTGAAAACCCGCTGTTCCTTCCCCCGAACCAAAACCACCGTTGCCATATTCCGCCTCCTTGGCGCTCCTGGCAGCATTATAGCATGACGGCGGTCCGACCGCAACGGCGCGGGGTGAGCGAGGGCCGATCCGATCCGGTTTGTCAGGCCGGTCAACCCGCGTTTTCGCTGTCCTCGGCGGCATAGTCAAAGGCCAGGGCGTCGGAGGGGATGAAGCCGCGCACGCGCTGCCCGCCGACGGTGGTTTCGATATACGCCCAGGAATAGCGGTTTTGGAAGGTGGTCAGATAGGTGACCGGGTCGCCGGCGCGCAGTCGGGCGATTTCCGTAAACTGCGTGGCGGGATCGTCGGTCAAGCTGGCCTCGGAGAGCAGCGTAACCGACTCGTAGGCGAAACGCAGGTTGGGCGCGCTGACCGAGCCCTTGAGCGCGTTTCCGTCCACGTAGCCCACGCGCACGGCCCCCTTGTTGGTCTCGTACATCACCAATAGCCAGCCGCTTTCCCACCCGGCGACATACACGGTTCCGTTGGTGCTCACCAGCGCCTTGCCGTTGGCCCCGCGGTAGGAGCCGCTGCCGGGCGCGGCGTAGACGGCCAGCTTCTGCCCGGCTTTCAGGCTGGTCAGCGAGAAGCCGGAGAGCACGTCGAACCGGTCGGTACCGACATAGTCCAGATAATGCTTGCCGCTCCGGTTCGTGGTATGCTGCGCCCGCATGGCCGCCCGCACGTCCTTGACCAGCCGCTCGTTGCGCCATTCCAGTTTGCTGAGCTTGGGATAGCAGGCGGCCGAGTTGTCGGGATTGGCGTTGGGGACATACCAGGGCCGCTGGGAGAAGAAATTGTCGTACGGCCCGCCCGGAATGAAGTTGTAGCCGTGGCGCGCGAAGATTTCGTTAAGTATGTAGCCCAGAGACTCATAATCCCAGCCCCAGAGCTCCTCGACGGTCAGTTCGCGGGTGTCGCTGTCGGGGATGATGTACTGCCGCGTGGCGAGGGCGAACGCCGGTATCATCAACAAAACCAGAACGGCGCACAGCATGCGTTTGAACATGTTTGGAAACCTCCTGCAAAGCGGTTTTTTGGTCCGGGAGACCGGCGTATGGAAAGGATTGCTTTTTCTGGTATCAGTATAGGCGCAACCCTCCGGCGCGTCAAATGTAAATTTGCGTCTGCCGCGCGGGCGTTCACCCAAAGTCCCGCATC
Source organism: Clostridiales bacterium (assembly GCA_012517815.1). Lineage (GTDB taxonomy): Bacteria > Bacillota > Clostridia > Christensenellales > Aristaeellaceae > CAXXOK01. The sequence continues at coordinate 8,690 of JAAYUF010000053.1, forward strand.
CTGTGATATGATGATACCGCCAATCAAGAAGAAGGAGGAATTGACAAACACCGAAAAAACGATTACCATATCCCAATGAATACACCGGTTTTCAGGCGCTGCGGCCGCAGGCAGGCCTGACCGACAGACCGACAGACCGACGGCCGGGCGGCGGCACCTGCCCTCGTCCGGCAAGGAAGGCGACCTTCGGGAGGAAGGAACCCGATGCGATGCAAACCCAAACAGCAATGAAAAAGATAAGCGAAACCCAAAGCCGGGCCGGCCGGCGTTTCACCCTCACGGCGCTTCTAGCGGTCTGCCTGCTTCTGGCCGCCTCGCCTCAGGCACAGGCCGCTTCCCTTTGCGGTTACTCACAGGCCGAGGGCTGGCAGTACGTGGAGCTGGGCGTGTACCCCCAGACGATGGAGGGCGGGCTGGAACCGATCCTCTGGCGGGTGCTGTCGGTGGAGGACGGCCGGGCATATCTGGTGAGCGAATACGTCCTGCTGCACCGCCGCATCCATCCCGACGACGCGGCGTACGTGCTCTCGGGCGGTTTGTTTACCGCGACGGAAATGTATGAGTTCCTAAACGGCGCGTTTCTGGAAAGCTTTACCCAGGAGGAACGCACCCTGTTCCAGGAGGACGCGCTGGGCGGCTGCATCACGCTGCTCTCCGCGGACGATTTGCGCGACCGCTCGCTGGGGTTTGGCACGGACGCCGCCCGGATGGCGTTTGGCACGCCCTACGCGCTGGCTAACGGCCTGTACCAGTACGGGCGCGATTACGGAGGCGCGAGCCCCTACTGGACCCGCACGCAGAACCCGAAAGCGACCTACGGGGCCACCTGCACCAAGGCGGGCGGAGGGCTGGGGTATATCCGCGTGGTGGTACAGAACGAAGGCTGCCGGCCCGCCTGCACCCTGCGGCTGGATGCCCTGCGCATCCAAAGCGGGTGGGGTACCCGCACCAATCCTTTCCGGTTGAAGCCAGTTTGATATGAAGGTTGTGTAGCAGACCATGAGGCTCAATCACGCAAGACTGTGGACACTGATCGCGGTTCTCGCGGCGCTCCTTACCGCCGCATCCTGCGCCATGGCGGCGGATGCTCAGGATATCACGCAGGAATGTACGTTTACCACCAGCTATACGCATAAACGTCCGGCGCTGATGACGGACGGTCAATATACCACCAACTGGAGCAGCGAAGCGGTCAAGCAGGCTTACGTGATCGTCGATACGCCGGCGGGTCTGCCGTGTTACGGCGTCTATATCTGCTTTGCCAAGCTGCCCACCCAGTGGGAAGTGCAAACCATCGTCGGCGGAAAGTGGACCAGCGTCGGCAGCACGGACGATGACTATTACCATGTCTATCTTCCGCTGTATGGCGTCACACAGTTCCGCATCGCGGTGACGGATGAAAAGGTTCTGCAGGAACTGGCGATCAACGAGCTCTACATGTTCGGCAACGGCAGCGTGCCCTCGTGGGTGCAGCGCTGGAACCCGACGCCGCAATATGCGGACCTGATGTTTCTGGTGGCGCACCCGGACGACGAACTGCTGTTTATGGGCGGCGCCATCCCGACCTACGCGGTGGAGCAGCAGCGCAAGGTAGTGGTCGCCTATATGTGCCACAGCAACACCACCCGCCGCAGCGAGCTGCTCAACGGCCTGTGGGCCATGGGCGTGCGCGACTATCCGGTGATCGGCGATTTTTGGGACAGCTATACCACCAGCCTCAAGGTGGCGCGCAAAAAATGGGAGCAGAACAAGGCGCTGGCTTACGTGGTGGAACTGTACCGCAAGTACCGCCCCAAGGTGGTGGTCACGCACGATTTTGACGGCGAGTACGGCCACGGCATGCATAAGCTGACCGCGGAACTGGCCCAGCAGGCGTATGTGAAGGCGGCGGACAGCGAAGCCTTCCCGGATTCGCTGAAAATCTACGGCGAATGGCAGGTGCAGAAGCTGTACGCCCACCTGTACCCCGAAAACCAGATCAAGTTCGACTGGACGGTGCCGCTGCAGTCGATGGGCGGGAAGAGCAGCATCGAACTGGCCACGGAAGCCTACGCGCTGCACGTAACCCAGCGGGGCACCAAGTTCACCATGGAAACCACCGCCGTGGAGTACGACAACAGCCTGTTTGGCCTGGTGGCCTCGGAAGTGGGCCTGGATGTGCGCCACGACGACTTTCTGGAAAACGTGCTGGACCCCGTGACCTATCAGCCGGCAGTGGCCACACCGGAGCCCACGCCGCTGCCCACGCCGGTCGCGGATTACGAGAGCCTCCTCCCGACCCTCAACGAGAAGGGCTTTCTGGACGAGGGCGAGTTCATCTACGACGACGACGATATCGGCCGTTGGATCTACATCAACCAGACGCTCAAGGTTGTGATCGAACGCAAGTACGATCCCAAAACCCCGCTGCGCTGGTACGAGGCGGAAATCTGGTCGGACGTGGCGGCCGGCGAAGTTTTCAAGGCCGTGCAGTACGATGAGGAGCGCATGGGCAAGGTGCGCGTGGACGCCTCCGAAACAGCCAAGAAGTACGGCATCGTGTTTGCGATGAACACCGACTACTACACCTACCGCCTCAACAGCCCGCGCAGGGAAGGCGTGGTGATCCGCAACGGGTAGATCATCATCGACGATCCGTATCCCCAATATACGTCGGCGTTCCCCAACCTGGATACGCTGGCGCTGTTCCCGGACGGCAGCATGCAGGTGCACACCTCCAGCGAGATGAACGCACAGGCGTTTATCGACGCGGGCGCGACGGATGTGTTCTCCTTCGGCCCCTATCTGGTGCGCGACGGGGAACTGAACCCGGAGGTCTACGTGGTCAGCACCACCACCAACCCGCGCTGCGCCATCGGCATGGTGGAGCCGGGCCACTACGTGGCGATGATCGCGGAAGGCCGGCTGAAAGACAGCGGCGGCATCTCCGTGGCCTACCTGGGCAAACTGATGCTCCAGAAGGGCTGTCAGGTGGCCATGAACCTGGATGGCGGGCAGACGGCGGTCATGCTGTTCATGGGCAAGCAGCTCAACAAGATTGGCATCTACGACGGCAAGACCAACGCCCGGCCCACGTCCGAGGTGCTGGGCATCGGCAGGTCCGCGCAGGTGCCCGGCAACGCGACCGTGGTGGAAGAAACCGGCGACGAAACAAACACCGAGTCGCCCGACCCCACCGAGGCCGACGCGGACATCGAGGAATAACGGTTGTATGCGATGCGCCGCCGTGCCTTGGGACAGGCACGGCGGCGCGGTTTACCCCGGGCAAACGCGGGAAGCGGCCGCGCCTGCTACGGTTTTCCACCATGCATGCGCCGAAGCTCACGGGCGGTTTCTTCCGTGACGAGGAACGGAAGCGAAGGCGCAGCGGGGCTGCGCCGGGCATTCGTGACGAAGTCGGACTAGGAAAGCGCCGCGCGCGGGGGACGCTGGTGATGAAAAACCGTACCAAACGCCTGCCGGGCCGAACGACCGGCAGAAGGGGGGAGTACCCTGTGCGGATCTGGAAACGGCTGTGGGCGATGCGGGCCGTCGTGTGCCTTGCGGCGGGCCTCGCGGTGGCGGGCGTCCTTTCGGCAGGCTGCGTCGCGGCGGCGGAAACCGCGCCGGAAACCGGCGTGGCGGCGGTGCGGCAGCTTGTGCTGACGTTCGCGGGGGATTGCACCATCGGCAACGATGAAAGGCTGATGGGTTCGGCCAAAGCGTTCAAAGCGGTATTAGGCCGCGAAGGGTACGGCTATTTCTTTGCGAAGACGCTGCCGCTGTTCGCGGCGGACGATCTGACGGTGGTCAACTTCGAGGGCGCGCTCAAGGACAGCGGCACCGGCAAGGTGGTCAAAACCAACCATTTCAGGGGCCTGCCGGAGTACGCGCAGGTGCTTACGCAAGGCAGCGTCGAGGCGGTGAACCTGTCCAACAACCACAACGGCGATTATGGAAGCGGCGGCCGCAGGCAAACCCGCGCGGCGCTTTCGGCGGCGGATATCGACTGGTTTGACGACGAAACCGCCTGCTGGTTCACCCGCGACGGGGCGACCGTCGCCTTGATCGGGTTTACGCGCACCGCCTACGTGGCCAAACGCGACGCCTACAAGGCGGCCGTCGCCAGCTTGAAGGAACAGGGCGCGGACGCGGTGGTCTGCTTCCTGCATTTCGGGCAGGAGTACGCGCGCAGGCACAACGCCGAACAGACGAAAATGGCCCGCGCGATGGTGGACGCCGGGGCTGATCTGGTGATCGGCACGCACCCGCACGTGATCCAGGGCGCGGAGGTGTATAGCGGCGCGACGATCCTCTACAGCATCGGCAATTTTGTGTTTGGCGGCAACCCGAGCGTGCGGGCGATTGAATGCATCGTGGCGCGCGTTACCCTGACATTTGGCGGGGACGGGCGGTTCTTGGGCCATCAGGTGCGCGTGTATCCCGCGCATATTTCCGGGGACGACAAGCAGAACGACTACCAGCCGCGCCTGGTCAGCGGAGAAGCGGCGGAGGGCGTGTTTGCGATTCTGGATGCGGATAGCCTCGGCCAACCCGCGCCGGAAACGGTCACGGCGGAATACCGGGAGTATCCGTTTGTGCCGGCGAGGCAGCCCTGAGCGTTTTTATGGTGACGAGGGGGAGAGCGGATCGCAGCTGCCGGAATGGGCCGGCGATGGCCCACGCCTGCGCCGAAAGGCTTGTTCTGTGGCGAGCGAAACAGGCCCGGTCAAGCAAAAGCCGATATCCGCTGCCCGCCGCCGATCCCCCCGCCGCAGCCAGGCCGCCGGTAGCGAATCGGAGACGCCCAAACCGACGGCCGCTGTGCGGGCCTGCCGGCGCATAGCCAATCCCGCGCTTGCCTGCGCGTTCGCGCCGTGTCACATCACCGACGCTTCCACCTTTACGGCGATTGGATTCCACGGCTTCGCCGCGCAAACCCGATGAAGCCCCGCCGCGCCTTCGCATCCGCTCCTCGCCCCAGCACCCGTGCGCTCGCGAGCTTCGACGCATTCGTGCATGGAAATCGCGTCAGCCGGTCAAGGGAAGCGGCTTGCCCGCCAGGCTCCGGGCAGAGGCCGGGGGCAGGGTACCGCAAGCGCGGAAGCGTCCGACGCGGAGCAGATAAAAATCGGAAGCCGTTTGGCTTCCGATTTTTTACATCCCCTGATCCGGCGCTTAGAACTTCAGCGGGTTGACCTTGACGGACGGGCCCATGGTGGAGCTCAGGTACAGCGAGCGCACATAGGTGCCCTTCGCGGTGGAGGGCTTGGCCTTGTTGATCGCGTCCATGAGCGCCTTGAGGTTCTCGCCGAGCTTTTCGGGGCCGAAGGACGCCTTGCCCACGGGGCAGTGGATGATGGCGGTTTTGTCCACGCGATACTCCACCTTACCGGCTTTGATATCGTTGATGGCCTTGGCCAGATCCATCGTCACGGTGCCGCTCTTGGGGTTGGGCATGAGGCCCTTGGGGCCCAGCACGCGGCCGATGCGGCCGATGACGCCCATCATGTCGGGCGTGGCGACGATCACGTCGTACCCAAACCAGTTTTCGGTCTGGATCTTCTGCACCATTTCCTCGCCGCCGATAAAGTCGGCGCCGGCAGCCTCGGCTTCCTTGACCTTGTCGCCCTTGGTGATCACCAGCACGCGCACCACGCGGCCGGTGCCGTTGGGCAGCACCACCGCGCCGCGGACCTGCTGGTCGGCGTGGCGGGGATCGACGCCCAGGCGAACGGAGATCTCGATGGTCTCGTCAAACTTGGCCTTGCTGGTCTTGCAGACGAGGTCGCACGCCTCCTCGGGATCGTAGGACTTCAGGGTATCGATCAGCTTCAGGCTGTCTGCGTATTTCTTGCCGTGTTTCATCGTTCAAATCCTCCCTGTGGTGTTAGCGGCACAATGTCCTCCCACAAACGTTTCATTATTCCTCAACCGTGATGCCCATGGAACGCGCGGTGCCGCGCACCATGCTCTCGATGCTCTCGATTTCCGTGGCGTTTTCATCGGGGCGTTTGATCTCGGCGATCTTGCGCACCTGCGCCTTGGTGAGCATGCCCACCTTGTCGCGGTTGGGGCGGCCGCTGCCATGCTCCACGCCCAGCTCTTTCTTGATGAGGACGGGAACCGGCGGCGTCTTGGTGATGAAGGTGAACGTGCGGTCGGAGTACACGGTGATCACCACGGGGATGATCAGGCCGGCGTCCTTGGACGTACGCTCGTTGAACTCTTTGCAGAAACCCGGAATGTTCACGCCGTGCTGACCCAGCGCGGGGCCGATCGGCGGCGCGGGCGTTGCCTTGGCGGCGGGAACCTGCAGCTTGATGATGGATGTGACTTTCTTAGCCATGGTAATGGAACCTCCTCAGTTTGTGGTGATGCGGAACTTTTCGTTCCTCCCACGCCCATGCGCGCCGGCCGCGCGGGTAGACCCAAGCGGCGGCGGCATAGCGGCGGTCTCCCGCCGGGCGCGTCCGGCGCGCCGGTGCCCCGCCGCCTGAGCGGCGGGGTGATGCGGAATCAGACTTTAACCACGTCTTGCAGGTCTACCTCAACGGGCATTTCGCGGCCAAGGAACATCTTCACCTTGACGGTGAGCTTCTGGCGCACGGTATCCACGTCTTCCACAACGCCCGTGAAGTTCTCCAGCGGGCCGGAAAGGATGCGGACTTCCTCACCGATGGCGATGCCGAACTCCACGCTGTTGATCTGCGTGGAAAGCATCATGTCCACTTCTTCGGGCGTTAAGGCGACCGGCTTGCTGTCGGGGCCCACAAAGCCCGTAACCCCGCGGGTGTTGCGCACCAGATACCAGCTTTCGCTGGTTTCGATCATGTGCACAAGCACGTAGCCGGGGTAGACTTTGCGCTGGCTTTTCACACGGCGGTTGTTCTTGATCTCCACGACGTCCTCCACGGGGACGCGAACGTCCAGGATCAGATCCTGCATGCCGTTGTTTTCGACAGACTTCTCGATGTTGTCCTTAACCTTGTTTTCGTAGCCCGAATAGGTATGCACGACATACCAGCAGGGCTCCTTGCGTTTCTCGGCCATTGCGATCTCCTAACTACCTCATCAACAGGTTGACCAGCGCGGACGCTCCCGTGTCCAGCAGGCCGATGATCAACATCAGGAACACCATCATCAGTACGACGATGATCAGGTAGTTGATCAGCTTGTCCTTGGTGGGCCAAGTGACCTTTTTGAGCTCATGCCACGTGTTCTTGAACGCGAGGCCGATCTTCGTAAAGAAGTTCACGAAACCGCGCCCAAAACGGACAAAGAAGTTCGCCTTCTTGCCCTTGGCCACCGCCTTCTTTTCGTCAGCCATGTCCTTCACTCCTTCTCGTCGTGACATGTTACTTCGTTTCGCGGTGCACCGTGTGCTTCTTGCAGAAACGGCAGTACTTGCTCAGCTCGATACGATCGGGGGTGTTCTTCTTGTTTTTCATGGAGTTGTAGTTGCGCTGCTTGCACTCTGTGCAAGCCAGCATGATCTTGTTGCGGGCAACGCTAGCCACGTCCGCCACCTCCTATGTCGATCGTCATCCCCGTGCGCGCCGCTCCATACGGCCGCCCGGGCGGAATGGTCTCCGGTTTTCCCGCCGCCCGGCGCCAAACGGATGCGCGCCGGGGGAACGGAGGCGCTTGACGCCCCCTCGGGAACGGGGTTTTCAGGCCCCGGTTTACTCTAGCACCCTGGCGACGACGCCGGAGCCGACGGTACGGCCGCCCTCGCGGATGGCGAAACGGAGGCCCGCCTCGATCGCGATGGGGGTGATCAGGTCGATCTCCATGTCGATGTGGTCGCCGGGCATCACCATTTCCACGCCC
>JAAYUF010000054.1 GCA_012517815.1 Clostridiales bacterium
GCTCTCGCCGACAGCTTGCCGGCTTTCCGCCGGCTCGCGCAGAGCGCCGCGATACCCGGTCGCCTTCCCCGTGCCCCAAGGCGCCGTTGCCCGGGGATGGCGGAAAGCTCTCGCCGACAGCTTGCCGGCTTTCCGCCGGCAAGCGACCATCGCGTCGGGGAGACCCGTTGCCGGCCGTCGCCAGGCGGCTCGTTCCCGCCGCCTTGGGGGTAGTTCGCCGGTTCGGAGCCCTGGGCAATGCGCCGGACGCTGTGCCAAGCGGCGGCGGTCAACGCTCGCTCGGCACGGCGTGGCTTGATCCGCTGAAGGAATGTTGAACCCGCCGCGAACCTGCCGACATTACGGCCCGTCCACCAGCCAGGGGTCCTCGGTCACATGCCGCCCGTCGATCAGCCCGGCGTAGCACAGGCGGATCACCGCGAGGCTCAGCATGCCCACGCCGTTGCGCACCGGGCGGTTGTCGCAGCCGTTGGTCAGCATGACCACGCCGGTACGGTCGTTAGGGTCGAAATAGGCCGCGCAAAGCATGCCGCCAGACTTGCCGCCGTGGCCGTAGATCGTGCGGCCGGCTGTGGGCGTATCGGGCAGGATGTTCAGGCAAAGCCCCCACCCGCTTTGGCAGGATACCGAGCCGATGCCGTTTTGCGGCTCGCGCATGGCCGCGACGGAGCTTTCCCGGAGCACGCGCACGCCGTCCGCGATGCCGCCGTCGCACAGCGCGATGACAATCTTCGCCAGACCGGGCGCGGAAATCGTCAGCTTCCCGGCGGTAAGGGTGTAATCCGCCTGCGGGTCGGGCACGAGCGCCGCGGGCGCTCCGTCGCGCACCTTCGCGCTCAGCACGCGCGAGGGCATGTCGTACTGGTCGGACACGACGGCGGTTTCGGGCAGCAGCGCCGTCTGGTACGCCGCCGTGACGCCCAGCGGGTCAAAGATTGTTTCTTTCAGGTAAGCGTCCACGGTTTGGCCGGTCACGCTCTCCAGCACGCTGCCCAGAATGCCGCCCCCGAAGTTGGTATACTGCGCAACGGTGCCCGCCTCGGCGCCGTCCACAAATAGATACTTGTTCGCCGACCCGCCAAACAGCGTCGCCAGCGGCGCGGCCTGCCCGCGAAGCGCCAGCGTGTAATGGCCGTTGTCCCTTAAGCCCGTGGTATGGCTCATCAGCTGCCGGAGGGTGAGGGGGGTGGCGGGGTAGCGCGCGTTGCGCACGGGAAACCCCAGCCAGTCCGAAAGGTCGCCGTCCAGCGTCACGCGGCCTTCTTCCGCCAGCTTGAGGATGCCCATGGCCGTGACCATCTTGCTGATGGACCCCACCCGAAACAGCGTATCCGCGGTGATGGGCGTGCCCTTGCGGTCGAGGGAGCCGTAGCAGTAAGTGTGGCTGATCCGGCCGTTTTCGATCACGCACACCACGGCGCCCAGGGTCTGGTAGCGCTTGAAGGCGGCGGCCAGCTTGCCGTCCGTATTCAGCGCCGCGTCCGCCGCCAGCGCGGCGAGCGCCTCCGCGTCGTCCGTGCGTTCGGCCTCGGATACCGTGACGCTTTCGCCTTCCTCATCGGTGAGGGTCGCGCCCATGCCGGCGGTTTCCGCGCCGGCGGGGAGCGCCGCGAAAGAGCAGCAGAAAACAAAGGCCAGCGCGACGGCCAGCCCTCTGGAAATGCGGCGGCGGGTGCGATGCTCCATGAAAGTTCCTCCCGGGAAAGTTATGGCGCGCCGGCCAGGATCAGGCATCGCCGAGGTGCGGGCGGGCGCGGATACGACGGGGACGGGCGCGGCCCGCGACGTCCGCGGAGCCTGGGCGTCGGCGCGCGGGAATCCCGTGCGCGCCGGGCCGCGGCTTCAGAAAAGGGTCGTCTGCGCGGGCGCGCCCGCGCAGGCCGCGCGGTTGACGGAAGCAAAATCGCGCAGCAGCCCCAGCCGGTCACATTCGGCGTTGAAAGCTTCTTGCAGGCGCTCCGCGTCGGGGGAGGGGCACACGTAGCGCAGCCCGAACGCCGCCACATAGCGGGCGCGCACATCCCGCGCGCGCAGGGCGGGGTTGCGCGGGGTCAGCGGATCCGCGGCGTTTTCCAGCGCGGCGTAAAAGTATTCGCGGTCGCCCTCGCGCAGGGTCAGGGCAAAGTGGCAAATCGCGAACCGGCCGCCGGCGTCGGCGGTGCGCTTGAGCACCTCCCGGATGCCCTCCGGCGTATCGGTCAGGTAGGGGAGCATGGGGTTGAGCCACGTGCCGGTGACCACGCCCGAACGGGCCAGCATGGCCATCGCCTCAAAGCGCCGTTCCGGCGGCGGCGCGCCCGGTTCCAGAAAAGCCGCCAGCGCGGGGTCCGCCGTGGTGACGCTGAACGCCGCGCAGACGTACCCCTGCCGGGCCAGATCGCCCAGAATGTCCGCGTCGCGGGCGATCAGCGCGCTTTTGGTGGACAGCGCCACGCCGTAGCCGTAGCGCCGCAGCAGGAGGAGCGCGCCGCGCGTGACGCCGAGCGTCGCTTCCCGCGCGTTGTAGGCGTCGCTGGCCGCGCCCATCGAAACCACGCCCGCGCGCTTGCGGGCGCGCAGCTCGGCCTCCAGCGCGGCAAGGCAGTCCCGCTTGACGCGCACGCGGCCGAAATCCTCCAGATGATAGCAGACGCTGCGGCTATCGCAGTACACGCAGCCGTGGTTGCAGCCTCGGTAGAGGTTGAGCGTCCAGTCCGCGCGGAAAAACTGGCTGTCCTCCGCGCGCGCGGGCAGAAGCAGGCGCTTGAACGCCACCGTGTCCGGTGCCGCGTCCGCCCGCGCCGCCTCGCCCGTATCCGTTTGTGTTTCCACAAGCGCACGGCCTTGCGTCCTCATGGCCGCGCCGCTTTTTCCATCCACTGCCGCATCGGCCGGCATCCCCGCGGCTGCATCGGCCTGCGCACCCATACCGGCACCGGCTGACGTCCCGGCGGCTGTACCGGCTGGCGTACCTATCGCCGCGCCGGCTGACGTGCCCGCGGCTGCATCGGCCGGTGCGCCCGCGGCCGCGCTCGCCGGCGTTTTCCCGCCCCGATCCGCCCGCGTTTCCGGCGTCAGATTTTCCATAGCCGCTTCATGGCCGCGAAAGCCCGCACATACCCCGCGAACTCGTCGCCCTCGGTCATTTCGTTATCCAGAATGGCTTCCAGCTCGATTTCCGCGGCGGGCCGGAGGCGCACCGCCCGGCCGTTCTCATGCTCGAACGCCCCGCCCATCAGCCGTTCGCCGGCCTGCGGGAAGGCCGCGTAGAACGCGGAAAGGAAATCCCCCAGCAGGTGGCGGCGCTTCTCCGAGGGCGCGGCGGCGGCGGCCAGGGCGCTTTCGTCCCGCGTGCCCTGCACGGAGCTTTCCAGCCGGCCGTCCTGCGCAAGCAGGCCGCGCGCGACCTCCTGCTTGGGGTGGCGGCTTTGCACCAGCAGCAGTTCCTGCACGGGGTGCGCGTCGTTCAGGCCCGAGAGCGCCAGCCGGAACAGCCGGTTGCGCGTGTCCTCCTCAAACGCCTTGAGGAACTGCCCGCCGTTGCCCGCCACGCACACCTCCATGCGCGGGCCCAGCAGCGCGTGGGTTTCCTCGGTCTGGTCGCAGCGCTCCAGCATTTCCCCGCACAGGCGGAACAGGAACCCGAAATGGAGCAGCAGCAGGCTTTCCAGCAGGCTCACGCGGCCCTGCGCGCGCGCGGCCACCATCATCGCGGTGACGCCCTCGCTGTGGCCCGCGAAAAACGCGTCCAGCAGGAACAGGTTCTTCTGCCGCGCGTGGAGCGATCCGTCCCCCTGGGCGAAGGCGCGCGTGAGCTCCCGCACCAGTGCGCGCAGCGGCTCGTCCGACTGGGCGAAGTCCGCCTCGAACTCGTCGCGGCGGCGGGAGGCGATCGAATCGAACAGGATCTGCCGGCAACCCAGCAAAAGCGAGGTTTCCAGCGTTGCGTGCACGGCGCCGCCCAGCCACACGCTCAGGTCGGTGGTGCCGCCGCCCACGTCCATGTTGAAATAGCCGCTGCGGGCGCTGACCTCGTTGCGGCCGTGGAAATACAGGCCGTCCGCCTGGTTTTCGCTGGCGAAGAGCACCGGGGGCAGCCCCGGGGTCGGGGGCAGGCCGGTTTCGGCGGCGATTTCGCGGGCCAGGGCGCGTACGGTTTCCAGATACGCCTCCTGCCGGTACAGGGGCATGGCGCTGGGCATGGATACGCGCCAGCTGACCGATGACGAGCCGGCCAGCCGCGCCGCGAGGGAGGCCTGCAGCATCGTCTGCTTGAGGAACAGGCGCAGGCAGCGCGTCAGGTAGCTCTCATCGCCCCATTTAAGGTCGTAGTAGAGGGTGTTGGGGTTTTTGCGCAGGAGCATGCCCAGATCGCGCGGGTAGTAGATGTGGCCGTCCACCAGCGGGGCGTTCCAGCGGCGCTCGTCGTCGCTGAACATATCCATGACGCTGACGAACGTGGAAATCCGCTCCGCGTCCGGATGGACCTCGCGGGGCAGGAGTTCGTCGTGCAGGAGCAGATCGTCCGTCGCGCGGCCCTGCAGCAGGGTTTTCACCCAATGGGACGGCAGCTCCACCTCGCGAACGTGCTCGCCCTGCCGCAGCATCACGGTGGTCGCGTTGGAGCCGAAATCGATCGCCACGGCGGCGGGAGCCTCGCGCCGGTACTGGTAGAGCGGCTGATCGTTGGGCAGCGCGCCCAGGCACAGACGGCCGCGCATGAGGGCCACATAGAGCGGCCAGCGGTCGGTGCGGGCAATCTGCCAGCGGCGCTCCGCGTGCCGGCCGGCGGGCGTATCATCCACGGCGGTGCGGGTTTCGCCCTGCGTCCAGCCGTCGGCGGCGGGTACGGCGATCTCCGCGGCGTCGGGCTGCTGGGAAAGCACGTAGTACGCCGTCCACTGCCCGCGGGCCAGGCGGGCGGCTGGCCAGCAGCGCACCGTGGGCAAGGTGCGCGCGGGCACGGGCACCGCCATGCCGGCGGCCAGCTCCGCGCCGATGCGGTACTCCCGCACCAGCTCGATCTGGTTTTGGAAGGTCGCGTCCTTCACCCGGCGGCGGCGGGTCAGCCGCAGATGGGCGCGCACCTTGCGGCCCTCCTTGTCCTCGATGGCTTCAAACGCGAACGCCTCTCGGGGCAGCCGGGGGCGGAAGAGATCGTCCTCGCTTTCCTCGGCGGCGGCGGTGAGCCAAAGGGCCAGCGCGGCGCCGACGGGCGGCACGGCGTACAGGTTTTCCGCGCCGGCGACGGCGCAGCGCTGGTTGAGCGCCGGGTCCTCGTAGGGGAACATCCCCTCGCACAGGAGCAGGCAATCGGAAAACGCCTCCGTGAGCACCGATACGTCCGGCAACCCGACCAGATCGAAAACCAGGCGCGAGAGGGTTGCAGGCACATCCTGAAGCGGCAGGTGGAAGGTGACGGACCGGTCGCCCGACTCCTGATACCCAGCCATCTGCAAACTCCATTCCCGAAGCAGCCGGATAACGCCGCGGCTTGCGCCCTGGCTCCCGGTCAGGCTGTTGGCCAGTTCCACAAAGCGCTTGGCGACGGCGCGGTTCCAGTCCCCGTCGAATTTGAGCGGCAGGAGGATCTCCTGCCAGAGCCGGCGAAGGGTTTCCCGCTCCTCGGGGGCGTTGGCCGGTTCCAGCAGGTACAGGGGGCTGTCGATGGCGAAAGGCCGCCCGTGAAACGCGTAGGTGACCACGCCCGGGCTCTCCAGCCCGGCCAGGGAGGTCGTGTCCTCCGGGGTCAGGCGGCGCAGCAGCTCGTTGCGGCGCAGTTCTTCGGGCGAAAGCGGATCCTCCCGACGGGTCAGGCCGGCCGTCAGCCCGGTTTCCAGCAGGCCGCAGACCGCCAGCGCGCGGATGTACAATTCCCGCGCCGCCTGCGGATCGTCCGCATCCAGCCGCTCCCGCCAGGAGCCGCGCCGGGCCAGCAGATCCCCCACGAAATGGTCGATCAGCCCGCACAGGGCCGCGTCCTTCGCGTAGAGGGGGCTTTTCAGCTCTCGGCGCTCGTTGAGGGCCTGCAAGAAGCGCAGGCGGTGCACCAGCCGCGCGCGGTCGGCCTCGTCCAGCCATTCGCAGGGGTCCTCAAACCGGCGGCGCTCCCGGCTGTACCAGCGCACGCGACCCGGCAGCATCGCGGACAGATCGCCGGGGTTTGCGGCGGGGGCCAGCGCCCCGGTGGGCGATAGCATGCCCAGCGGCCTGCGCTCGGGCACGCCGTCCCGCTCCATGCGCAGGGTGAACAGCCACAGGCCGAAACTTGCCCGCTCGGGCGCCAGCGCGGCCTTCACGCTGTCCAAAAACGCGCCGCCGTCGGCGGAGAGCATGTTGTCGCATTCCAATACGGGCCAGGTGTCGTCCTTGGCCCAGCCGTCCCACAGGAGCAGGGTGGCCAGCGCGCCGCGCCAGTCGATCATTTCCTGATGGCGCATCGCATCCTCGTGGGGCAGGCGCATCAGGCGGCGCAGCTGCGCTTCGCCGGCCAGCACATCCGGGATGGAATAGCCCACGTCCTCCCCCGGGGTGAGGAGGTTGCGGGCTACGCTTTCCAGCCACTCGTGGGGTTTGCGGCTGTGATCGCTCACCACGCCCGGGCGCGTCTGGTAGCCGGTGTGGAAACCCTCCTCCATGGCGGGCAGCAGGGTGATATAGGATGTCTTGCGGTCCAGCTCGGTTTTGCGATCGTCCCTGCGCTGGCGTTTCATACGCTTTCCTCCTCCACCACGGCGGCCAGCAGCGCCGCCGTGAAGCCCGCGAAAGCGGCCTCGGGCCCGGCGCCGGTCGGGTGGCCGCCGCCCATGCCCGCCACGGCCTGCGCGGCGGTGCGCCGGTCGGGCACGCGCTGGGCCACCAGCCGCGTGAAATGATCCCACAGGTACAGGCGAAGGGCCCTGGCGGCTACGGGATCGTCCGCCTCCGGGTCCGCGCCGTAGAGGGTCAGCAGGCTGTGCAGCGCGTCCAGCGCCTCGGGGTGGAACAGATCGTTGCGGGGCAGCGCGCCGGTTTCGGGGGCGGGCGGCTGCGGTACGCGGCGCTGCGCGGCGTGGGCTTCGTCCTCCTCCACAAGGGCCAGGCGTACCTCCATGCCCGCGCAGGCGCGGCGCATGGCTTCCAGCCGGGCCTTTTCCTGGCGGAGGGTCTGCTGGTCGATCAGGTGGGCGTCCTCCCCTTCCCACAGGGCCACGCGTTGCTGCTGCGCGGATACCGCCAGGCGCTGCTCCTCCAGCCGGGCGGCGCGGCGATCCTTTTCCGCCTTGACCGCGGAGAGGTAGGCCGAGCCTCCCGCGGTGCGCGAGAGCGTTTCCAGCTCGCGGGAGAGCTTCTCGTACACCGCGTGCGTGTCCCCGGCCGCGCCGCCCGCAGGCTGCCCCGCGGGCGGCGCGGCCAGCAGCGCGCGCACGTCGATCAGCTCGCGGTAGGTTTCGGCCAGCGCGCGCGCGTCCGCCTCGGCCGCGCCTTCGGGGCGCAGGTTCGGGGGCAGGGTGCGCAGCACCTGCCAAAGCCAGTTGGCGTAGAAGGCCAAAAACCGGTAGAGCGATTGCACCAGCTTTTCCAGCCTGGCGTTTTCCTGGGCGTTATAACGGCGCGCGCCGTAAAAGTAGGCCGTCCAGTAATTGACGGCGCGGGCTTTGCGCCCGGCGCCCCGGCGGATGCAATCCCGAAGCGTGGGGTAGCACTCGCTGAAAAACAGCGCCGCGGCCTTGGCCAGCCCGCCGAAGGCGACGCGGTAGGGCACGCTCTCGTCGTCGAAACTGTCCCAGGATACCTCGTGGTTGTGCCACTGGTAGTAGTAGCAGTTGATGTTGTGCGCGTCCGCCCCGCGGAAGCTCGTGCGGAAAAATGCCGCGGCGCAGCGGGCGGCGAGCCACTCCATCAGGTGGGCGTCGTTTTCCTGGCTTTGGGAGCCGGTGGAGTAGAAGCGCGCCGTCACAAACGCTTCCTTGGGGAGGCCCAGCAGGTAGAGCGCGTCGAACACACCGCGGTCGTCTTCCTCCCCGGAGCGGATCATGCCCTCCATGCCGTAATATTGCAGCGCGGTGCGCGCCTTGTCCAGAAAGGCGGAGGATTTGACGACGATCTCCAACGTTTCGTCCGCCGTGGCGGGGGGCACGTCGTAATAGGGCAGCATGAGCACCGCCGAAAGCACCAGCCGGTCGGCGCGGTCGCGGAAACGCTCGCGCAGGAAACGGGAAACGCTGGGGATGCCGCTGGCCCCCGTGCCCCCAAAGATGGAGCCCACCAGCATGACGGACACGGTCTGCCCGGTGGCCAGTTCCTGCCGGACCGTGTCCAGCAGGCGCACCATTTCGTCGGTGGGGTCGGTTCTGGCGGTGGCGTCCAGATGGCTGAGCAGATCGGCAAAAAAGAGCACGCCCAGGTCGGGATGACCGCGGAACCCTTCGCTGTACTCCAGCTCCGCCTCGGTTCGGGAAAACAGGCTCTGGGCCAGCAGACGGTCGCGGCGGTTGTTGCGGGTGACGCCCGCCACGGAGTTGGCGCGCTGGGCCAGGTTCATGTTCCACTGGTTTACGCTGAGCCGGGTGTGAAAGCCGCGGCGGGGCGTGCCGGTGGTCTCCAATGCGGCGCGGACGGCCTCGTAGTGCTCGGCGGCCTGTTTGGCGCGCGTGGTGTTGCCGCAGGCGGCGTCCACGTCAATAATCAGGGCGTGAAGCTCACCAAGCGGGGTGCGGCCCGGGCTGTTGGGATCGCACAGGGCGTCGGCCGCGCAGGCATAGACCAGCGCCTCCAGGATTTTGTTGCCGGTGCCGCCGATGGCCAGTAAGTAGTTGGACATAACGCCTCCTGTGGGCCGGTGGGGATGCTCGGTTGCCGAAACGCGGCCTGGGGACGGGGGGAGCGACCGGGGCGACCGGCGGGCCGGTCCGCCGCGCGCCACCCCACGACGGAAGGGTGGGAAGGACAGGATACCCGTAAACCCGGCCGTGGGCAGGGCGCGTGTGCGCCGCGGGGCACAGCCGGGGCGACAGGGCGGCGCGAAGCGGGCGGGCCGGTCGGCGCGCGCGCGCCGCATGGCGCAGGCGGGGGAAGCGTGGCGGCCTGCGCCCGGCGAGCCATAATCCATACCCGGCTTGCCGCGCGCGCGAGCGCCGCAGGGCACAGCCCGGGGCGACAGGGCGGCGAGCAAACGACCGGCCGCAACCGAAACAGACGCAGCCCGCGCAGCCGTGGGCGCTCCCCTGCCGGGCAAACCGCACCTACAGCCGCCGGAAGAACCCGTGCTTGCCGGACAGCGACGGCGGGGCGGCCAGCCGGAAGCAGACTGTCGCGGCCAGCGGGATCGGTATGAACGCGCCGATGTAGAACAGCGCGTCCCACGCGGTGCGCCCGGCGATCCGGCGCACGCCCAGCAGGTACAGCCCCAGCAGGAACAGCAGGTTCACCAGCCAGATCACCAGCATCGACCACCGGTAGGCGGCCACGGCGCGAAGTGCCGTGCGCGCGGCCAGCCTTGGCCGCCGGAAGCTGAACCGCCAGCAGAGCTGGATCAGCAGACTGATCAGCGCCGCGGCGAGCACCGCGCCGCCCACGGCGTACAGCCAAACCGTTTCCCGCGCGGCCAGCGCCGTCACCATCGCCGCCCGTCCCATGCCGGCTTGCACGCGCGAGGCGTCCAGCGCCTGCAGGAAAACCTCCGGCAGCACCGCCCGCAGGCTGTCCGCCACCGGCGTCAGATCGGGCGCGGTGCCCACCAGCCGGTAGGGGTACACCCGCGTGAGCAGCACATAGGCGGGCAGCAGCGCGAGGCTCCAGGCCAGCGCGTAGCAAAGCAGCACCCGGATGCGGTTGTGAAACCGGATTTTGGCGGTTGCCGCGACAGGCATGGCGGTTCGTCCTTTCTGCGGGGCGCGGCCGTCGGGCCGCTGCCCGTGCTAGGGATACTCGACAAACACCTCGAAGGCGTACCGGATGAGCGGGCTGGTATCCGAGGCGGCGGCCGAGCGGATCTGACCGGCCAGCTCCTGAAGGTGAATGGAGCGGTAGACCGGCGGGCAATCCGGTACGCGCAGGCCGTGGTAGAGCTTGTCGGTAGAGCCGCCCCAGGCGTGCTGGAACATTTTGGGCAGGCCCTTGGTATCGCGGTCGTACGTCGCGGCGGCGGCCGTGAAGGCTTCCCAAAGGTAGGCGTCGGCGTCCGAAACGGTCGCGCTTACGCTGTCCGGGCCGTCGATCCAGGGCACGCTTTCCCAGGCGACCTGTTCGCCGGTGACGTCCGCCGAGATGCGCAGGCGGTAATAACCGGGGAGCAGGCGCGACCCGTCGACGGCCACGGCGCAGGCGAGCACGCCGTCCTCCAGCGTGACGCCTGTGAGCGTGAACGCGCCGGCCTGCGCGCCGTCCGAGAAGCAGTAGATCTGATCGCGGTAGCGGATGGTTTGCACGCCGCGGATCTCCAGCGCGGCGTTTTCAGGCGTGTTGGGGAGGATGTCGGTCAGCAGCAGGGAGTAGACGGTCTCCACCTTCGCGCCGGTCAGCGTGCTCACGTCCAGCGCCGCGCCGTCCGAAGCCTGCGCGGCGGGGAAGCGCACGGCGAGGATATAGTCGGGGCGCGTGCCGTCCGCGCCGGAGGGCAGCGTCAGCAGCGAAAGCCCGCTGGCGCTGGTGGCGGCGGTGATCGTCATGGCGGCCGCGCCCGCGGATGCCGTCGGGGCGACCGTTGTGGCGGACGCCGCATCGGCGGTACCCGCATCGGCGGTACCCGCATCGGCGGGTTCGCCCGCGCCGGTTGCCGGGGCGGCGGTATCCGCCCCCTCCGCGGCGGACAGGTCGGAACCCGGCTCCGTATCGACCACCGTCGCGGTTTGCCCGACGACGACCGTCGGCGACGGCTCGTTGCCCTGTTCGGACGGGTCGGCCTGGGAAACGGATGCGGACGACGACGTACCCCCGGATGCGGCGGCAGGGCCGTCGGCGTCGCCCGAGGGGGTCGCGTCGTTCTCCAAGGCGGTCGCGGCGATGGTTGCGTCGTTCTCCAAGGCGGTCGCGGCATTCTCCGAGGCGGTCGCGGTAAGCGCCGTACCCTCGGTGTGCTGGGAATAGAAGCCCATGCCGGGTCGGGCGATCACGGTCGCGCTCCACGCAAAGGCAAAGGGCTGCTGGGTAACGGTTTGCCCGTTGGCGGCGTAGGTCAGCTCGCCGTTACGGGGGCCGCGCAGCCCGCGCAGCGAGCGGTCCGCCGCGATGGCCTCTTCCAGCCGCAAAAGAAACCCGTCCACCAGCGGGCGCGTGCCGATGACCAGCGTCATCAGCCGGCGCGGCATCACGCCCAGGTAGTCGAAGGTCTGCTTTTTCTCGTCCACCATCACGCGGCCCCACACGAGGGGTTCGCTGAGCGCGGCGGTGTAGATGGAGGCGATCTGCCCCAGATAATCCAGCTGGAAATCCAGCACGCCCACGCACAGGCTCTTGTCGAAAACACCCTTCTCGCGCAGGATGCTTTCGTACCAGTTCACGGGCTTGCCCTCCGCGTCCGTGCCGGACATCCGGCGGATCGCGGCGGGATCCACCGTGAGGATGCTCAGCCGGCCCGTGTCGATATGGTCCAGCGCCGTATACAACGCGCAGTTCGCCTCGTCCGCGCCGGGCTGAAGCACAAAGCGGCTGTCGCCGGTAGACAGCCCGTCCGCCTGCATCTGCTGCGCCGCGACGAGGCGTTCGTACAGCGTCGGGTTTTCCAGCGCCTCCGCGCCAAAGCCCGATACGCGCGTAAGCCACGCGGTCGAACCCAGATCGTAGAAGCTGCCGGCCATTTCCTCGCCGGACATCTGGGTAAACAGCGCCGCGTTCGTGTTCACCGCGACGGTGTGCAGGTAGCGAAACACCGAATCCGCCCCGGCTTCGTCCCCGGCGGGGAGGTTGAGCGAGGCAAGCACGGCGTCGGGCAGGGTTTCGTTGCCATAGCGCAGGGTGCGCACGCGCGTGCCGCCCGCCGCGGTCAGCAGATCGCGCAGGAGGCTTTCGTACCAGCCCGCGTAGGCGCCGTAGTGATAGTGAAACCCGCCTTCGCGGTATTTTTTGCCCGCGTGGGGGTACATGCTTTCTTCGTTGGTGTTGATGCCGCCCATGGTCTGGGTGGCGTCCAGCCAGAGGTCGACCGGCATGTAGCCTGCGTCCGCGTCGGCTTCTCCGGTGAGGGCCGCTTCGGGATCGTCATAGGCGGCGGGCTGGAGCAGCGCCAGGTTGGGCCCGCCGGTCTGCGCCGCGTCCGGCTGGGTGGCGGCGAGGCGTTCCACGGCGTCGCAGGCGGTCAGCGCCAGGCAGGCGCACAGGAGCGCCGCGGCCAACAGGCGGCGGGACGCGCGGGCGTGGCGCGGGGACGGACGCCGGGGACGGTTTCGCATGCCGCTCGCTCCTTTTCAGGTTCATGACACAAAGCCTGACAAAGGGTATTCGATTTCGGCGACCGTTTTTCCTGTTTTCGGAAGCGAAGTATGGCAAGAGAACGGCGGCGGGGTCGGCCGGGCGGGCGCGGCAAACGGGCGGGGGGTTGGCAGCGTATGAAAAAACCCGGAGGCACGCTCCGGGAATAGGCCGCTGACAAACCCACAGGGGTGGATATCGCCGCGCGCCTCGTTGCCCTTCGGGCTATTCGCTCGCTTTGGCAAATGGCTTCGGCATAGGGCTTTGGGGGTTTCCGGCCGGTTCGCTTTCGGCTTGGCCGGAAGCGGCCGCTGGCCGCACGCTCGCTTCCGGCGCTCCAAAGCCCGCAAGGGTTAGCCCCGGAGGTTTCATGGGCGGGCAGGGCACGGCCGTGCCCCGCACTTATGCCCCCCGCCCCCGGGTCGCTTTCAGCGTTGCTGATACGGCCGCAGGCCGCACGCTTCCCTCCGAAAGCCCGGACCCCATTCCGCTGCGGCGGGGGGGGGTTGGGCGCGCTCCGCCGGCTTTACAGCGCCTGGATGCGCTCCGCCGGCCTTACAGCGCCTGGATGCGCGTAAGCGCCTCGGCGGTTTTTTCGTAGGTGTTGAAAGCCGTCAGCCGGAAGTACCCTTCGCCGCTCGGGCCAAAGCCGGTGCCGGGCGTGCCCACGACGTGCGCCCTGTCCAGCAGCGTATCGAAAAACGCCCAGCTTTCCACCGGGGTTTTCAGCCACACGTAGGGCGCGTCCACGCCGCCGAACACCGTGTAGCCCGCGGCCGTAAGCTCGTCGCGGATCAGGCGGGCGTTGCGCAGGTAGTAGCGCACGGCCTCGCCGCACTGCGCCTGGCCTTCGGGGCTGAACACCGCCGCCGCCGCCCGCTGGATGGGGTAGCTGACGCCGTTGAACTTGGTGCCCATGCGGCGCTTCCACAGCGCGTTGAGCTCCACCCGGCGGCCCTGCGCGTCCAGCCCGGTCACCTCGTGGGGGATTACGGTGTAAGCGCAGCGCGTGCCGGTAAACCCGGCGGTTTTGGAGAATGAGCAGCACTCCACGGCGACTTCGCGCGCGCCTTCGACCTCGTAGATGCTGTGGGGCACGTCGGAGGTGATAAACGCCTTGTAGGCCGCGTCGTAAATGATTACGGCGCCGTTCTTGCGCGCGTATTCCACAAAGGGTTTCAGCTGCTCCACGGTCAGCGTCGTGCCGGTGGGGTTGTTGGGGTAGCACAGGTAGATCACGTCCACCGGCTCGGCGGGGGGCGCGGGCACAAAGCCGTTTTCCGCGTTGCAGGGCAGGTATACGAGACGGTTCCAGCGCCCGCCCACAAAATCGCCCAGGCGGCCGGCGATGGCGTTGCTGTCCACATACACGGGATAGACCGGATCGGTCACCGCGATGCGGGCGTCCTGGGAAAACAGCTCCTGAATGGCGGAGGTATCGCTTTTGGCGCCGTCGGATACGAACACCTCGTCCTGGGCGATGCTCACGCCCCGGGCCTGGTAGTCGTGCGCGCGGATGGCGTCGATGAGGAAATCATAGCCGTAATCCGGGCCGTAGCCGCGGAAGGTTTCCGGGGCGAGCATTTCGTCGGCGGCGGTTTTCATGGCCGCGACGACCGCGGGGGCGAGCGGGAGGGTCACATAGCCGATGCCCAGCTTGATAAGATCCGCGTTTGGGTTTTTCGCTGCGTATTCCTTCACGCGGCGGGCGATCTCGGCAAACAGGTAGGAGCCCGGAAGCCTGGCGAAATTCGGGTTGACGTGCAAGGGGAGGACCTCCTTATAACCCCGCCCGGAGGCGGGAGGTGACCAAGCGCCCGCGGGCGCGCGGCGGCTGGGGGGGATGCTGCGGCAAGACGCCCCGCCCCAGTCGCGGGGTTTTCAGGGGCGAAGCCCCAGAGCGGGGCTTGGAGGCCGGAGGCGGGCGCGCGCCCTATGAGTTTCGGGGAAGCCCTTAGCGAACCGCAGGCACCGGAGGCGGGCGCGCGCGCCGCGGGCTTTGGCAAAGCCGCAGGCGAACCGCGCAGGGGCGGGCAAGCGGCTCCGTGCGGGTCGGGCACCGCCGCGCCCAACCCGACGATGAAACCGGTCGCCGCAGCCCCGATGCTCCGCCTTACCGGGAAACGCAAATCGCAGCCCGCGAACAGCCCAAGGGCGATCCGGCAAGCGGTGGCGGCCGATGGTCCGGGCCGGAGGGGGCTCCGGCATAACAGGCCCCCGTGCGGCAGCCGTTTACCGGCCCGGGATTACTCGTCCCCCAGCCAGACGCCGTCGTACACAAAGGCGACCGGGCCGGTCATGTAGACGTGGCCGTCGGCTTCGCTCCACTCGATGGTCAGCGTGCCGCCGGGCAGGGTAACCTCGGCCCTGCGGTCGATCAACCCGTTGAGCATGGCCGCCACGGCGGAGGCGCAGGCCCCGGTGCCGCAGGCCAGCGTTTCGCCCGCGCCGCGCTCCCACACGCGCATGTCCAGATGCGCGCGGTCAACCACATGCGCAAACTCGATGTTGCAGCGGTTGGGGAAACACGGGTCGCATTCCAGCGCCGGGCCTACGGTGGTCACCGGCGCGGTCGCCGGCGAATCCACAAAGGTGACGGCGTGGGGGTTGCCCATGTTGACCATCGTGAGCGGCCAGCTCTGCCCCAGCGCCTCCAGCGGGCGCATGCACACCGGATCGCCGGCAAAGGCGCAGGGGATGGCGGGGCCGTTGGTCACGGGCACGCCCATATCCACGCGCACGGCGGCGGTGCGGCCTTTTTCGTCCAGCGTGAGCCGCATGTGCTTGATCGCGCCGCCGGATTCGATGGAAAACGCCGTGCGGTCGGTCAGCCCCCGGTCGTGGCAGTAGGCGGCCACGCAGCGGATGCCGTTGCCGCACATTTCGCTTTCGGAGCCGTCGCTGTTGAACATGCGCATGGTAAAGTCCGCCCGCTCGCTTGGCAGGATGAGGATCATCCCGTCGCTGCCGCAGCCGAAGCGCCGGCGGCTCATGCGCACGGCCAGGGCCGGCAGATCGTCCGGGAGGGTTTCGGTCAGACCGTTGATGTAGACGTAATCGTTGCCGATGCCGTGCATCTTGGTAAACCGGAGCATGCCATCACCTGCTTTCTAGGGGGTAGTATAGCAAAAAAGGGCGGGTTTGAAAAGCGGGGGGCCGGCCGGGGGCGGGAAGGCCGGAAAACCGCCCGCGGCGGGCAATCCGGTTTCCATTCGGGACGGCCACCCTTTCAGGGCGCATCGTTCCCGCGCTTTGCCGCAAACGCTCGACGCCGCCCCGCCGCGCCTTCGCCTGCGCTTCTAGATACAAAGGAAAAATGTTTGTGTGCCTTGCAGCATGCGGGAATTGAAACGGAAAAACCCGGGGCGGAGGTTTGCGCCCCCGCCCCGGGTGATCGGTCGGTTTTCGCCATTACTCCATCAGCGAATAATGCTGGCTGGGGGTCATATCGTACAGCACCCGGGTGACCTCCGGCAGTTCCGCCAGAATGCGCTCCACCACACGCTCCAGCAGATCATACGGCAGGCGCGAGGCGCAGGCGTTGCCGCTGCAAGCCTGGCTGGCCCTGAGGATGATCACGTAGCCGTCGCGGTCGTCCGGGTTTTCGCCCATGGCGGCGTAATACTGCCACAGCTTGCGCTCGTGCCCGCCCGCGAAGATTTCTTCGCTGAAAAAGGCGTCGGCTTTGCGTAGCGTTTCCAGCCGCTCGGGCGTGATTTCGCCGTAGATGCGCAGCGCCAGCCCGCTGGCGGGGAAGGGCTGCCGGTCGGCGATGGAGCCGGGCAGCGAAAGCGCCTTGGCAAGCCGGCGCACCTCGTCCTTAAACAGGCCGCGCACCGGCTCGCACACCGCAAGCGGCGGCGTTTCCGCCTCGCCGGCCGGGGCCTTTGGCGGCGTAAAGCCGTAGAGCGTATCGTTGTAATTGGTGCCCAGCACCAGGATGTGCAGCTCGGGATCAAAGCTGTGCTGCTTTTCAAACACCTGCCTGAGCAGGGAGGAGGCGATGCGCTCCTTATCCGCGGCCAGGGTGACGCCGCGCAGGGCGTTTAGGTAGGTTTCCTGCGCGTCCTCATAGGCCACCACCAGACCCATGGTTTCCATAAAGCTTTCGATGACGGCCTGGGGTTCGCCCCGGCGGAACAGGCCGGTATCCACAAACACGCAAACCAGCCGGTCGCCCACGGCCATGTGGGCGAGCCTGGCGCACACGGCGCTGTCCACCCCGCCGGATACGGCGCACAGCACGCGGTTGCCGCCCGCCGCCGCGCGGATGCCCTCCACCGCCCGGTCGATGATGTAGCCTTCGCTCCACAGCGGCTCCATGCCGCACACCAGCGTGGCGAAATTGCGCAAAAGCTGGATGGCGTCGGGATCGTTGCGCTCGATGGGGTACTGTATGGCGTAAAGCTTGCCGCCTTCCCCGGTAAAGCCGATGCAGCGCTCCGTGGCGGTGGCCAGGCAGGCGAGCCCTTGCGGCAGGGTCAGGTCGTAGAGCGCGTGGAGCATCCGTTCGCCGCGGGTCATGCCCTCAAAAAGGGGCTGGTCCTCCAGCCCCAGCGTTATGTTTTCGCTTTCGCCCTCCCGATGCAGGACGGTTCCGCCGTAATGCAGACACAGCGCCGGCGCCATGGCCCCCAGCGCGAGCACGGGCAGGCCGGCGGTCAGCAGCGAGAGGTCCAGCCCTGAAAGCGTGGTCGGCGCGTCCTGCCGGGCGGCCAGGATCAGCCCGCGCGGCGACTGCCGCAGCGCCTGGGCAAGCGTGATGCGGCTGGACACGGGCTTGCAGTAAATTTGCTGACTGCGAAGGGTGCGGGCGATCAACCCGGCCAGGGCCGCGTCGTGGTCCAATATCAGAATCGCATCCTGCATAGACGCCTCCGTTGGTCGTGGTGGCCAGTCTTTTGGCTAACAATTCAACGCGCAAAAGTGAAAACCCTTTTTTAGCGGCCCGGGGGGGATCGGCGCGGCCGGCGAACGGCGGGGGCGCAGCCCGGCGGACCGCGCCGCGCCGTGGCGGAAACGCCCGATAGGCGGCGGATCGCGCCTGACGGGGAACGTTGACGCACGGTTCCGCGCCCCGTATAATGGGGGAAAACGCACCGGCCCCGCGGCTTTCCGCTGCGAGGCCGGAGGGGAGGCGCCCATGAACCCGACGCTGGAAGGCCTGTTTACGCGCAAATCGGTGCGCGTGTTTTTGGAAAAACCCATCCCGGAAGCGGTGAAGCGCGACATCCTTACAGCCGCGGCGCAGGCGCCCACGGCCGGCAATCAGCAGCTCTACACCATCCTGGACATCACCGACCGGACCCTGAAGGACCGGCTGGCGGTATCCTGCGATCATCAGCCTTTCATCGCCGCCGCGCCGCTGGTGCTCATCTTCTGCGCGGACGTGCAGAAGTGGTACGACCTCTACCTGGAAACCGGATGCGCGCCGCGCCTGCCGGGCGCGGGGGACCTGATGCTCGCGGTTACGGACGCGGCCATCGCGGCGCAAAACGCGGTGGTGGCGGCATGGAGCATGGGAGTCGGCTCCTGCTACATCGGGGACGTGATGGAGCGCTGCGAGGAGCACCGGGCGATGCTGGGCCTGCCGGAGTACGTGTTTCCGGCGGCGATGCTGGTGTTGGGCTACCCCACGCCCCAGCAGCTGGAGCGCGAAAAGCCACCGCGCATGGACCTGACGTACGTGGTGCACGAGAACGGCTACCGCCGCATGGACGGCGCGCGGCTGCGGGAGGCGTTTTCGGTACACGCGGGCGCGCGTACGCCGGAGGACTGGTGCCGGGCGTTTTGCCAGCGCAAGTATCAGTCCGGGTTTTCCCGGGAGATGACCCGCTCGGTGCTGCGCTATCTGGATGCGTTCCGCTTTGGCCGGACGGGCGAGGCCGAAGCGCCGCCGGCGGAGTGACGCGGGCATCGGCAGGGCCGCCACGCGCGGGGGAGCCCCCTGCCGCGGCGCCCCTGCCGGGGCCGTCCCGTCGGGGCGCGCGCA
>JAAYUF010000055.1 GCA_012517815.1 Clostridiales bacterium
CTGCGGCTTCGCCCATGGCGGAGAGGGCGCGCCGAAGAAATCCGAGGTGCCTCGGGTGTCCGGCGCGCCCGGCTGACCCGCCACGAATAACAGCCTTACGAAGCCGCGGGGCAGCCGATGCCCGGCGGCTCTTTTAAAAAGGGTGCAAGCAGATGGGGAAAGCTGTCCTGGTCATTTTGGACGGGTGTGGTTTCGATTTGGCAACGGAATGTTGCGGGTACCTGGAGCACATGGCGGAAGCGGGACAGGCGGCTAAGTACAAAGTACAGAGTCAGCTGCCAAGCATGAGCCGTCCCCTGTACGCAACGTTGCTTACGGGGCTGCCGGCGCACCGGCACGGCGTGGGCAACAACTGGATCAGCGCGAAGCTGGATGCGCCCTCCGTCTTCAGCCTTTGCCGGGGCGAAGGGCGCACGTCCGCGGCGGCGGCATACTATTGGATCAGCGAACTCTTCCAGCACGGCCCTTTTGACCATGCGCGGCACCGGTACCAACTGCAGGGCGAGGGCGATATCCAGCACGGCCTGTACTACTTTGAGGATGATTATCCGGACAGCCACCTGCTGCTGGATGCCGAGTTCCTGCGCCATTCGTTCGCTCCAGACTTTTTGCTTGCGCACACCATGAATATCGACCATACGGGCCACCTGTACGGTACCGGCAGCATGCAGCGTTCCCTGGCGGCCATCAGGGCGGACGCGGCGCTCGCGTCGCTGGTGCCGCTGTGGTTGGCTGCCGGCGCGTATGTGGCCGTCACGGCGGACCATGGCGCCGGCGCGCACGGCCTGCACGGGGGGAATACGCCGGAACAGCGCGCGGTTCCCCTGTACCTGCTGGGGCCTGCTATCCGCAAGGGCGTGTTCGTCAATCAGCCGTTAAGCCAGCTTTGGGTAGCGCCGCTGGTATGCCGTATGCTGGGCATCGAGCCTTCCCCGGAAATGGAGAAACCGGAGGTGGATTTCTTTGACGCATGAACAACATCCCGTGTTGGCTGCCGGCGCGCCGCCCTTGGCACGCAGGCGCTCGCCGGCGCGCAACCGGATGTACCTGCTGGCTTTGGTGCCGTTTGTCGCGCTGATCGTCACCTATGAGCTGGCCCCGCTGCTGACGCTGATCGTGCGCAGTTTCATCGCGCCCAAGACCGGCGTGTTCACGCTGCAAAACTTCGCGGCCGTGTTTCAGAAGAAGCTTTACCGCGACGCGGTGCTCAACAGCCTGAACCTGTCGCTGCTCTCCGCCGCAATCGGGATGCTGGTCGCCTTCTTTGGGGCAAAAGCCGCGGATGAAGCTACCCCGGGGCGGCGAAGCCTCTTCATGAGCATCCTGAACATGACCAGCAATTTCGCAGGCGTGCCGTTGGCGTTCTCCTACATCATCCTGCTGGGCAACGCCGGCGTGCTGATCCTCCTGGGCAGGCAGTTTGGAATCGGTTTGCTGGAAAGCTACAATTTGTACAGCTTCAGCGGCCTTTTGCTTGTCTACGTGTATTTCCAGATTCCGCTGGGGACCATGCTGCTGGTGCCCGCGTTTCAGGCCCTCCGGCCGGAATGGCGCGAGGCCGTATCTCTGCTGGGAGGCGGGCCGGCGCGGTACTGGTTTCGGGTAGGGTTGCCTGTTTTACTGCCCAGCCTGCTGGGCACGTTCAGCGTGCTGTTCAGCAACGCGGTTGCGGCGTACGCAACCGCCTACGCGCTGCTGGGCGGAAACTACTCGCTGCTGCCCATCCGCATTTCGGAACAGTTTGTGGGCGACGTGATCCAGAAGAAGGAGTTCGGCAGCGCGCTGGCTGTGATGCTGATGGTGCTGATGATCGGCGTTACGATGCTGAGCAACCGGTTGCTGCACCGACCCACGCGTCAGGGGGCAGCCCATGAAGCATGACGGAAAGCAGCGGTTGAACCTGACTGTGATGGCGCTGGTATCCGTATACCTGATCCTGCCGCTCATGCTCACGTTCCTCTACTCGCTGTTTCAGGAATGGACCAGCATCCTGCCCACAGGGCTCACCCTTCGGTACTACGCCGATCTGTTTGCGGACCCCGGCTTTTACATGCCCATTGTGCGAACCATGATCATCAGTACGGTGCCGGTGCTGCTATGCTCGTTGATCACGCTGCTGGCGATGTATGTGGTTGTGGTGCACCACCCAAGGTGGCAGAAGATCATGCAGATCCTCTGCACGGTGCCCTATTCGCTTCAGGGCGTGATTCTGGCCATCAGCGTGCTGGCGTTGTACAGCGGCCTGCCGCTCCCGTTTTCCGACCGCATCGCCATGCTGGTATGCACCTACTGCGTGCTGATTCTTCCCTACACCTATCGCGGGATTCAGAACAGCCTGAACGCCATCAATGCCCGCCAGATGATCGAGGCGGCGCAGCTGCTGGGCTGCCATCCGCTGGCCGCCTACCTGCGCGTGGTGGTGCCCAATCTGGTCAGCGGCATCACCGTGTCGGCCATGCTGTCCGTTTCGCTGCTGTTCGGGGATTTTGTGGTTGTGAACATCATCGGCGGCAGCTACTACTCGACGGCGCAAATGTACCTGTACAAAATGATGTTCCGATCCGGCCAGCAGACCAGCGCGATGATCGTGATCCTTTTCATGCTGACGCTGCTGATTTCGGCATCGGTGCTGCTGTTGCAGCAGCAAAGGCAGAGGAACGCGCAAGTAAAGCAGGAGGAAGCCGATGGCATACATACAGTTTGAGCATATCTCCAAACGGTTTGGCAACAACCGGGTGCTGACCGACATCAGCCTTACGGTGGATGAGGGCAGGCTGGTCACGTTGCTGGGGCCTTCCGGCTGCGGGAAAAGCACGCTGCTTCGCTGCCTGGCCGGGCTGGAAACGCCCGACACCGGGCGTATCATCCTGGACGGGGAGGACATCACCGACAAGCGCCCCGCCGAACGAAAGGTATCGATGGTCTTTCAGCAGTACAGCCTGTTTCCCAATATGAACGTCTATAACAACGTAGCTTTCGGCCTGCGCATCCAGAAAATGCCCCGTCGGCAGCAACAGCAGCGCGTCGAGGAGATGCTTGCCATGGTGGAGCTGCAAGGCAAGGAGAACGCACTGCCCCGGCAACTCTCCGGCGGGCAGCAGCAGCGCGTGGCGCTGGCGCGCAGCCTGGTTACGCGGCCGAAGGTGCTGCTGCTGGACGAGCCGCTTTCCGCCATCGACGCCAAACTGCGCAAAAGCCTGCAGCAGCGTATCCAGCAGATTCAGCGCCAACTGAACATCACCTGCATGTTCGTCACCCATGATCAGGATGAGGCGATTTTCCTGAGCGACATCATTCACCTCATGCATCAGGGCGTGATCGAGCAAAGCGACGAGCCTATCGCGCTGTACACCAACCCGAAAACCAGCTTTGCCGCCAGCTTTATCGGCAATTACAATGTGCTAAACGGCACGGCGTTCGCGCAGATGGTGGGCGATGCCATGACGCCGCATGATGTCGCCGTCCGCCCCGAAACGATCAACCTGCTGCTGGACGCGCCGGAAAACGAGCCGGACCGGTATGTGCTGCCCGGAGAGGTAAAGGAATTTTCCCCGCACGGCAACGTGATCCGCTATACGGTGCGTGTCGGCGCGCAGGATCTGCATGCCGATGTGCTGTTTCGCAGCTTCAAGCTGTTTCATCCGGGGCAACGCGTGTATGTCGTGGTGGAGAAACGCAACTGCCTGCGCGTCAACTGAACCGCACAACCCGGGGAATCCTGCGATTTCACCGTCGGAGGGGTCGAAACCCGGAACACAACGGCAGGCGGGAGACTTCAGGCCGCTTCCCTGCCTTGTTCCAATCTGAAGCCATCCGTGTTGGGCGCTTTCAGTGCAATACACGGCATGCTTTGCAATGGGCCTTCATCCTGCGCCGCCCTCCTGAACCAACCGGTTCAGGGGGGGTTTGTCTGGTAACCGTCGCAGACGCCGGCTTCGGAAACCCGGAGCCGATCGGGTCTGCCAAGGCCGTAACCCTGTTGATTCGGGTATGGAAGGCCGCCTTCTCCCTTTGCGGTCCTTCCGACGCGGCCGGGCAGTTTGCATGCATTGTGCCGCAGGGAGCGGTTCGTTTCCCCAAGCCGGCAAGCGAAACCCGATCAGGCCATGGCGAAGCCTTGCTGCGAAAGCCTTCGGAGCGCCTCCCGCATGATAGCTGCCAGTTTTACAAAACGAGCGCGAAGGAAAAGCCAAATTGTCGGCGAAATGATGAAGGAGGTACCGTCTATACAGTGGCTGATATCCTTCCGGCGGCCGAATGAATGAACATTGATTGCGATTGGCCATATTCGACCTCGGTTTTTCTCCGTTCAATCAAGCTGCTTATTGGGGGACCAACCCGTCTGCTTCCCAAACATTGACAACACCTGATGGAACGGGGGTGGCTTTGCCGTGAGCAAAGTCCTATCCAAGCGACACGATGCCGGCCTTGTGGCGGCGTTTTTCATCCTGCTTGCCCTGGCAGGGTTTCTGACAAGCGCAAATTACGGACGGCCCAGGGACGAAACCTCCGAGCAGGATATCCTGCGCATGAACCTCAACCAGTATGCGCAGGCCCTGAACATCCCCGCGCGATACGTTGGGCAGGGTCGCGTGGCATGGCCGGAGAGCGGGCTGATCGAGGACAGCGTCGAAAGGGATCACGGGGAATGTGCGTATTACCCCCTGTTTTGGCTGATGGGGGAATCCGGCTGGACCGACGCGCAGGTGATGAAGCTGTGGCACGCTTATACCTGGCTGTGGTTTATGACCGGGGCGGCGGCGCTCTGGCTGATTTGCCGCAGGCTGGAGCTTTCGCGACGGCTCAGTTGCGTGGCCACCCTCTTTCTGGTGCTAAGCCCTCGCATGTTTGCCGAGGGGCATTACAACAACAAGGACATGGTGCTGCTGTCGCTGGTGTTGCTGACACTCTGGCTTGCGTTGCGCCTGATGGAAAGGCCCGCGCCCTTGCGGGCGCTGCTGTTTTCGCTGGCCGGAGCCATGGCCGCCAATACCAAGATCATCGGCCTGATGGTCTGGGGGCTGTGCGGACTCTTTGTGCTGGCCAAGCAAATGGGAAACCGGAACATGACCCTGCGGGTATGGCTGATCGCCCTGATTACCCTGTTTGCTTTCGGGGGGTTTTACTACCTGCTGACGCCTGCCATGTGGAGCGATCCGCCGGGGTACATCGGCTATGTTCTGGGAAATTCGGCGAATTTCAGCCGCTGGAAAAACGCCGTGCTGTTTCGCGGCGCCGTATTCGATACGCAAAACAACCGGCTGCCGTTTTACTATCTGCCCTACATGATTTTTGTGACGACACCGCTATGGGTGCTGGCGTTCTTCTTCGTGGGTCAGTCGCTGACGCTGGCGCGCCTGATCGGGCGGTTCAAAAAGCTGCTGAAAAGCAAGGTGGAGTTGACGCTGCTGCTATGCACCTGCCTTTGGCTGTTGCCTTTCCTGTATGCGGTAGTGGCAAGACCGACCCTGTATAACGGCTGGCGGCACATGTATTTCCTATACGGGCCGATGCTGGCGATCGCCGCCTACGGCCTTCATGCCGTGTGGCGACGGCTGCGAAGCATGGATCAGCCGCTCCTGAGGCGTCTGGGCAGCGCCTTGCTGGCTGCGTGCATGGCGGGCACGGGCGTCGCCATAGCGATGGCGTACCCCAACGAGTACAGCTACTATAATCTGGCGGTGTGGGGGAAGGACCTGCCAACCTTTCTGGAGCTGGATTACTGGAACATGTCCGGCGTGCAAACCCTCCGTGCGTTGCTCCGCCAACTAGGCGAGGACAGTCCGGCTACGATTGCCGGTGCGGAAGCCCGCACGCAGACAGCGCTGGAGGACGCCTGGCAGTTGCTGACCCCGAGGCAACAGCGGCAACTCACCGTGCTCGCCTGCGGGGATCCGAAGGCGGAGTATGTCCTGTCCAACACAGCCCACGCGGTGGTCTGGTCGTGGCAGCCGGAGCCGGGGATGACCCCGGTGGTGGAGACACGGAGCTACGGGCAGCCGCTTTGCATTGTGTATCAAAGGCTCGACCAGCGTTAGCAATGCCAGGCGGACGGCCCGGTTCCATATGGTGTACCCGGCCAGCCATGCGACGGCCATTGCGGCGGCTATGACGGATGCAGGGATATGGGCGCAAACCTCTGCGGGCCATCGCCTTGCTCCCATGGCGGGTTCCGCATACGGTCTCTTTGATGGGAAACGCCCGCACGAAGCGAACGGAAAAATGCGTGCCGGAAGCCGGGGGATCGGTCGGGGACGAATCGCCCGGGCGGCAGGAATCCTTCGAGGGCGAGCACGGCTGATGGAACGTATCGCCAGGCGGGTAAAGGCATGGCAACGAACCCATTAGTTTGCTACGCCTGCGTTTGTTTTTCAGATATCAGGTTGAAACCGTGACGATCCGTCTCCATGAATGCCGAACCGGCGATGCGCCCTGTTCCTGATGCCAACACGCCGCTGTCGAGCGCGTGCGGTTCTTTCACGCGCATCGTTATCAGGCGGGGACCGGCTCAGGGGGCCGTTGGATGTATTCGAACGCGACGGCGCGAACCATCTGGCGCGCGCTGCCGTGCAGCCCAAGCCAGATGCGAACGATCCGCAAAGGGAGGCTGCCGCCGCGCGCGCCCGGCTCAAGGGCTGTCCGGCCTGAATCCATCAGAGCGGATGCGACGCCTGATACCGGGAGGGAGAGGAAGGGCTTGCCAAAACGGTTTGCCCTGTGTGTCCATTTTCCTGTGCGTGCAATGATCCGGCCCAAGGATGATTTCCGCGAAGCATGTTCGGCCCCGTGGCCCGGCGGCGCGACAATTTTCTGGAACATTGCGAAACGGCAACATGCGCCGACTTATACCAAAGCACTCAACGTGACCGTTTGTTTGTCCGGATGCTTCATCCCATGCCCGGAGCGCATGCAATAAGGCCGTTCGCTTCATCGCTGAAGGAAACGGCCTTACCGTGATGAAAGGCAATCGGCACCGAACTCCCCGGCGCGCGCTCCCGCTATGCGTATGCTGTCAATCCGCGCGTACGATCCGGGGCGGCAACCGACCGTGCTGCGTGTTCACCCGGCATGTTTGTGCCTGATTTGCCGGGCAGTTGGGCAATGGTGCCATCGGTCCCGAACCGATACAGTTCTACCGTATCCGATTTCTCGCCTGAACCGATCAACAAGAAGGTACCGGTTTCCCCCAGGGTGTTGCTGTCGATCCAATGGGGCGGCGCTGAACGGCTGAAACCACTCGTCCAAGAAATCGCCCGCGATCACCGCCGCCTCGGCGATATCACCGGTCGCCGCTGCGCGGTGAAGAAAACCGAACATGGAGTCGCCTGTTCTCAACGGTTTCGCCGTACGCATCATCCACGCCCAGATGAATATCGCCGATGACCGCAATCCTGTTGGCGGCAGAAGCATCCGCCACACTGTAAAGGGGCATGTACGCAGAACCCCGCGCGGCAGTTTCCGCAATGCCGACACCAGGCAGAGAGATGCTACCGCCCTCAGGATTGAAACAGCAAGCGCCAACGGCAGGACTATTTTCATTTTTGTGCCTCCAATACCTGAGGACCCAAAACGGCGGAGAACGTCCGGTGTAACGCGATTACTTCTGCGGATGCGAACTCAGGTAATGGTCGACCCTGTTTTGCGCGTTGGCACGGATATTATAGAAGAAGAAAGGATAATCATACGTGTGGTACACGCCGGCGGGCCAACCGGGCAGGGCATACTCGGCCGGGTCAACAGACTTGCATACGACCACACCGCGCGAGGCGTCCACCTGGGCTGAGGCCAGATTCATCACGGGGGTAAGGTCGGCCAACGTGCCTGTGATGAGGGTGATGGAACCCAGGTTTTCCTCCTTGGGCGCTTCGCTATCGGTCAGAGTCCAGGATATGGGGTTGATCGCCAGCGCGCCGGGCCGAACGACCGGGCTTTGCGTAACGCCTTCCGCCTCGGTGTTGTAGGAGATGATCACGCCCGTATCGTCAGGGCCGGATGCAAATTTCAGCGGCGGGTTCTGGTCCAGGTAGTCCTGGGTAACGGAAAACCCGATCACATATGCGGCGACCATTCTTTCGTACACTTCCGGCCGGTCCTTTATCTCCGCAAGGATGAACAGCAATACGTTGGAGCCCTGCGAATGGCCTGCCAGGATGAAGGGCCGTCCATTGTTGAAATGGTCAAGATAGAAGTTGAACGCCGCTACCGCATCCGCGGCAGGAACCTGCTTGATGGCTTCGTCCTGATCGGCAATGGAAGGCATGCTCAGGATGTAGGTGGCGTCCGCCTGCCGATAGTAGGGCGCGTAGATGTTGCCGACCGGTAGAAACGCGGTCGCCTGCCGGTTGAAGGCCCCGTTCGCGCCTTTTATCATGGATACATTGTCTACAGCGCAGTAGTTGTTCCCGCTATCGCCTTTCTGGTATGCCGTCGGGTAGAGATAGAAAACGTCCACAGGTTTGCTGCCGGAAGCATCAGCCGTAAGCCAGTTTCCGCGCTGGGAATAGTCGGTGATGTTCTGCATTGGATCTGCGGCGGCAGGTTGCGCGCTATCCGCAATTGCCGTTACGGCGAATGGTGACGCGCCGCAAATCAAAGTAACCATATGAACCGCGATGAAAAGGCTAACAAACATAGACCTGATATCCTTTTTCATGGGCGCGCCTCCTGTTGCATATTGTATACATATGATAAGGCTAAATCGAAGAACCGTCAATCACAGATCGCAAAGGTATGCTGTGAGAAGGGTAAGCTGATACGCCCGCAGAGGACGCGAAAGCTGAATTTGGGCGTTGCGCCGGCGAAGAAATGCAGCACCCGGCCATAGCGTTCCTGAAGATAAAAGCATCCGACGAGGGCGGCGGAGCCGTTTGTGCCGCGCCGAAAGCAGGAGGATCATCTTCTCGTCGCTGTGTCCCATCCATTTCATCACTGCCTTGGTGCATACCCCGGCATCATAGAGCATGGCATGAATGATATGCCGGACGTCGTGGAAACGGATGGCGATTCACCGCCAGGGTGGCAAGGATTCTCCGTTGGCGAGCATTGCCCGATGAGTTGCGGTGTGCCCGCACCACCGATGTATCTTCACGCAGGCCAGGTCTGAGTCGGCGATTGCCGTTCCCGCGCTGCTGAAGAGGAGCCTCGGAGGCGTCGCCCAAAACCGCCGCTTCTCGTATCGGCAGGCGTAGCGGCCGTCAGGGCGGCTTTTGAGGGATAATCGGGGTATCGAGAACAACTGCTTTCTGTCGAGATGGGGCACATCAGTTCTATGATAAGCCAAAACGGATCAGTCACTTGTCAGGTTTCGATGCTCCGGAAATCGCCCTTGCATCCGGAAGCCTTGGAGATAGACACTGGGAGTCACTCCTGAGTAAAATATAGCACAGGGAATTGGGATGGGAAGGAAGAGACGGCAATATGATGAATAGATTGGATCAATACAGATCGTACGATGCTCAAACAAACTTTCCGCCAGCCGATTTGCCAGGAATCGTGCGGTTTATGGGCCATAACCGTCCTTAGAGATTCAGATTGCCGTCCGTCCGCTTGCGAGGAACACGGAATATTTGTCACTTGCTGCCAATCCAATGAACGGTTTTTGCCGACAGGTCATTCCACATCACACAAGTACATATTATGTACAGCTAATAGGAAGAAAAAAATGTATGCAAAACCAGAAATGTGCTATAATATGATCCGAAACTTATCAAGTGATTTCCGCATGCGTATCTGAAAGGAAACGAAAAGATTGAAAAGAAGTAAATCGCTAATCAGTATCATTATTATCGTTGTCCTATTTCTTGAAACAATCGGTTTTTCAATCAATAGAAACGCTATTGCAGAAGCGAACCCTGTCTTTTTGGGTATGGTTTGTGATAGCGATCATAATGCTATACCGGGTGTGGCTGTTGCTGTTTTTAAGAGCAACGAGGATGTTTTGAAAGACACACCAATTCTCACGGTTGCAACGGACAGCACGGGAACTTGGGAAGCAAAGGGTCTGCAGTACGGTTGCTCCTATACGCTTGTTCTTTCAAAAAACGGGTATGCCTTTCATCCGTCAGAGATAGAGATTTGTGAAATGGATTCATCAATCCATCAAACTCGCTGCGAAAAAGTAATTGGAAAGAGTACGGCAGTTGAACCTGCGCCATCAACGGCTCATATCACAGAAACCCAATATGCGGAGACTCCTGTTGAAACGCCAACCACGGAAGCAACAGAACAATCAGCATCCATAGACCCTACCGCGTCAGTTGGCGAGGACATTGAGACGCCACATTCAGAAAGCCCAAGCGAAACGCCAGATGAAAAGGTAACTGATCAAACAGAGCAGGAAAGCGGCATTGTTGCGTCTTCAGGTACTCAGAATCCTTCCATGGAACCTGATGACGCAAAAACTGCGGTAAGCACGGATACCCCGCCCGTCGCAACCTTTGGCCCAACAACAAGTGAACCTACAGTCGCTATTGCCGAAGCCGAACAGGACCATCATTACATTGATGAAGACCCATCAAGTCTTGATGCGCTAATGGATGGCGGCTTATCCGCAACACAGGCTGCCGCAACGCTAACCCCTGTCGTATCAACCGTTGAGCCGGCAAGCATCGACAATCAATTTGATTCGACCTCAGAACCGCCTGGCATGGATGCTCCTATTGACAATACTGCGTCACCTATTGTTCCACCCGCGAGCCAGGAAGAGAATCCGGCGCCTCATGAACCATCAAGGCTTGATGAGATTCCAGAACAGCCTGAAGCGAACCCCGGCGCAAGTAGCTCACTGCAACAAATGGAAGACGAAGATGCTACGGCGGATTTGCCTGATCCGGAAGCTGTTTTTGTATCGGAGACACCAGCAACAGCAGATGACGCTGAAGGTTCCAATTCAATCCCTCTTACGAGCGATGAACCATCAACAAGCTCCATTGATCAAATTGATCAAACCAACCAAGGTGATGAACCAACAGCGACATCACCCCGTATATCCATTTCGGTGGATCCGGTGTTTGCCAAAACCGGCGATACGGTGACCCTGACGGCCACGGTCACAGGATGTGAAGGAGCCCTGTTCCAGTGGCAGTGGACGGCCATTCCCGCCGATGTGCTGGCCGGAATGACTGTTACGGCCGCGCCTTCCGGCTCGGAGGAGGCGATCCTGGTAAGCGGCGAGCAAAGTGCCGCATTGATGTGGGTGGACGAGCCCGGCGCGACGGCGCTGACCTATTCGTTCGTGGGAACGGAAGAAACCCTCAACCGATACTGGCGACTTATGGTCACATTGCCGCAGGGCGCCTCTAAGGACGGCGCGCAGAGTACCCCGGAAAACACTGTGCCGGATAACGCCGGGAACGGCAGCCAGGGTGCTGAGCAAAACGTTGTGCAAGCCGCCGAGGAGGGTGGCACGCAGAACGCCCCGGAAGGAGCGGCGCAGGGCACAGAGGAGGACGCCGCGCCGGGCGGAGCTGCGCCGGACGGCGCCGAAGCTGCTCCCGCTGAAAATGAAAAATACGCCGCGCCAGGGCTCAGCCTCGCGCCGCTGGGGTCCATCCTGTGCGCGCTGCTGGTGGGCAGCGCCAAGGCCGAAAGCGACACGGTGATCACCTCCGAAGGTTACGCCTCGGTGCTCCGTACGGATACCGGGGCCGGGCAAGCGGAAACGTTCACATCGCTGGACAAGCCGCTGCCGGCGTATGTCAAAGCGGCCGACACGGGCCTGTACCCGTCGCCGGACGAAAGCGGGGCGCCCCTTGCGGCACTTGCGGAAAACGAGTGCGTCACGGTATGCGCGACCGGCGAATCGTGGGCGTATGTCAGCACGCCCACCTTTCCGGAAGGCTACCTGCGGCTGGATGCCATTCGCTTTCTGGCGGACGATCCCGCCGCCGCGCCCTCAAACAGTGGCCAAAGCGCGGGCGCGCTCTCGCTGAGCGATTTTGGCCTGAGTGCGGAGGATACTGCCGTACCGGCCGAAAGCGCCGCATCCAGCCTGTTGCAGGTCAGCCGCATGGCCGTGAGCGTGACCAGCGCCGCCCTGCCCTCCTACCTGCACCCGCAAACGCTGGTGGTCAGCGAGGATAACGAGAGCAACGCCCATACCGGCACGCCCGACGGCGATATCGACCAATACTTGTACAACTACCACATCATCACACCCATCGAGGTTCGCTTCACCATCGCTACGCTGCCCGCGCGCAGCGCTCATCTGGCGCTTTATACCTGGGACTGCGATGAAACCAACGGAGACGAGCCGGAGTATGACGCGGTGTACGTCAACGGCCATAAAGTGGGCGTGCTCACGGGCGAGAACAACAAATGGAACACCACTCTGATCTCCGTGCCGATCGATTACCTGAGCCTGGGGGCCAACTACGTGACCGTGCATATCGGAAAGCGAAACCTGAACACAGGCGCGATCTATGAAGACTTCGATTACTGGGCCATACGGGTCAAGTGGATGCAGTTGCTGCTGGATGGCGGCCAGGCCGATAGCGACACCGAAACGTTTACCGTGGAATTGCAGGACGCGTCGCTGACCGGCGAGCGCATCGACTGCCGAACGCACGTGACCATCGTTTCCGCCTCGGCGCGGACGTACGAGGTGGAGTATTCCCTGGTGGATCACACCTCCGAAGCCTCCCCGAGCTATTTACAGATCATCTCCTCGGATGACAACACCGTCACCGGCTCAAATTTGGACGATTACGGGACGCTGTCCTTTTCGCTGAGCGCCGCTTCGGGGGAGTACGTGGTGCAGGTGCTGCTACGGGACGCCGCCACGCAGGCCATCCTCGCGACGGACGAGGCGGCGTTTGATTTTATCACCGGCGTTGTGCCCTCCTTTGATATCTCGATGCTCCTGGCCACGCAGGACCCCTACGAATACACCGAAGGCCCCGTGACGCTGTTCCTGTCCGCGCAGGTCAATGATGAGGATCATCAGATTACCGACGTTTGCTTCTTTCTGGACGGCACGGCGGTGGCTACGTCGTTGGACGCCGACAACCGGGCCACCGGGCAAACCGAGGTGACCGCCAACGGCACGTACCTGATCGAGCTGCGCTACCAAAAAAACGGAACAGCCTGCAACGCCAAGCTCTACTATACGGTGGATAACATTCAGCCCAGCGTGTTTATCAGCGCGCAGCTTTCGCCCGCAACCGCGACGGCCGGCAGCACCCTGACGGTTACGGCAAAGCTTGCGGGGAGCGTCCATTCCGTAACTGTAAAGGATAACGACGGCAACGCCGGCCCGGCTGTCGTGCTGACCGATAACGGCGACGGCACCCTGACCTATACCTTCACCCGCGTGGAGAGCAGCGCGACTACCCGCTACTGGACGCTGACCGCCTTTGACGCCGCCGGCGCAAGCCTTGGGACAACCTATACCAACACAGCCGTGATCGCCGCCGTTTCCACCCCCGCCGCTGCGACTGCCGCCACTGGCATCCTGCTGCCCCTGAAGTGTAACGATAAGGATATCAGCAGTGGTAGCGCGCAAATCAACACCAAAGCGCCGGAGCAGGCCGGTATCAGTCTGAGCTGCACGGCCAAAGCGTCCGTCGGTCATTATGAGATCCGTCAGAATGGACGAATGCTGGCTTCAAGCACAACCGGTACTTTCCTGATTCCCAACGATCAATTCACGGCCAGGCAGCCGGTCATGGGTTACCTGATGACCACGGACGGGAAAACGGTATCCCAGCAGCTGAACATCGTGGTTGTGTCCATGTCCGTCAGCACCCTTACATTGAGCTTCCTCAATGGTTTTGATACCACCTTTCCCCACAATATTGATCTGCTTGGCAGCCTCAAGCTCTCCGTCCCGCAGCGGAAAGATTCCAGCCTTTCTGGAAGCGGCAGCTTTGACGGCCTGTACACTCAGAGTGTGGGCAACGAGGAAATTAAAATCGGTATTGGGATGGAGGCAAAGCAAAGTCTGCAAAAACTTATCGACGGGCTGCGGCAGTGGCACCTGGATCAGAACAACAAGTTGAATAAAATAGATATAGGCGTCAAGGCAATGGGCTATATCATTCTGGCTTTTGACGAAACCGGAATTACCGACGTCGACAGCGACGTGGGCGTGTATCTGAGCGTATCCGCCAAGTTTACCAAACAGGTTTGTGCTTGGCCGCCGCTGGTGCTTGATATTAAGGTATCCATTGAAGCCGGCGAGTCCTTTGCATACGGATACTCATTAAAAACAAACGAGTGGACGGCGCCCGCCAAGCATTTTTCTGGAGAGATTACGATCAAGCTTCAGTTTGGCGTGGGCTGTAAGTTTATTTCCGCGGGGATATACGGGAAAGTGAAGGGCAAGCTGGAAGGGGAGATCATTCCCGTGTCGGCTGTCCACAATGGCTTGAAACCTACCAAAATCAGCCTGTCGGGCGAAGTAGGCCTGTATGCGAAGGTTAAGTTTGGTTTTCTAACCCTCACGCCAAATATCACGCTGTTAAGGGTAGACCACACCTGGCCGCTCTCCGGGCAGGGCTTCGCCGGGGACGCGACGGCCGGGCTCGGTTCCCCGTATGATCTGACCGCCTACGACCGGGCCTCCCGCGATTATCTGACCACACGCTCCGCCTTCGGCGCGCCGCCGGCGGGCACAACGCAGGCCGGCGCTACGCGGCTTAAGAATCCCGCGGTTTCGCAGACTGCCGGGTATACCACGCTGCAAACCTCCGTGTACGACGGCATCGCCCCGCAAATCGTGACGGCCGGCAACCGCACGGCGCTGGCCTACCTGGACGACAGCGGCGAGACCGCCGACGGGCTGAATTACCAGCGCCTCGTCTACTCGCTGCGCGACGGCGCGGGAATGTGGAGCACCCCGCGCGGCGTTGACGATAACGGCCTGGTGGACGCGGATTTCCGGCTGTACGCCTCCGGGGAGGATCTATACGCCGTGTACTCCGAGGCAAACCGGCTGCTGACCGAGGCCGATCTCCCCCT
Source organism: Clostridiales bacterium (assembly GCA_012517815.1). Taxonomy (GTDB): domain Bacteria; phylum Bacillota; class Clostridia; order Christensenellales; family Aristaeellaceae; genus CAXXOK01. The sequence goes on from JAAYUF010000055.1 coordinate 14,959, forward strand.
GGCCACGGACGATGACGCGACGGTGCTCGCCAAGTTTGCGCGCATGGTCAGCCTGATGGAAATCGTGGTGGCGAAGTTTGACCCGGCCGCGAACGCCTTCCGGCGCATCGGGCAGCTGACCTCGGACGCGTACTACGATTACCAGCCCGATATCGCCGTGATCGGCGGCGTGCCCACGGTCACCTGGGCCTGCAACCTGGACAACGACCTGTTTGGCACCACAAACCGCAACACCCTGTACCGTTCGGTGTACGACGAGGCGCGGCAAGCCTGGACGACCGGCGCGCTGGCGGAAAAGTGCACCTCCGTGACATCGCTCGCTCTGGGCCTGCTGGGCGGGCAGGAATGCCTTGCCGTGATTGTGGACCGGGATAACGATCTGCTGACCGTCGACGACCGGCAGGTGCGGCTGTACCGCCCCGACGGCAGCGTGCAGCCGGTGGAAACCGGCGCTAACGATCACCTCTTGTTTGCGAACCTGCGCGGGGAAAGCCGGCTGGTCTGGTATGCCGGCGGAGGGCTCAACGCGCTGGCGACCGCCGGGGCAACCCCGGAGGCGCTGGTGAGCGCGGAGATGAACGTCGCCGCCGACTACCAGCTGCTCACCGCGGGGGAAAACCCTGCCGTCCTGTACACCGTCTACGACGCTACCTCCGACACCGGCGGCAGCCAGCTGTACGCTTTGTATCCCGGCCGGTCGGAAGCGCCCGTGCAGGCGCTGGACGTGCCGGGCTATATCGACGCGTTCGCCGCCTTCAGCCAAAACGGCGCGATCGACGTCCTCTTCCGCAGGACGGACGCGACGTTCGCAAACGGCGACCTCCGGCTCAAGAGCGACCTGTGCTACACCCGCCTGTCACAGGGATCCGATCTGCGGCTGGTTTCACTGGATGCTATGCCGAACCTGCAAACCGGGGCCGTAACCCTGCTCATGGGCGTGGAAAACGCCGGCGCGACGTCGGTCGGGGCCGTCAGCGTCCTCATCGGCGGGCAGCCGGCCGCTACCGTTTCACCGGAGGGAAGCCTGGCGCCCGGCGCGTACACGTTGCTGTCGGTTGAGGTTACGCCTCAGCCCGCCATGTTGCAACAGGCCGTCACGGTGCAGGTGCTACCCGGGGACGGCATCGATGCGACCCCTGAAAACAACTCCGCCTCCCTCTCGCTCGCCTTTGTCGACTTTGCCATAAGCGCGCGTCAGTACAGGGATGCCACCGGCAATACCATTCTGGCGACTGTCACCAACAACGGCACCGTGTACGGCACGGCGACGCTGCTGGTGCGCAGCGGGGATGAGAACGGGGAGCTGCTGTTTTCCACGCCCGTCACGCTGGATGCCCACAGCAGCCAGACCGTTTCCGTTCCGATGCGGGAGTCGGACGTTGGTCGGTATACGGTTGAAATTGCATCCGCGACTGAGGAGTATGACGCTGCTGATAACAACGTAACCGTAACAATACGCAAGCTGTACAATAGCGCCCGGTAGCCTGCGCAACCAGGCTGCGCGTCCTATTGGCGCTGGCTGTCCCTCCAGAACCGAGGAATTGCATATCAACCCGACGACAAGTCGCACATACGGAGGGAAAGGAGGTATTACTAAACCGCTGATGCGTTCATACGCATAGGGACCGGCGACTGGGCAAGGCTGTCAATTACTTCATCTCTCATATCTATAGCTGAGGATGTAGAAGCAGTTCCATGAAAGCACCGTTCCGGGATATGTCGCAAAACCAAACGCTTTACTCCTTGATCGCGTAGGACGAACACCGATTGTCAAAGTCGTAATCGCTTAGGTTATATAGCCCCGTTCCCCTCAAAATCACGCATATTCCTGTGAATTCGGAATCATCGTACAGCTTGACCGTCACGTTCTCCGCATTGATCCTGACACTTGAAAGATTGTCGTTGTCAAACCCCATATCGGTGTAGTAGTAGGCAGTAAACCCTACGCTTCGGGTTAGCGATACCCCTGTCCCATTGGGCTTCATATAGAAAATGATGGCCTCATCCGGTTGGCTTGCCGTAGACTTGTTTCCGATCAACTTGAAGGGAATATGGTTCGCTACCGCATATTGATGCGCCACACTCTTTTCAAAGACATGAACCGTCAGTTTGTCGCAACCCTTGAATAGGTCTCTGCCCATGACTATTTCCCCCGCAGGGAGGGTCACGATCTCCAGGCCGCCGCAGTTGTAAAACGCACCGAAACCGATATTCAGTACTGTATCAGGAATGACTACAGATTTCAGGTTCGGGTAGGGGGATATGCCGTTTTTATCGGAAAACGCATATTCCCCGACGGCGATCACCCGGTAGCCCCCGATGAAATCCGGCAACACAAGGTCAACCACGTTCTTGTCGGTATACCCTATAATGATCGCATATCCATCGTCGTTTATCGTAAACTGCCAGCCGTCCAGCTCCATCCAGACATGAACGATCGTTTCCGGTGGACGGGTTACAGGCGCGTCTACAATGAAGGTTGGTTTCGGCGTAGCATGTGCTGGTTTAACCGTCGGCGATGCCGTATCGTAGCCGGATGAACTGGAGTCCGGTGGCTCTGTGGTTAAATCGATTGGAAACTCACTCCATATGTGTTCTGGCGTAGGGCCGTAGTTAGTGATCGCGATCTTGCGAATCTCGGATAGGCGAACGCCATCATTGACGTCTGAGACGGCAAACGTGAATGCTGAACACAGGAAAAGCACAACAAACAACGCTGTGACTGCGGTACACAGCCTTTTCATCTGTATCACCCTTTCTCAAGGTCATTTTTGCAATGCGAACGACACAACCATATCTTCAAGGGCAGAAAGCTCAGCGTCCCCGGCGTCTTCTCTTGGATCGGAGGTATTGGTATAGCTCATGAGACTGATCCGCCAACCTGCTACAAACGTGACGGCTTCATAATAGTAGTACAGTTGATCTTCCTTCGGGGTCGCACCATACACGGACCCTACGCAGCGGCTGACGAAAAATGGAATCCAGTCTTTGTCCGCATAGATGGTGTGCAGATAAGCCGTTTTGAAAGCACCGCTTCCCGGACGATCCTTAAGATAGGCTTTGTATACATCGTTCATCTTCTCCCGCGTTGCGGAGGCAAGGTCAAAATCCTTATACTTTTTCCGGAAATCTTCTTTGCTGATACTGATGCATGTATCGCTGTTCCAAAGCAGGTAGAGCCAAACGTACTTCCCTTTGCTGGTGGATGCATAGGCTGTGTCGCTGGTTTTCCAGCCATCAGGGCAAACCATTGTGAACTCGTTTGCTATCAAACAGGTCTTTTCGTCGTCAGGTTGTGTTGCGTTAGCAGGCGCGGTCATAGTTACCAATAGCAATACAGCAAGTACGAACAACCCCAATTTGCTCATCCTAATCACCTCGCCGGACAGGACAGTCAGCAAGTAGGAAACACAAAAAACTGAAATGCTGTCGGTCGTTCACTTACCATCAAACAAATCAGTATCAATCAGATGTAATTTGGTTACACATATAGCTTGTATTTAAATTATACAGCCGATACTACGATGTGTCAATAACGATCCCGTATGACAAGACCGCCCAATGTTGGATTCCAACGGATTAGCAACACCAATCGGTAACGAATGTAGCATGGTTTCATAAGAAAAACCCAAAGGATGGAAAACCATGACCCGGCGGCGGATGAAACAAACCTGTTGTAAGGAATAGAAAAAACTGGTGGCATATACAGAACCGGTGCAGTTGGTTCTTCTATGGGCGACGAATCAGCGCGAGGTGTCGAAAGGAGATGCTGGAAGGATCTGTGGATACCCTGCGGCGACGATAGGGTCACCAGATTTTGCGCGGGGCGTCGTACTTGTGAATAAGCGTTTTCCGGAGATAAACCCCAAAGAAGATCATTGGATTCATCCGCTGCCTTTCTTCGCCGGATAACGGGAGGTATAGACGATGTCATGCAAACGACCCAACCGGTACAAACACTATGTGAAAGTGCGTGCCGACCACCTGCCGGACGAAACCATCAAACCGTTGGTGTTCCGGGATGATGAGGCCGGCGGAGAGGGATGCCTGATCGATCAGATCATGGACGTGCGCTAAGCGCGGGCTCTGAAGGCCGGAGGACAGGGCATCCGGTACATCTGCCGCGCGGGCGAACGGCAAGTGATCCTTTTTCATAATGCCGAATACTGATTTGTGGAGTTGGAAGAATCGGGGTAGAAAATTGTTGTTTATCTCCGGATTCTTCTGGAAGCACCTTCATAGGTATGATCATTAAGGGCAATGAACATATCGTATTATGAAAAACTCCGATTTCCATTTTGACTACCAAGTAGGTCAGAAAAAGGCGAAGAACGCCACTTTTGTTATTGGTCATTACCACGCAAAACCCCCTGAACCTTACGGTTCAAGGGGTTTTGCGTGGTGACCCATCGGAGACTCGAACTCCGGACACCCTGATTAAAAGTCAGGTGCTCTGCCAACTGAGCTAATGGGTCGTGCGGACAGGCAGGGAATGGCTTCAGAATGATCATGCATTCTGCTAACCTGGACAACGAAAAGTATTCTAGCATTTGTCGACCCGTTTGTCAACGCTTTCACTCACGATAGAACTTACGACTCACGATAGAACTTTCGACGGATCCTTCATCATTCTTTGGGGCGGTGAGATCAACAAACGCAACAAACCGTAACCCGATAACCAGCCCGGAAAACGATACCATGGCAGGCTGTAGGTTACGATGACCGGCCCAAGAGCGGCAAGCTGAACGCGAGCGGGAAAGGGCCTTCAGAGAGGCGGCGAAGCGTTCCGCCGGCGAAGCAGGCAGGGCCTGGAAGGAAGAACCTTTCGCCGTTTGCATAACGGCTCCGCGCCTGCGGACATCGCATGACATCGCCGATACCGGACCAACGCCCTGCACGAATATACCGCGCAACGACCAATCAAACGGAAGAATACACAGCCACAGCGGTACCTTCCATTCTGGATTCGGACCGGGAGCCGGTCGATGGCGATCCGGTGCGCAAGCCTCGGGTTCCCAAGTACGGCGCGCCTGTTTTTGACTTTTAACCCTGTAAAAGGTACAATACAAGCAAGAAGGTCCCGTATGGTTGAACCAGCCCTACCGACGGTACGCAACAGACTGCTGGAGGGTTAGGCAATGAAGCATAAACACCGCCGGGAACATCTCATGTCCGGAGCCGCGTTTCGAAGGTCGCTTTGGATGGCCAGCCTGTATTTCCTGTTGGGCGCTTTCTGGATCCTTGTAACGGAGGCCGTCGTCGTTCGACAGGTCGGCATGTTTACGGTCGTCTCCGCAATCAATATCATCAAGGGCCTCCTGTATGTGTTGATCACGGCATCGCTGCTTTGTCTGCTGATCTACGGCGATTTCAAGAAACTGTACCATGCAAACGAGCAGTTGCGCGTGAAAAGCGCCATGCTTTTGGAAGCGCAGCGGCTGGCGCATACCGGCAGCTGCTGCTATCATGTCCAAACCGGACTGGTGGATTGTACGGCCGAACTGCTCGCAATGCTCCACATCTCGCAGGAATCGTTTGGCGGGCGCCTGTCGGAACTGTCCGAGCGCCTGATGCCGCAGGACGGAGAGGCGTTCGCGCGCGCGATGCTTAACCCCGACGACCGGATGCCCGAACTGATCTGCCGAACCCTTCCGTCGGTCGGCGAGGAGCGCATCCTGAAAATCCGTACGCAAGGCGTCTGGGACGGCGGCGGCCGCCTGCTGCGCTGCAACGCGACCGTGCATAACAGTACGGAAGCGTACCGCGTGGAGGAAGAAATCAAACGCGAACGGGATCGCGCGAAGATGTACCTGGATATCGCGACGGTGCTTATTCTGGTATTGGACGGGGAAGGCAAGGTCACGCTCATCAACCGCGCCGGATGCCAGACGTTGGGCTGTGATCCGAACGCCATTGTTGGGCAGAACTGGGTGGATCGCTTTGTCGCGCCGGAATCGCGGGCCTCCGCCCGGCGAATGCTGCAACTGTCGCCGCCTGCCGGCGAGGAAGCGGGAACGGTCCGGCAAGGCAGCATCCTCACGGCGTCGGGCGAGGAACGCCTCATCCTGTGGCGTACGGCCGTATTGCGCGGTGAAACCGGGAAACCTGCCGGCGTGCTCGCGTCCGGGGTGGATATAACGGAGCTGATCAAGGCGTCCGAAGCGCTGCACGAGAGCGAGCGCAGCAAGGCGATGCTATTATCCAATCTGCCGGGCATGGCATTTCGGTGCGGTTTTGAGTACGGTTGGCCGATGCAGTTCCTCTCCGAGGGTTGCCTCGCCCTGACGGGCTACCGGCAGGAAGCGCTGCTGGAGGACGCCGGCATGCGTTATGGCCAGCTCATCCCGGAGGACTACCGCGAGCCGCTGTGGCAGGCCAACCTGCTGACGATCCGGCGTAACGAGGCGCTGAAATTCGAGTATGAGATCGTCACCGCTTCGGGGCTGCGCAAGTGGGTGCTGCAAACCAGCCGCGGGGTTTACAACGCGTTGGGCGGCGTGGAAGCGATCGAGGGGATCGTGCTGGACATTCACGAATCCAAGCAGCGCTCCCTTCGCATCCGCTACCTGGACGAGCACGACACGCTGACCGATCTGTACAACCGGCGGTACTTTAACAACGCGAGGGCTTCGTTTGAAAAGGAAGACGCCCGCCCGCTGGCGCTCTTGCTGATGGATATCAACAGCCTGAAGCTGATTAACGACGCGTACGGCTATGAAGCCGGGGACCGGATGATTCGCAACGCGGCGGCAATCCTGGCCGCCTGTTGCAGGCCCGGCGATCTGCTGGCACGTACCGGCGGGGACGAGTTCTCTCTGCTGGCCCCCTGTACCGGACCCTCGGACGCGGCCGCGCTGCTGGCCTCCATCCGCGACGCGCTGGATAACCGTAACGCGATGCTGGAGGATCAGTCGCAGATGATCAGCCTGTCCATCGCCCTTGGCGTCTGGGAGGACGAGGGGACGGGGCTTGCGGAGGTTTTCCAGCGCACCGAGGACGCATTGGCCCGTCAAAAACTGCTGGAAAAGAAAAGCCATCACAACGCGATTTTGACGTCCATCATGGCGACCATGTACGAGCGCAGCTTTGAAACGGAAGCGCACGCGGAACGGATCGCGCGGCTCTCCCAGCGCATCGGGCAACGGATGGGCCTTTCGCAGGATCAACTGGACAGGCTGCGTCTGTTTTCCATGCTGCACGATATCGGAAAAATCGGCATCCACGACCGGATCCTGAAAAAACCCGACAAACTGACGGACGACGAATGGGTGGAAATGAAAAAGCACCCCGAGATCGGGAGCCGCATCGCCCAGTCGACGCCGGAACTGACGGTGGTAGCCGACCTCATCCTGACGCACCATGAACGCTGGGATGGGCACGGCTATCCAAAGGGGCTGGCCGGCGAGGAGATACCCCTGCTTTCCCGCATCCTATCGGTGGCGGACGCGTTTGACGCGATGACGGAAAACCGCGTGTATCATCAGGGGATTTCCGAGGAAGAAGCCGAAACGGAGATCCGGAGCAACGCGGGCTCACAGTTCGACCCCGATGTGGTGGACATCTTCCGGGAAGTGCTGCGCGAGATGCGACAGGAGGTTGCAAGCAGGAAAACGGGACACCGGGACGAACCCAAAGACGATTAGTCAAGCCGCGCCATACGGCACGCTCAGAGCGATACGGAACGGCCTTGTCCAAGCGGCGGAGCGCCGCGCGCGATACGCCCTGCGGCGGGGAACCGGCGAACGCGGCCGACCCCGCCGATCCCGTTCCCTTCACCTGTTCCGCCCGTTCCGGCATGACCGTCCGCCGGAACGGGACGCGCAGAGGGGGCGTGGACCTGCCAGTTCATCGATGCTGTATGGTTTACCTCCCGACCGGCGGCATACCCCGCCCCTTGGTCACAAACCCCGACGAACCGGCTGCCGGGTTTTACGGCGAAGCGGCGACGGGTTCGGCTGCGTGTCCGAGCGGATCGCAGCGGTCTTGCGGCTCGCCGGAAACGTGCGTAAACCCCTGGCGGCATCCTTGGGGAGGCGCCGGTTCCTTGCGGACGGCTCAAGAGCCACCGACCCGGCGGGACGGAAATGGCCCTCTCGGTAAAAAGAAAAATTACACCCTCGATTCTGTTGCGTTTCGCGCCATACACTGATACAATCGTTACATAGCTTACCTTCCGTACCTATTCGCCGGACGACTGGTTTGAGCCTGCTCGGTATGGCGACGCGTCGAAGGGAAGGGGGTGCCAGGGGTTGGATATCCAGTTCTTCAAAGGCCTTTTCGTCAACATATCGATTCTACTCTCCGCGAGCATTCTGATGAATCTCCTGTACTTTCAAACCTTGCGCAACACCGTCCGGCGTGATCTGCTCATGGGCGTGCTGGGCGGGATCATCGGCATTTTTCTGCTGATGAATACGGTTGCGCTGACCAACTGGGTGGTGTTTGACACCCGCTCCATCCTCATCAGCGTGCTGGCGCTGTTCTTCGGCCCCGTCGCGGCGCTGACCGCCACGCCTTTTATCGTGGCCTACCGGATCTACATGGGCGGGCCCAGTGCGCTGTTGGGGGTGATTGTCACCTGTGTGACGATGGCCTTCGGCCTCGTCTGGCGGTCGCTGGCCCTCAGGCAGAAACGTACCATGGGTTCGCTGACGGTCGGCAACCTTTACCTGTTCGGGTTCCTGACGCATATTTTGATGTTGCTTTGCATGTTCCTTCAGCCATGGGAGCGCACGCTGGAAGTGCTGCGGGCGATCACCCTGCCGGTTCTGATCCTGTTCCCGCTGGGTACGGTGCTCATCGGCGTGGTCATCAAAACCCGTTACCGCGAGATGGAGACGGAGAAGGAACTCCGGGAGCATGAGGAACAACTGCGCGTCATGTACAATCAGGCGCCCATCGGCATCGCCATTTTGGAAAGCAACCGCATCGCGCGCGCCAACGACCGCTTCACAAGCATTACATGCGAGAAGCCGGGCGACACGGCGCGCTTTCTCGGGGAAGCCCTGATCCCGCAGGCGGAACAGCCCAGCGACGCGGAGTCGATTCAGACGTTTCTCTCCGGCAGCGCCAACAGCTACCAGGCGGAAAAGCCGATCAACATGCCGGACGGCCGGCTGATGTGGGCGCACCTGACGCTTACGCGCCTTGGCAAACAAGGCCCGCCGATGGGTCGCGTACTCTGTCACATTGAGGATGTCACCGAGCGACGGCGCAAGGACGAGGCGCTGCTTAACGCCTATACCGTGGACGCGATGACCGGCGTATACAACCGGGCTTATCTCGACCGGGAGACGGCGCGGTACGAAGGGTTGGGGTACCTGCCGCTATCGCTGATCCTGTGCGACGTGGACGGACTCAAGCTGATCAACGATGCCTTTGGCAACGAGGAGGGCGACGCCCTGCTGCGCGGTGTGGCGCGGATGCTCCAGGCGGCGGCACGTCCGAGGGATTTGGTGGTGCGTTACGGCGGCGATGAGTTTTTACTTCTGATGCCCAACACGGACGCGAGGGAGACCAGCGAAATCTGCATCCGGCTTCGGGAGGCGATGGAGGCGCACACCGCGGGCGCCGGGGTCGGAAAGGGGCGTACCAGCCTGTCGTTCGGGTTCGCCACGCGTGATAAGGCCGATCAGTCGCTGTACGACACCATGCGAACCGCCGAAAACTACCTCTTCACCCACAAGCTGCTCTCCAAAAAGAGCCTGCACAGCGCGATTCTGACCTCGATCAAGGCGACCCTGTACGAGAAGAGCTTTGAAACCGAGGAACACTGCGAGCGGATGGCTCGTATGTCGCGCCGGCTGGGGCAGGAGCTCGGGCTGATCGGCGAACAGCTGGATCTGCTGGAGCTGGGAGCCTACCTTCACGACATCGGCAAGGTGCGTATCGACAGCAGCATCCTTAAAAAGCCCGGCAAGCTGACCGACGCGGAGTGGACGGAGATCAAGAAGCATCCCGAAGCCGGTTACCGTATCGCGCTGTCGGTACCGGAGCTGCAAAACGTCGCGGAAATCATTCTGCGCCACCATGAAAAATGGGACGGCAGCGGGTATCCGGATGGGCTCCGGGGGGAGGAGATTCCGCTGCTTGCACGCATCGTCGCCATTACGGACGCGTATGACGCCATGACGACCGACCGCGGCTACCGCCAAGTCATGACCCACGAGGAAGCGGTCGCGGAGATCCGGCGCTGTGCGGGAAGCCACTTTGACAGCCGCGTTGCGGATGTGCTGATCCGTAACGTGCTGCGCTGATAGCGGAAAAGGAATATCGGGCAAGCGACGGCGGCCGATCCTCCGCTTTCTGCCTGTCGAAAAACCCCCGCCGCGGCGGAGCCGGGCCAAGGGGGGAAGCCTTGCGGGGCTTGGCACGGCGCTCCAAAGGCATCGGCTCAGGCGGCATGCCAAAGCAAGCCGACGCCCAAAGGGCAGCGAGGCAAGCCAAACTTCAATGCCGAGGTTCCCGGACGGCCCGCGATTCCTTTGCGCGCACCCCGCCCCATGATGGATTACGGAAAAGAAAGAATGCCCTGACGATAAGCCTTTTGACCATCGGTACGGCGCGATCCGCGCCTCGGCGGCACATAGCCGCGCCGGAGCGCCGCCGGCGTTACGCCACGGAGAGGATGGAGAGCATGGCACAACGGCACCCCGCCATTGAGCGGCTATTGGAGGAACACCCAAACCTCAACGGCATTGGCGAAAGTCTGCAGCAAGCCCTGCAAATGCTGACCGAGAGCTTTCAAAGCGGCGGCAAACTGTTGCTGTGCGGCAACGGGGGAAGCGCCTGCGATTGCGAACATATCGCCGGAGAATTGATGAAAGGGTTTCTGCTGCCGCGCCCGCTGAACGCCGGGGAAAGAGCCGCGTTGGCGGAAGCGGGGGACGACGGCGACCTTGCCACGCACCTGCAACGCGCCCTCCCGGTATTGGTGCTGCAGGGCCTGAGCGGCATGAGCAGCGCCTTCCTCAACGATGTGCGCGGCGACCTGACCTACGCGCAGCAGGCGTTTGCGTACGCGCGCCCCGGGGATGTGTTGCTGGGCATCTCCACCTCGGGCAACGCCGCCAACGTATGCGCAGCCGCGATCGCCGCCAGGGCGCGCGGCGCGGGGGTCATCGGACTGACGGGCGCGGCCGGGGGGCGGCTTGCTTCGTACTGCGACATTTGCCTGCAGGCGCCCGAGCGGGAAACCTACCGCGTTCAGGAGTTGCATCTGCCCATATACCACGCGCTGTGCATCGCGGCGGAGGCTTTGCTGTTCGGAGGCGCGCAGGCATGAAATCCTACATCGGTCTGGATATCGGGGGTACGAAGTGCGCGGTGAGCCTGGGCCGCGAGGAAGAGGACGGCTTTCGTATCGTGAGCCGCGATGCGATCCCGACGCCGGCCGATCAGTCGGAGGCGATGGAACGTCTTGCGATGCTCGCCGATCAGCTTCGGCAGGGGGAGACGGTCGCCGGCATCGGCATCAGCGTGGGCGGGCCGCTGGACGCGGAACGCGGCGTGCTGCAAAACCCGCCCAACCTACCCGGCTGGCATGGCCTTTCCTGGACGCAGGCCATGGCGGACCGACTGAGCGCGCCCTGCGTACTGGAAAACGACGCCAACGCCTGCGCCCTCGCGGAATGGCGCTGGGGCGCGGCACGCGGCGCCTCCAGCATGATTTTTCTGACCTTCGGCACAGGCCTTGGCGCGGGGATTATCCTCAACGGAGACATCCTCCGCGGGGCGACGGGCGACGCGGGCGAGGTGGGGCACTGGCGGCTGTACGATTTCGGCCCTGCGGGCTACGGCAAACGCGGCTCTTTCGAAGGCTTCTGTTCCGGCGGGGGCTTGCGCCAGCTGGCCGTCACCGTCGGCGTTCAGTACC
>JAAYUF010000056.1 GCA_012517815.1 Clostridiales bacterium
CCGCAGGGCGGCCCGCCGGGGATTCCTGCCCGGCATCCGCAGGGCTGGCCCGCCGGGGACTCCTGCACGGTATCCGCAGGGCGGCCCGCCGGGGATTCCTGCCCGGCATCCGCAGGGCTGCCCGCCGGAGACTCCTGCACGGTATCCGCAGGGCGGCCCGCCGGGGATTCCTGCCCGGCATCCGCAGGGCTGGCCCGCCGGGGATTCCTGCACGGCATCCGCAGGGCTGGCCGACGAGCCTCCGCTTCGCGGGGCTTATCTCTCGCCGTCCTCCGCGGAGAGATAGGCCTGGACGGTATCCAGCAGCGCGGCCAGGAACGCTGCGTTACCCCACAGGGACAGGCGCACCGTGTCCTCCGGTTCCAGATACTGCGCTACCATGGACGATTGCCCGTATTCCGGGGGTTTCGCGCACAGGGCGGCGTTGAGGCCGTGGATCAGGCGGGTGGCCTCGGTTTGGCCGCGCACCGCGATATCGACCACCGCGGAGGCTTTCACGCGTTCCCGCGGGGCTGCGGCCGGAGGCTTTTCCCCTTCGAGGCCCGGGGCATCCTCCGTAAAACGGCTCAGATCGTGCCCGGAAACGCGCCAGCGCTTGCCGATTTTAGTAGCGTGGAGCTTGCCTTCGCGGATATAGCGCTGGATGGTCTTGGGGTGGATCAGCAGCAGTTCGGCGATCTGGTCGACGGTATAAAAAGAGCCGATCATAACCTGAACCTCCTTATTATCTGTTAATATGGAATTATAGGTAATAATAAGGAATATGTCAAGAGAATCATGACGCCCGCTTCGGATGATCCGTCGGCTATCGTTGACGATGTCCACAAGCCGATCGTCCGTTGACCGCATCGCGCCGGCCTGTCGATCCGGCTGGAGGCGAACGCGACGAGCCGGCCCTTTGCGCGACCATCGCCACGGGCGCGGACCGGCACGGTCGCGGGCAGTGCCCGCAAACCCCTTCCCGGCAAGCGCTGCATAGCCCTTGCGACACTTCTTCGAATTTTCGCGAAAATTGCGCCTGCGCCGGCAGGAAAACCCGTGCTCAGGTGCGAATCATTGCATGTGAAACCGGTGCCATGCTGAAGGGACCAGAAACCGGGGGAGCCGACCTCCCCTGCGAAAAGAAAGGCAAACAGCGATGAATGTGATCGTCGGACAGTCGGGTGGGCCAACCTCCGTCATCAACTCCAGCCTCGCGGGCGTGCTTCAGGCGGCGCAGCGCCGCGGCGTCGGGCGTGTCTACGGCATGGTCAACGGGATCGCCGGCTTTCTGGAAGGCAAAACGGTCGACCTGGGCGAACGGCTGCCCGGCAGTCTGGAAATCGAGCTGCTCAAGCGCACGCCGTCTTCCTACCTGGGCTCGTGCCGGTTCAAGCTCCCGGACCCTTCGCAGGACGAGGGGCTGTACCGCCGGCTGTTTAAACAGCTTAGCGACCTGGAGATCGGCTACTTCTTCTACATCGGCGGCAACGACAGCATGGATACCATCCTCAAGCTCTCCGACTACGCGCGGGCCATCGGCAGCCCCATCCGCTTCATGGGCGTGCCCAAGACCATCGACAACGATTTGTTGGAGACCGACCACACGCCCGGCTACGGCTCGGCCGCCAAGTACATCGCCGTCGTGATGAAGGAACTGATCCGCGATGCGACGGTCTACGGGACCCCGTACGTGACCATTGTGGAGATCATGGGGCGCAACGCCGGCTGGCTGACTGCCGCCGCCGCGCTGGCCCGCGGGGACGATTGCGAGGGGGTGGACATGATCTGCCTGCCCGAGATCCCCTTTCACGTCGAGCGTTTCATCGAAAAGGTCGACCGTATGCAGCGGGAGCGCGCCTCCGTGGTCATCGCGGTGTCGGAAGGCGTAAAGCAGCCAAACGGCGAGTACGTCTGCCTGCTGTCCGACGATCAGCGGCGCGTGGACGCCTTCGGGCACACCAACCTCACCGGCACGGCGCGCTACCTTTCCAACCGCGTGGCGCAGGCCCTGAAAACCAAAACCCGCTGCATCGAGCTTTCCACCCTGCAACGCTGCGCCGCGCACATGACCAGCCGCACCGATATCACCGAAGCCTATCAGGTGGGCGGCGCGGCGGTAAAGGCGGCGCTGGAGGGGCACACGGGCGAGATGATCGGCATTCGCCGCCTGTCCAACGATCCCTACCAGTATGTGACCGACGCGGTGGACGTGCGTCGGGTGGCCAATCTGGAAAAGAAGGTGCCGCCGGACTGGATCAACGAAACCCACACCGATATGCTGCCGGCGTTTTTAAGCTATGCCCGGCCGCTGATTCAGGCGGAGCTTTCGCCTATTTACATCGACGGCCTGGTGCGGCACATCTGCCGGTAGGGGGCGGGCGGGGCATAGCCATTGCGCCCGGGCCGTGCCGGCAGCCGGGTATCCCTTGATACCCGGCTACCGGCCGGGTCCTGCAGGGAAACCCTGCCAAGGCCATGTCAAACCATGAACGCTATGCGCTTGCGCCACTTTTCTCCCGCGGCTTCGTCTCGGAAGCCCGACGCTGCGCCGCCCAGCCTTCGCTGCCGCTCGTCGGCCCAGAAGCAAATCGCCCGTGCGCATGGATGCGTTCCTGAACGGAAGGAGCATCAAACGCCGACGGCAGCGGCTTGCGACACAGGCAAAGGGCCCGGCCATCCGGCGGCGTGCCTTTGCCTGTATCGGGGATTCCTGCGCGGCGCTGGCGGCGCCGCGCGATTTTGAACCCTGAACGACGCCAACCCCCGTCGCGTTTCTCCGATGCCTTTGGCGCGGAAGCCCGACGCAGCCCGCTCCGCCTTTGCTTCCGCTCCGCGTCGCGGAAGAAACCGCCCGTGCGCTTTGACGCACGCCTGCATGAAAAACGGATCAACGAAGGGCGCCGGCCCTGCGGAAGCCGCCGCGCCGGTTGTTTTTGGATCGCCGGCACGGCCGGGAGGTTGCCTACACCCGCCAGCGGTACCCGCAGTTCTGGCACACGGCTTCGGTGTGCACCTTGGTTTTCACCCGCTTGCTGCCGAAAAGCGCGATCAGCAGCCGCGGGATGGTCAGGAAAATCCACAGCAGCAGATCGATCAGCCAGCCGAAAAACAGCCAGTAGAAAAGGCCGTGATGCTTGTTTCTCACCACCGATACCGCCTGAACATTCACGTTGGAGCTACCGCATCTGTGACAAACCATCGTCTTTCCCCTTTCGATCTGTCGGAATCGTTTGGATTTTGCTTGCGGGTCAGCCGGACATTGCGGACCACGCCCCGGCCGCCCGAGGCTCGCGCGTCGGCGCGGGGTCATGCGCACCGTGTAGGAACGGCGTACCGCGGAGGAACGCAGGGTGAGCCGCGCGCCGGGGCTGCCGACCCGGACGAAGATGCCGCCGGGCGGCGGCGCTTGCCCGCTGATCCGCGCGGATGATTTCCCTAACCGGCCGAAGATGCCGCCGGGCGGCGGCGCTTGCCGGGTTAGCCGAGCGGGGGGCTTTTCGCGCCGTCGGCGCCGCCGCTCGCACCCGGCGCTGGCCCTGCCGCGCCTTCGGCACGGAAGATCAGCACCCGGTGCGCCTCCCGCGCGGCGGCGAAGCGCGCCGCCAGCCGGAAGCCGGCTTTGTAGAAGCGCCCGAGCGTCGCGGTGTAGCGCTCGTCCGTCAGGTAGACCGTACCTGAATGCCTGAGCGGCGTGCGGCGTTCGATCTCCGCGGGGTCGTCCACGCCCCAGCGGATCACCGCGCCGGTCCGGCGCAGGCTGGGCTGCAGGCCTGCCTTGCGGGCCGTCAGGGTGGAATACGCGTCCAGCATGAACGTCACCTGCCCGCACAGGCCGGCCAGCCGGCTCAGCAGGGTGTAGACGTCCTCCGGATGCAGGTACATGCTGAGCCCTTCCATGACCACCAGCAGGCGGTCGGCGGCGGGCCGGTACGCGGTAAGCCAGGCCCATTCCGTCGCGGAGGAGGCGATGCTTCCGTGGTGGGGCGCGGGCGGGAGCAGCGCTTCCCGCAGGCGGATCACCTCGGGGAAATCCAGATCCGTCCAGCGGGCGTAGCCCGTTTGGCGCAGGTGCCGCGCGTCCAGCCCGCTGCCCAGGCTGAGCACTTCTCCGCCTGGGTTCTCGGCAAGCCAGCGCCGGACCAGATCGTCAAAAATCCGGCTGCGCACGGCCATGAGCACCTGCACCTTGCCGGCAATCTTCAATTTGGCAAAATCGTAGTCGATCGCGGCGACCGTGCGCTCGGCGTAGGGGTCGTCGCAGACGCCCGCGCGGGTCATGCGCATCCTCCCGTACAGGGGAATCAGCAGGGTTTCCATTTCCTTTTCCAGCCGTACGCGCGTGCTCACGGGATTTCGCCTGCCTTTCACTTTCCGCCGGGCCGCCTGACCACACGGGCATGCGCGCCGGGCGTCTGCCGCGGCTTGGCCGGTCTGCCCGCCGCCCCATGCGGGGACGGAGCCGCCCTTACCGTCGCATCAGCCGCCGCCGGTTATCGTCCAGGAACTGCCCCAGGTACGCCATGTTTTCCACGGCCTTGCCGCAGCCGATGACTACGTTGGTCTGCGGATCCTCCGCGCAGGAGCAGGGCACCTTGAGCGCGTCGGCGATGGCCTCGCACAGGCCGAACATCTCCGCGCCGCCGCCGGTCAGCAGGATGCCGTACTC
Organism: Clostridiales bacterium; assembly: GCA_012517815.1. Taxonomy (GTDB): domain Bacteria; phylum Bacillota; class Clostridia; order Christensenellales; family Aristaeellaceae; genus CAXXOK01. The sequence continues at coordinate 4,649 of JAAYUF010000056.1, forward strand.
AAAGATATCCGCGGCCAGCTCCGCCGGGGTGTGCTCCAGCACGCCGTGGATGCTCTCGATGAGCTGCTGGAGCGGCTCGTCGATGGCTTCGGTCACGTCGTCGCTGGTGATGCGCATGGTCTTGGGCAGGCCGGTGATCAGGTTGCGGCCGGTGACTTCCATGTAAAGCTGCTCGTCGCGCGGGATGGCCGAGCCGATGTTGATCTTGAGCTCCTCGGCCGTGCGCTCGCCGATCAGCAGATTGTGCTTGCGCCGGAGGTGGCGGATGATGGCGTCGTCCAGCTTGTCCCCGCCGATCTTGGAACAGTCGCTCACCACCACTTTGCCAAGCGACAGCACCGCGATGTCGCTCACCCCGGCGCTGATATCCACAATCATGGTGCCGTAGGCTTCGTCGATGGGCAGGCCCGCGCCAAGCGCGGCGGCGAGGGTGCGGTCCAGCAGCTGGGTGCGGCGCATGCCCGCGTCAAACATGGTGGAAATGATGGAGCGCTTTTCCATCTCGTTGACGCCCGTGGGCAAGGCCAGAATGGCGCGCGGGCGGGCGAACATGTGCTTGCCGATGGCCTTGAGCACAAACCCCTTGAGCATGAAGCTGACCAGCTCGTAATCCGAAATCACGCCCTCGCGCAGGGGGCGCAGCGCCAGAATATTGCTGGGCGTGCGGCCGATCATGCGGCGCGCCTCCTCGCCGAAGGCCAGCACATCGCGCGTGTCGCGGTCGATGGCGACCACCGTGGGCTCGCGCAGGATGATGCCCTTGCCCTTCATGTAGATGAGGATGTTGGAGGTGCCCAGATCAATCGCGAGATCGTTGACGCTTGCCATGCTCTACCCCTTTTGTTGCCAGTATCGGCCTGTGCCGAGGTCCTGCCGCCGCGGCGTGAATGCCGTGACGGACTTGCGCGGCAGGAGCGCCGCCCGTAAGCCTGTGTAAGGCGTTGATCGTGTTTGGATGCCGCCGCGGCGGGGAACCGCGCCCGTGCCATTTACGCGGCGCGGAATGCGCAGGCCGAATCTTCGCGCGGCGTAAACCGGCGTGAGAGCCTTTGCGGCGTGCGCGTTTTGCCCGCTTTGGCGCGCAGCGGGCGCCGTGCCCGACCCGCGCGGCGGGGAACCGCGCCCTTGCCTTTGCGCGGCGCGCAGGCCGCCGCTTTGCGGGCGCAGTCCGGCAGGGTTTCGGGCTCCGGAACGCAAGGCCGATGCCGCAAGCCGCGGGTACTGCGCCGGGCCCCGCATCTGCGGCAACCGCGAACCCGCGGCGAACCGCCAACCCAAGCCGACCCGCCGCCTGGTTCAGCAGCCCCGGCGGATTGTTACGCCGGACACAGGAAAATTCGCCGTTTAGCCGGAAAATCCTGCTAACGCGACGCGCGGGGGCCTCCGTCGGGCGGCTGACCGAAGCCTTCCCGCACGGCTTCGTCGCCGTAGAACACGGCGACGAGCGTCAGCCCCAGGGCGGGGGCGGTGGGGCCCAGCGCAAGCCGGTCGCCGGTCGCCAGCGCGCGGCGGAAGGCGTCCCCGGGCAGCTTGCCCTTGCCGATCTCCATCAGCGTCCCCGCGATGATGCGCACCATGTTGTATAAAAACGCGTTGCCGCATACGGTCAGGGTCAGGTCGTCGCCGTCCTGCGCGAGCTCCGCGCGGTAGAGCGTACGCACCGTGGTCTTCGCCGTGCCGCCGCTGGCCTGAAAGGCGGAAAAATCGTGCGTGCCGAGCACATCGGGCAGCGCGCGGCGCATGGCCTCCGGATCCAGCGGCACGGGCACGTGGGCGCACAGGCGGCGGTACAGCGCGCTGGCGTGGGGCGCGTTGTGGATGCGGTAGAGGTACTCTTTGCCCCGCGCGTCAAAGCGCGCGTGAAAGCGGCCGTCCACCTCCGTGCCGGCCAGCGCGCGGATGTCCGCGGGCAGGCAGGTGTTCAGCGCGTAGGGGAACCGGTCGGCGGGGATGCGGCTTTGCGTGTCGAAATGGGCGCGCTGGCCCAGCGCGTGCACGCCCGCGTCGGTACGGCTGGAGCCGGTTACGGCGACCCGTTCCCCCGTGAGGCGGGTCAGCGCTTCCTCCACCCGTTGCTGCACCGTCACCGCGTTTTGCTGGCGCTGCCAGCCCGCGTATGCGGTGCCGTCGTAGCTCAGGGTCAGCAGCACGCGCCGCCTGCCCGGCAGGGCGTTGAGGCCGTCACGGGCCACCCAGTCCGCGGGGGCGGCGGGGCCGGCCGTCACAACAGGGCCCGCCCGGCGATGACCACGGCCAGCGCGAGCAGCGATACGGCGGAGGCTTGCGCGTCCTCCCGGGTAAAACGCAGGATGCGCAGCCGGGTGCGGCCCTCGCCGCCGTGGTAGCAGCGCGCCTCCATCGCCATGGCCAGTTCGCCCGCCCGGCGGAACGCGCTCACAAACAGCGGCACCAAAAGCGGCACCATCGCCTTGGCGCGGGCGATCAGATTCCCGCTTTCAAAATCCGCGCCGCGGGCCTGCTGGGCCTTCATGATCTTGTCGGTTTCCTCAATCAGCGTGGGGATGAAGCGCAGCGCGATGGTCATCATCATGGCCAGCTCGTGCGCGGGGAAATGCACCACGCGCAGGGGCCTGAGCAGAATCTCGATGCCGTCGCTCAGCGCAACGGGCGAGGTGGTCAGCGTGAGGATGGACGTGCCCAGCACCAGAAAAATCAGCCGCATGCTGAAATGCACCGCCAGCAGCACGCCCTCCCGCGTGACGGCGAGAATGCCCCAGCGCACCCATACCGTGGTGCCGCCGGAGAAAAACAGGTTGAGCACAAACGTGAGGATCAGCAAGACCCGAAGCGGCTTCACGGATTTGAGCATCTGCCGGAAGGAAAGCCCCGCCACCCGCGCGGCGAGGGTCACATACAGCAGGGGCACCACGTACCACACGGGGCTGGACACCAGAAAGATCATCGCGATGTACACCGTGGTCAGGATGATCTTGGTGCGGGGGTCGAGCCTGTGCACCACGGAGTTGCCGGGCATGTACTGCCCCAGCGTGATATCCTTGAGCATCAGGCATTCGCCTCCTTTCCGGGGGCGGCGGGGGAGAGGGGCGCGTCCGGCGCGGGGGGCTGCCCGGCGGGGTCGGTTTCAGGGGCACGCGGCGCGTCCCCGGCAGGGGGCGCATCGGCGGAAGGGCCTGCGGCGGCGGGTTCCCCGGCTTTGGCCGAGGCGGCGCCTGTTCCAGAGGATGCTACCCCGGGGTCGGTTTCGGAGGCACGCGGCGCGGCGGTTTCCGCGTCGGGCACGGCCCGCCCCGCCAGCCGAAGGATGGCGTCGCGCGCCTCGCTGAGCGTATACAGGCCCTCGGGCACGGGATAGCCCGCCTCCCGCAGGCGGTGGCACAGCTCCGCGCCCTGCGGCACGCCAAGGCCCACCGCGCGCAGGATCTCGCGCTGGCGGAACACCTCGCGCGGCACGCCCGTCATGATCAGCTCGCCCTTGCTCATCACCACCAGCCGGGTGGCGAGGGAGGCGATATCGTCCATGTTGTGGCTTACCATGAGGACGGTCATGTGGTTTTCTGCGTGCAGGCGGCTGATCATCCCCAGGATGGAGCGGCGGCCGCGCGGGTCCAGCCCCGCCGTCGGCTCGTCCAGGATCAGGGTTTTGGGCCGCATGGCGAGCACGCCCGCGATGGCGACGCGCCGCATCTGCCCGCCGGAAAGCTCAAAGGGCGAGCACTCGGCCACGGCCTCGTATTCCAGCCCCACCTGCCCGATGGCCCAGCGCACGCGCTCGTCGATCTCGGGCTTGGAAAGCCCCATGTTTTTGGGGCCGAAGGCGACGTCCTTAGCGACGGTTTCCTCAAAAAGCTGGTACTCCGGGTACTGGAACACCAGCCCGACCTGCCGGCGCACGTCCAGCAGGCTCACGCCCTTGCGGGTGATATCCTTGCCGTCGATGACCACGCGGCCTTCGGTGGGCTTGAGCAGGCCGTTGAGGTGCTGCACGAGGGTGGTTTTGCCGCTGCCCGTGTGGCCCAGAATGCCCACAAATTCCCCGTCCTCAATGGTCAGGGTGATATCGTGGATGGCTGTGGCTGAAAAGGGGCTGCCCGGCAGGTAGGTGTGCGTCAGGTGCTCGACTTGGATAGGCATGCCCTCAGCTCCTTTACCATATCGTCCACCGTAAGGATGCCCGCGGGCAGCGCAAGGCCGCCGGCGGCAAGCATGCCGCTGAGCTCGGCCATGGGCGGCACGTCCAGCCCGAGGGCCTTGAGCCGCTCCACCTGCGAGAACACCTCGCGGGGCGTGCCGTCCATCTCGATGTGGCCTTGGTGGAGCACCACCACGCGGTCGGCCAGGGCGGCTTCCTCCATGAAGTGGGTAATCCACACCACGGTGATGCCTTTGTCCCGGTTTAGCTTGCGCACGGTGGCAAAGACCTCCTCCCGGCCGGAGGGGTCCAGCATCGCGGTGGCTTCGTCCAGGATCATCACATCGGGCTGCATGGCCAAAACGCCCGCCACGGCCACGCGCTGCTTCTGCCCGCCGGAAAGCATGTGGGGCGCGGCGGCGGCAAAATCGATCATGCGCACGGCGGCCAGCGCGTCCTCGATGCGGGGGATCATCTCCGGCTGCGGCACGCCCAGGTTTTCCAGGCCGAAAGCCACGTCCTCGCGCACCACGGTCGCCACAATCTGGTTATCCGGGTTTTGGAACACCATGCCCGCGTGCCTGCGCACATCCCAGAGGTGCTCTTCCTGCGCGGTATCCAGCCCGCACACCAGCACCCGGCCCTCGGTGGGCAGGTAGAGGGCGTTCATCAGCTTGGCCAGCGTGCTTTTGCCCGAGCCGTTGTGGCCCAGCACCGCGACCATCTCGCCCGGGCGCACGGAGAGGCTCACGTGATCCACGGCGAGCGGGCCGTCCTCCTCGTAGCGGTAGGCGACGCGGTCGGTTTCAATGGGAGTTTGCGCTTGCATAGGGTCTCCTTTATGGATTGTCGGCGGAAAAGTCATGGGGGGAAGAAGCGGCGGGATGGCAGGGCGGCCGTTCGTCCGGCGAGCGGACCGGAAGGCGGGCACACGGCCGTAAAAGCTGCGACGCATCGGCAGCCGCGATGGGATGGCGATGACAGGTCGGGCTTCAGCCCTCCGCAGTCGGCCCGGCGGGCGGGCACGCGTCGTCGCAGCGCTTGCGGCGGGCGGTTTCGGCGGCGTTGAGGCTTGCCAGATCGGCAAGCTCCGGGGCGTGGACGCCAAGCCAGAGCAGGGCGTCGGCCTCGTCCGCGCAAAGCTGCGCCTTAAGCGCCTCAAGCGAGGCAAAGCGCCGTTCGGGGCGCAGGTAATGCAGGTAGCAAAGCGTCAGATGCCGGCCGTAGAGATCCCCGCCCGCATAGTCCAGCAGGTGGGTTTCGATGGTGGCGCGGCCTTCCGGCGCGGTCGGGTGCCGCCCCTGGTTGAGGATGGCCGCGTACCGGCGGCCTTCCACGGTGGCCTGGGCCACGTACACGCCGTTGGGCGGCAGCACGGAGCCGGGGGGATAATCAAGGTTCGCGGTCGGGAAGCCCAGCTCCGTGCCCAGCCGTTTGCCGCGCACGGTGGCGCCGGCGATGGTAAAGGGCAGCGATGCGGCGGATTCAAGCAAGCGGGGAACCTCCCTTCCGGCGGTTCGCCGTGCGGCGCGGGCCGTCGGCAATGTGATATTATACAACGGCGCGGCGGGTGCGTCAAACGGCAAGGCAAAGCAAACCCGCGCGCCCGGCAGGCGGCGGGTTTGCGGGCGCGGCCTGTTGAGGGGAGGATGGCCGCGCCGGGTACGCGGGGGACATGCGGGCGAAGGGCGCGCCGGGTATGCGGGGGACATGTGGGCGAAAGGGTGCGCTGGGTACGCGGGGGCGTCCGGGCGAAAGAGCGCGCCGGGTACGCGGGGGGCGTCCGGGCGAAAGGGCGCGCCGGGTACGCGGGGGACATGTGGGCGAAAGGCCGCGCCGGGTACGCGGGGGGACATGTGGGCGAAAGGGTGCGCCGGGTGTGCTTGCGGACGCCCGAGTGAAAGGCCG
>JAAYUF010000057.1 GCA_012517815.1 Clostridiales bacterium
CTGGCGATCCCTCAGCCGGAGGTGCAGGTGAGCGTGGGCATCGGGAGAAACGAGGCGGGCGGTTTCGCCCTGGCGGCGGATATTCAGGCCGTCTTCCAGGACGTGGATCAGGCGACGGCGGACGATCTGATCGCGCAGGCGCATCAGGTTTGCCCCTACTCCAACGCCACCCGCGGCAATATCGAGGTCAACCTGACGGCAAAGCTCGCGTAAGCGACGGACGCCGGCGATCCCCGGCCGATTCCCGGGAACCTTGCCGGCGCGCAGGCAGAAGGGCGGCGCCCCTCCCCAAAGGGAGAAGGGCGCCGCCCTCTTTGTAACGATCATCCTACGGACAGCCGCCGCCGTTCGCGTCCCGGTCCTTCGGGCTGCCGGTCGCGCCGCGGTCAGGGTTCCGCGGACCGGGACGTCCGGGTGCAGGCCTGCCCGTCGTGGCTGCGTTCCGGGATCCCTGCCCGCGGCAGACCCTGGGGTAAGCCGTGAGGCGAGACCCTGCGGCCCGCCTCGACCGGTTCAGCGGAGCGCCTCCTCTACCTGCGCTTCGCAGGACCGCATTGCGAGAAGGGTCCTGCCAAACAGCTCGTCCATCTCCCAGCCGAGCGCCTCCGCGCCCTGGCGGATCACGTCCCGGGAGCATCCGGCGGCAAAGGCTTTATCCTTGAATTTCTTTTTCACGCTGGAGGCTTCCATGTCCATCACGCTTTTGGACGGGCGCATCAGCGCCGCAGCGCCGATCAGGCCGGTTAGCTCGTCCACGGCGAAAAGCACCTTCTCCATGGTGTGTTCGGGCGCCACGTCGCTGCAAAGCCCATAGCCGTGGGAGCATACGGCGTGGATCATCTCCTCGCCCGCGCCGCCCGCGCGCAGCAGCTCGGGCGCCTTTTGGCAGTGCTCGTCCGGGTAGCGCTCAAAATCGATATCGTGCAGCAGGCCGACGTTTGCCCAGAAATCGGCGTCGTCGCCAAAACCGAGCTCCACCGCGTACCAGCGCATCACGCCTTCCACGGTCAGCGCGTGCCGGAGATGAAACGCCTCGTGGTTGTACTGCTTGAGCAGGGCGAAGGCCTGCTCCCTCGTCAGGTTGTCGTGCATGCCGATCTCCTCCCGAAGGACGCCCCTGTTTGCGGTGCCCCGACGGCCGGGGCGGGCGGGCGTCTCTGCGTTCCATGATAGCACAGTTCGGCTTTGCGCGCAAACGGAAAGCCCGTCGGGCTCTGGCCGGCGGGCTTTCCGTTTGCGCGCAAAGCGCGTAGGGCCGGCGGCGCGGCGCCGGTCGGGCGCGCGCGGGGACCGTCCGCCCGGTTCCCAAAGCGCAGGGCAGGGGTCCGGGGCGCATGGCTTGGCGCGGGGGTCGCGCGATCCCTCGCCTGTCAGGGAGCCGCTTCGCCCTCCATCGCTTGCGCGTACGCCTCCAAAAAGCCGGGGCAGCTCCACGTGCCGCAGGCGCTCAGGGTATCTTCACCGACCATCAGCTGCATCAGAAGTCCGTTATCCAAGCCGATCAGCAGGCTGCGCGTGCTGCCGGAGCCGACGGAGGCGCTTTCATACTCGGCGTTGTCAAAAAGGGTTTGCATCAGGCCCTGCGCGGCCTGCACGCTGTCCACCACGCCCGCGCCGGTCAGTTCCATGGCGGTGATATGGTCGGCCGAGGCCAGCGTATCCGCAAGCGTTTCGCGGCCCAGCAGCGCCGTGCCCGCGAAGCTGACCCGCTGGAACACGCGCAGGCTGCCCTTGACATAGGCGGCGGCCAGCGCGCCCCGCATGCCCTTTACGGCATAGACGGTTTCCCCCGCGGAAACGATGTTGCTGACCACGCCGCCGGAGCTCAGCGCCGGTTCCAGCGTGTACTCGGTCACGGTGCCCAGCGTTTCCCCCAGCAGCTTCGCGTTCATGTTCGTCGGGCTGATGAGCATGCGGTAAGCCGCGCCGTCGGCCAGGATCAGCGGAAAGTTGCCGTCCCGCTCGGGCGCGAAAAGATTGCGGTAGCTCCCGGCGTCCGCCGCCGATCCGCCCACGCTGATGACGCCCGAAGGCACGTCCAGCGCGCGCAGCTGCGCCCCCGTGACCGGCGTGATCGCCTGGCCCGCGGCGTGCGTGTCCAGAATGGCGCCGGCGCCCTGCCCGGCGGGCGCGCCGTCGCGCATCAGCGCGGGCACGGCCCACAGGCCGACGCAAAGGCACAGCGCGAACGCGAGGCCGGCCGTCAGCACGGGCCTGAGCCTTGCGCGGCGCGGCGCCGCCGGGCCGGCGGCGGCCAGGCGAATCTTCGCCAGCAGCCGCGCGTCGGCGTTCAGCCCGCCCAGTTCGCGCCGGGCGATCTCCGGCAGGTTATCAAGCCGATTCATGGCGCGTTCCCTCCTGTAAAATCGTCTCCAGCTTTTTGCGGCCGCGCGACAGTCGGCTGGAAATGGTGCCCTCGGGCAGCCCCAGCATGCCGGCGATGTCGCTGATGCCGAAGTTCTGGTAGTAGTGCAGCATAATCACCTCGCGAAACGGCGGAGGCAGCGCGTGTACGGCTTTCATCATGGCTTCCTCGTCATCGCGGCGGGCAGTGTCGTCCGGCGCGGGGATCAGCTCGAACACCGGGCTGCCCAGCACCACGCGCCGGGCCCACGAGCCGCGCCACAGATCGCGGCAGCGGTTGAGCGCGACCTTCAGCAGCCACGCCTTCTCGCGCCCTTCCTCCAGCTGCGGGGCGTTGACCATCAGCCGCACGAACACATCCTGGCAAACATCCTCGGCCTTCTGTCGGTCTCCCAGGTAGAAGTAGCATACGCGCAGCACGTCGGTGGCATACCGCTCGTAGAGCTCCTCAAAATCAGGCATGCCTGAGCCTCCTGATGCCGGCGCCTGCGCGCGCGGCCATTTATCGCTCCATGGTAAGTAACGCGCGATCTGTCCGGAATCGTGCAATCCGGGCGAAAAAAATCGGATGTATCCGCCGCCCGACCGTCCCGGCGGGCAGGCGGGCCCGTCCGCGCCCTCACGCTCTGCGCGCGTCGACGGGCGAGGCCGTTTGCGGATCCTCCGTCCCGGGGCGCAAAGGGTATGGCGCGCCGGACGGCGGCGCTTGCGCCGGGTCACTCCGCGCGGGAAACCCGGCCGCACGCCAACCGGTACAGCCAGTCCACCGTACGGTCGGGCAGCAGTTCCATCAGGGCCAGCAGCTTGCCCGTGCCCGCGCGGTAGCGCAGCCTCGGCCGCCGGGCTTCCAGCGCGCGGAGCACCACGGCGGCCAGCGCGCGCGGGTTGCCGCTCCGGCTCAGTTCCTGATCCATCATCGGCTTCATGCGGCTCAGCACGCGCCCGTACAGCCGCGTTTCCCCGAGCATCCGTTCAAACCCTTCGTTCACCGCGTCGGTGATGGCGGTGCGGTAGGAGCCGGGCTGGATTTTCACCACCGGCACGCCCAAAAACATCAGTTCCCGGCGAAGGCTGTCGTTGTAGGCTTCCACGGCCCGCTTGGAGAGGAAATACGCCCCCGCGAAAGGCTGGGGCTTCATCCAGCCGGCCTCGGAAGAACAGTTGACGATGCGCCCGCCGCCCGCGCGCACCAGCTCGAAAAACAGCCGGTTGACCCGGGCCGTTCCCGTCACGTTGATGTCCAATAGCCTTTGGATGGTTGGGATGCAGTCCCCTTCCACCAGAGAGCCGAAGGCCGTCAGCCCGGCGAAATTGACCACGGCGTACAGCGACGGGGTGTGGGAAAGCACGGTTTCCCGCGCCGCCAGCAGGCTTTGGTCGTCCGTCACATCCGCCCGGATGGGGATCACGCGCGGCAGCTCCGCCAGTTCCGCAATCCGCCGCTCGTTCGTGCCTGCCGCGAACACGCCGTAGCCGCGCCGCGAAAGCAGCTCGACAACCGCGCGCCCCAGCCCGCCCGTGGCGCCGGTCAGGAAGACATACCGCATCGCACAACACCCTCCGTCCGCGTACCGGCGAGGCGGATCGCGCCGCGCCGCCGCCTGTCCGGCACGCCCGGCCAAAAAGCCGGCACGCCGGCGCACCCCTTCGCCCGGATCGCCCCGCCGGGGCCGGCGCGCAGGTTTCCGCCCGTGCCTGTATTATACCGGCGGGACACCCGTTGCGCAACCACTGTTTGCCGTCGCGCCGTCCGGCGTCCGCGGCAGGGGATAACCCCGGCCGGCTGTCGGCGTTTTCTGGCGGACGGCGTACTCCCGCGGCCGCGCGCCTTCGCCGCGCGGGTCGGGAGGGGGCGAAAACCCGCCCGCCGTATCGGGCGGCGGCGCGGGGCGGGACCGCCCGCGGTTTACTTTTTCCCCCCCCTGTGTTACCCTGTGCGTAGCCTGCCTGCCGTCGCCGTAGCCATGCCGTCGCCGCCAAACGCAAGGGGAAAAGGGTCTGCGCCCCGTAGGCAGCGTGGCCGCGCCCGTCGCCGCCAGGCGTAAGGGGGAAAAGAGATGTGCCGCCCGTTGCCGGCCGGCCGATGGGGCCGCCGGACGCTATCCGCCGTTCTGGCCGTCCTCTTGGCCTGCGCCTTTCTCCGACCTGCCGTTGCGGGGCCAGCCGATGCGCGGCTTCCTGCGCCGCAGAGCGCCGCCGCGGCCGCGCCCGCGGTGGCGCGCCTGCGCGTACCCAGCGAAGCCATGGGTTGCAGCGTGCCGGTTCTGGTGTGGCTGCCCGCGGGCTATCAGGCCGGGGCGCATTACCCGGTCTGGTACGGGCTGCACGGGTACAGTACTTCCGAAACGATGTGGCTGCAAACCGCCGGCGCGGGCGAAACCGCGGAGCGGCTGATCGCGGCGGGCCTTATCCGGCCGCTGATCATGGTGTTTCCCCTGACCCGCTACGACCCGACGGCCGTGATCGTGGAGGACATGAAGGACGGTACGCGCGGCGAAACCCGCATGGAGCGCTTCCTGTGCCGGGAGCTGATCCCGTGGATCGACCAACGCTACCCCACCGTCGCCACAGCGGACAATCGCTGGATCGGCGGGTTTTCCATGGGCGGGCTGTTTGCCCTGCAGATTGCCCTGCGCCATCCGGGGCTGTTTGGCAAAGCGGCCGGCTACAGCCCGGCGCTCGTCTTCCGGGATTTTACCGGCGACCGGTTTGAACGCTGGCTCTACGACGGCGCGGATACCCAGCCCACAGAGCCGCTTGAAGGCTTCGCGGCGTCGCGGGGGCTGGATCGGCTCGCCCTCTACCTGGATTGCGGGGACGAAACCGACCCCTTTTCCGAAGGCACGCGCTCGCTGGGTTTGGCGCTTGCGGCGCGCGGCCTGCAGGTGGAATGTCACCCGCACCCGGGCGGGCACGCGCTCCGGCCGGAACGGGTGGAGGAATATCTGCGGTTTTTCGCCGGGCCGTAGGCCGCGGGTCACGGCAACCGGCGGCGGGGCGCGTTGGCCGGGCGCGCAGGCCGCCAGAAGGCGGCAGCGCATGCCGCTGCCGTTTTTCGAGAGGATGGCCCAAGCCCATGCAATCCGCTACTGGCTCGCGGCAAGCCGAAAAGCCGATCGGTCCGCGGAGCGGCCCGGTTGCGCCGGCTCCGGCCAGACGGCTCTTTTCCGCCTGTCTGTACGCGCTTTCTGCCGCCGCTGGGCAACGCGTTCAGGCCGTGCCTGCCGCCAGGCCGCATCCCGCCCGTCCCGCCAACAGGCAGGCCGGGCGGATTCGTCGGAGCGCTTGCTCCGCCTGCCCGGCAGGCCCGACGCGCACGGCAACGCCGGGCGGCGCCCTGCGCGGGCCGCCCGGCGTTATCCCGTTCTGATCCGCAATCGCCATTCGACTGGACCGGCCTGCCTGACCACCGGCTTCTCGGCGCGCGTCGGGGCTGCGCGGAGGCCTGCCGCGGCTTCGGCCTTCGCAGGCGTCCGTTCGGCCGGCCGACGCCCGTGAGACGCGGCGCTCAGGTGTCCAGCGGGAAGGTATCCAGCAGGCCCAAATCCCACAGGAGGGAACTGGTCAGGTATTTATCGCGGATGCTCCGGGAGCCGGTAAAGGCGTCCCGGGTGTCCTGCTCGCTCTCGGCGATGTCCGCGGGCCGCATGGGCATTCCCACCTGCCGCATCAGCGAAACGATGCGCCCGGTGTCGGGCAATTCCGCTTCCATGATGGCGAGCAGTTCGTCCCAATGGCCGAGAATCCTGTTCAGGCGAAGCTGATGGTTGGCGGGGTCGTTCTGGTGCCACAGGGTCCGCTCGCTGTCGATCAGCGTTTGCGCGGCCTTGCCGAAAATGCGGCGGATCTCGGCCTCCCACCGGGCCGGGTCAAAGTCGGCCATGGCCTGTTCCGCGACCGCGCGGCTGGGCGTCACGGCGCGCAGGCGATCGTAGATGTGCAGGCACAGCCGGGTGCCCACGCCGACCTGAATGCCGTGCAGCTCCGTGGGCAGCCCGCGGTCCATGGCGAACATTTCCCACAGGTGCGAGAAATAGTGCTCCAACCCGGACGCGGGCCGCGACACCTGCGCGAAGCTCATCGCGATGCCGGAGAGGATCAGCCCTTCCGCGATCGCCGCGATGGTGTCCGGATCGCGCGTCATCAGGCGCGGGGCGGCCGTCACGATCTTGTCCAGCGAGTGCCGCATCAGCCCGGCTACCCGTTCGCAGTAATATTCGCCGGTTACGATGTTTGAAATGCGCCATTCGCAAAGCGCGATGTATTTGGCCAGCATATCGCCAAGCCCCGCCCACAGCATGCGCTCGGGCGCCTGGCAAAGGATGTCGGTATCGGCCAGGATCACGCAGGGGCAGGCGTTGTACAGCGTAACCTTGACCCGGTTGCGGATCATGGAGGAGGAGTTGGAGGCGTAGCCGTCCATGGAAGGCGCGGTGCCCACCACCATCTGCGGGCGGCCGACGGCGTGCGCCAGCACCTTGCAGCAATCGTTGATCACGCCGGAACCGACAGCCAGCACGCAATCGCAGCGGGGGTCAAAGTTCATGCACAGCGCGCCCACGGCGTGTTCGTCCGGCTCGATGGGGTCCCCCTCCAGCGTGTAGAGGACATACTCGATGCCTGCGGCGGCCAGCGCCGGCCGCACCCGCTCCCACGCGGCGGCTTTGGTATGCGCGTCGCACACGATAAAGGGCTTTTTGAACCCCAGCGTCGCCATCGCCTCTGGCAGGAACCCCGCCGCGCCGCGGCCGATTTTCAAATACTTCAGGCCGGTGCCGTGATGCCGCCCGCAATCGCAGTCGTATCCGCCTTCCCGAATGAGCTCCTCCAGCGTCATCTCCTGAAAAGACTGCATGTATGATCTCTTCCTTTCCTTCGCCGGCGATAATCGCGTAACGGTTTACCAAAAATCGAAAGATTCTTGATGTCCTTTCGCGGGCGCATCGACTATCATAATCGAAGAACCGCGATTTGATAAGGGGGTGAATGTACGTGGCACTGATCATTCTGGTGGTTACGGTGCTGGGCACCTTATTCGTCCGCAAACTGTTCGGCGCCCTGGCCGATCAGCTTCTGCCGAAAAAGAAATGGGCCGCGCTGGTCAGCAAGGCGGTGGGCTGGGGCTTGGGCATGCTGTACCTGTATTTTGCGGGGTACTTTGTGATGGGCAAGGACGTCAACCTCCTGTTGGCGTGGCTGGTTGCGCTGGCTCCTCTGGCGGTTTTCGCCGGGTGGAAGCTCACGCGGCACGCCAGCGTCATGGAAGGTCAGTAGAACACCGGCAACAGCAGCCACGCGCTGGAAAGCAGGAAGCAGGCCAGCCCGACCGAAATCGCGCGGCGCAGATTCGTTCGGGGTGGCCCTTCGTGCATCCAGAGCGCGGCGCCTGCCGCGAACAGAAGCTCCTGCCCGAACAGCTGAACCTGCGCGAAAATTTGATAGACGGTTGCCCCCGCCACGCGGGAAAGTCCGAACAGCAGCGCCGTGGCGAGCGCTTCCAGAAGCGCCAGCAGGCAAAGCAGCGGCAGGAGGTTTCGCACCGAATCGCCAAAGCCGCTGCGCACGCCCCCCGCCCACAGGCAAAGGAAGCACTTAAACACTGTCAGCACCATGGAGCCCGCGATGACGATCACCGAGGAAAACAGGTACTGGACAAACGAGAGCGCGTCCCGTCCAAACCCTTCGGCGGGGTCGATCATCCCGGTGAGGAGGAGCACGGCGAGCAGCGGCGCCTCACACAAGGGCCAAATCCAGAGCTTCCCTTTCACAAAGCGCTCATCCCGCACCGTTTGAATCGGGTGCGGGATGAGCCGTACGGCGAGCCGGACGCTATCCATATCAGAACCGCGGCACGGTGATGTGCCGGCTTCGGATGCGCACGCCCGTGGTCGCGTCAAACAGGTGGGTTTTTTCGGACTGGAAGCGCAGCTTGACGATGTCGCCCCGCTCATAGTAGATGGCGTCGGTGGTCGTCAGGCTGAGCAGGTTCTCTCCCACGCGCACGCCCACGCGCCGCTCGTCGCCCAGGTTTTCGAAAACCGCGACGGGTATGGCGGTGCTCAGTTCCGAATCCGGGTCGATTACCACATCCACGGGACGGACCCCCAGCGTAACCCGCATGTCGTTGTGCAGCACCTCGTCGTAACGGGTGGGCACGGGAATGCGCAGGGTGCTGTTTTGGAACGTGAAGCAGTAACCGCCGGCCGTTTTTTGGATGATCGCGGGCAGCAGGTTCATCGGCGGCTCGCCGATGAAGCCCGCGACGAACACGTTGGCCGGGTCGTCGTAGACGCTCAGCGGAGTGCCGATCTGCTGGAGCACGCCCATATCCATGATCGCGATCCGGTCCGCCAGGCTCATGGCCTCCAGCTGATCATGCGTCACGATGATGGTGGTGCACTTGATTTCGTGGTGCATGCGCTTGATCTCGAAGCGAAGCTGCTGGCGCATCTTGCCGTCCAGGTGGCTCAGCGGTTCATCCAAAAGGAGCAGGCCCGGCTTGCGGACGATGGCCCGCGCGATGTTCACGCGCTGCTTTTGCCCGCCGGAGAGCGCCTGCGGCTTCATGTGGAGCAGATCGTCCACCTTCAGCAGCGGCGCGATGCGCTGGATGGCTTCCTTGATGGCGGCCTCCGGCACCTTGCGGGCGCGCAGGTTGAAGGCGAGGTTGTCAAACACCGTCAGCGGCGGGTACAGCGCGTAATCCTCAAACGCCAGGCCGATGTTGCGGTCCTTGGGCAGCAGGTCGTTGATGCGCACATCCCCGATCAGGATGTCCCCCGCCGTGATTTTTTCCAGGCCGGCGATCATCCGAAGCGTGGTGGATTTTCCGCACCCGGAGGGCCCCAGTATCCCCACAAACTCGCCGTCCTCGCAGCGAAACGACAGGTCGTTGACGGCGTAGGGGGTGTTTTGCTTATGCTTGCCGTTGTTATCGTAGCTTTTGAACACATTCTTGAGCACCAGCTGTGCCATTACGCTTCGCCTCCTTCCCGACCGGCGCGCCGCAGGTGCGCCACGCTTGAAACCTGTTCCTGATTGTGGCGCACGATATACCGCCGCGTATCCGCGCCGAAATACAGGACGTTGGCCGTGGCGAGGCGGACGTAGACGGTCTGGTCCAGCGCCGCGTTGGTGTCGTTGGGCGCTACCACGCGTATCTGTTCCGGGCCGAGCTGCACCGTCATGATGACGCTGTTGCCGATAGGCTCGTTGGCAAACACGGTGCCCCGCAGCCAGCCCTCGCCACCCCCCTGGAAGGAAAACGCCACGTTGTTGCCGCGGATGCCCAGGTGCAGGCGGTTATGCTCCTGCGTTTGCAGCGCGGCCGCCACGTCCGGCTCGGCCTCGTACGTTAGCCCGATGCCGGTGGAGATCAGCGTTTTGCCGCCCTCCACGTAAAACTGCGCGTCGATCAGGTTGATTTCCGGCTCGCCGAAAAGTTTGGCGACAAACTCGTTGCCGGGGGTATAGTACATCTGCAGCGCCGTGCCCAGCTGCACCACCCGGCCGTGATCCAGCACCGCGATCCTGTCGGCCAGGCTCATGGCCTCCAGATAGTCGTGCGTCACGTAAATGGTGGTGGTATTGAAGGCGTCCTGCATTTCCTTGAGCTCGGCGCGCATGGTGTGCTTGAGCTTCGCATCCAGGTGCGCCAGCGGCTCGTCCATCAGGAACACGTTGGGTTCGCGCACCAGGCAGCGCCCGATGGCGACGCGCTGCCGCTGGCCGTTGGAAAGCTGGTTGGGCTTGCGGTCGTACAGGCTTTCGATGTGCATCAGCGTGGCGATCTTGTCGATGGCCTTCTTGATGTCGGGCTCGCTTTTGCGGTGAAGCCGGGAGCGCAGGGGCGAGGCGATGTTGTCGTACACGCTCATGTGCGGGTAGAGCGCGTAGTTTTCAAACACCATGGAAACGTTGCGGTTGCTGGGTTCGATCAGGTTGACGATGGTACCGCCGATTTTGACCAGCCCCTTCTGGGGAAACTCCACGCCCGCGATGCACTTGAGCGTGGTGGACTTGCCCGCGCCGGCCGGCCCGAAGAGCACGAAAAACTCGTTATCCTCTACCCGGAGGGACAGATCGTCGATCGCGACCGTGCTCTCGTAGCGTTTGGTTACGCCGATCATTTCGATGCTTGCCATTGTTCTCTCTCCTTAGCCCTTCACTGCGCCGAAACTCAGGCCGCGCACCAGATGCTTCTGAATGAAAAGGGCGGCGATGATTTCCGGCGTAATCGCCACCGTGGCGGCGACGGCCACATGGCCGTAATGCACGCTGTCCGAGGCGATGTAGCGCAGGGACGTGATGGTGATCGTCTGAATTTTGAAGCCGCTCAGGATCAGGGGGAAGGTGAAGCTGTTCCACGCGAAGATGAAGGCCAAAAGCCCCGACGCCACCAGACCGGGCTTGATGAGCGGCAGCAGGATCTTCCAGAAAACCTCATACCAGCGATACCCGTCCAGCTGCGCCGCCTGCTCGATCTCCACGCTGATGTCCTCAAAATAGCCGCGCAGCACCCAGATCAAAAGCGGCATGGTGATGAGCTGGTACACCCAGATCAGGCCGAAATACGTATCATACAGCCCGATCTTCTGAAAAATCAGAAACACGGGCAGGATCACCAGAATTTCGGGCGCGAATTTGAAAGAGAGTATCGTAAAGGCGATATCCTCCTTTTTTTTGAAGTTGTACCGGGCCAGGCCGTAGGCCGCGGGCACGCCCACCGCGATGGTCAGCAGCACGGCCCCGCCGGCCACCACGATGTTTTGAAGAAACGCCTTGAAGTAATCTGTGCCGATGAGCACGGCGCGGTAGTTGGATAAGGTCGGCGTAAAGTTGAATACCGTGGTGTACATTTCGGCGTCCGATTTCAGGGTGCAGGTGACCATCCACAGGATGGGAAACAGCGCGAACACGGCGAAGCACACCAGCGCCAGGTTGCGGCCAATCCAGCTCAGCGCGGCGGTTCCCTGACGGAACCGAAGGTTGCCGCTGGCCAGCGGTTGCGATTGATCGTTTGCCATCATTACCTCTCCCTCCGTCACTGTTTGCCGGCGGCTTCCAGGGTCAGCCGGCGCTGGCGTTTGACGATGAATTTCGCCGATATGTTCACGATCATCCACAGGACCAGCAGGTAGGGCATCGACTTGCCGATGTTCTGGTAGGTAAAGCCCGTCAGGTAGCCCGTCAGGGACAGGTTCATCAGCGTGTTGCCGGGCCCGCCCTTGGTCAGGGCGAAGATGATGCCGAACTCCTGCAGCGCCGCCATGAGGCGGAAGAGCAGCGCGATGTACATAAACGGCTTGAGCAGCGGCAGCGTCAGCGTTTTGAAGGTGAACCAGGAACTCGCGCCGTCCACCTGCGCCGCTTCGAAGGGCGATTTGGGCAGGCTCTGGATGCCGGCCAGCACAAGCAGGATCACAAACGGGAGGTTGACCCACGTATCGATGAGCACCGCGGTGAACATCGCCGTTTGCCTGGAGGCCGCCCACGGAAAGTTATACACGCCGAACAGGTTGAGGAAATCCTCGAGCACGCCCACGGTGTTGGAGGTCATCAGCTGCCACACCAGCACGGCGATCGCCGGGGCCACCATCAGCGGAAACGTAAACAGCACTTTGAGCAGGCGGCTGAACCAGTTGTCCTTGCGCAGTAAAAGCGCGGCGCAGGTGCCCAGAAGCATCTGCGTGCCGGTCGCGAACAGGGCATAGCGCAGCGTCACACCCAAAGCCTGGTAAAAATCCTTGTTGGTGAATAGATTGATCCAGTTTTTGAGAAAGACAAATTTCGTAACCGGAATTTTAAAGGAGAAGTTCGTCAGGGACAGCGTGATCGCCGTCACAAAGGGGATCATGATCCCGATGAGGATGATCAGCCCCGGCAGAACGATGTAGTAGGGCCTGCGCCGGATGCTGGCCGGAACCTCGTTGTAGTTGATCTGTTTTTCGGCCTTCTCCGGTTTGGGTCTGGGTTGGGACTGCATACGGGCGGCCTCCTTTTGTTTCAGTGCTTACCGCCAGGTCGGGCTGGGCCAGCGGGGTGGCTTGCGTCGATGCGCGCAGCGGGTTTTCCGTCCATCGCGGTGCATGCCCGTCCAGCGGCGGCATGCGCTTCCGGTCTGTTAGCATGCTGCGCCTGTCTGCCAAGGAGGCGGACAGGCGCAGCCAGGCTTAACGGGTACCCTGGGGATCGCGCGGGTTAATAGTTGCTCAGGTCAATGTAGCTCACGGCTTCGTTGATCTTCTCGGTGAGCGCCTTCATGCCTTCCTCAACGCTGGCATACTGCCCGGAGACAATATCCTGAAGGGTAGCGGCCCACTCGGTGGTGGTGACGAAGAACTCGGGCTGCGGGGTGAAGAGGATGGAGGTGGAGTCGATGGTGGCGTTGAAGCTGTCGATGTAGCCTTCATGCTGCTTCATCTTCTCGATAAACGCCGGGTCTTCCCACACGGAGGTGCGGATCGGGTCCATGTTGTACTCGGTGATGGAGGCGTAGGAGGCGAACTCCTTGTTGGTGAAGTACTGCAGGAAGTACCACGCGGCGCCCTTGGCGTCGGAGTTGCCGTTCATCGCCATGGCCCAGGTCCAGTAGTTGGAGTACGGGGTATCGCCTTCCTTGGCGACGGGCATCACGGCCCAGGCGATGTTGCCGGCTTCCGCGGAAGCGGGCACGCCGTCCTTGATCCAGTTCTGGGTAATGCCGTTGTTATCGGCGTCAAAGAGCATCGCGGCCTTGCCGGCGCCCAGATCCGCGCCCGCCTCGTACCACGTGTACTTCGACCAGCTGGGCGCGCCGCCCACTTCGATCAGCTTGACCCAGAACTCGTTCATCGCGATGGACTCGGCCGAGTCGAGGCGGGATACCAGCTTGTTATCCACAATCTCGAAATCCTTCGCGCCGAAGTTGGCAAACGTGGACATGTAGCCGGGATGGATGGTGCCCCAGTCGCGGGCGCCGCGGATGGCCAGCGCGTACGAGTCGCGGCCGTTCCACTCCTTGAGCGCTTCGCAAACCGCCAGCAGCTCGTCATAGGTTTTGGGCGGGGTCAGGCCCTTTTCCGCGAAGATGCGCTTGTTGTAAGCCAGGCTGTAAAGCTCAAAGCACAGCGGCAGGCCCAGCTGCGCGCCGTCGCCGACGCTGTGGCCCGGCACGCCGTCCCAGCGCAGGGCGGCAACCGCGCTCTGCACCAGATCCTCAAAGTCGTAATCCGGCGCGACGTCGGTCAGGTAGGAGGTGAGGTCTTCCACATAGCCGGCGGTGGAGTAATCCCACAGCTGATACGCGCCCGACATGAACAGGTCGATGCTGCCGGTCTTGGAGGAGAGGGCGGCGGTCACCTTGTCAAAGTAATTCGCTTCGGGCGTCACCGACGTTTCAACGGTAATGCCGGTCAGCTCTTCGAATTCCTTGATCTTGCTGATGATCGCGGTTGCCGTTGTGTGTTCCACAAAAGCGACCTGGATGGTTTCGCCTTCGTGCTTCTTCCAATCGTACGCGGCTTCCGCTTGACCGGATACCACGACCATGGAAAGAATCATCGCAACACACAGGGTAAGGGACAACAACTTCTTCATCGGGTTTCCTCCTTAAGATTTATTCTCATTCTCCACAGTCCGGGAGAACGGATTTCTTGCGCGGAAGAAAGGTTACCAATGCATGATTAGGCTACGGAAAGAATAGCAAGTTTCTTTCGGGGGCACAATGAAGAAGATTTCGATTTCATGTGGTCCGCGTCGGTTTTTTTCCGGACGCGGAAAATGAAAAACCCAAAATTGTTTCGCTTTTTTACGAAATTTCACTGTTCTTCCCCGGCGGGCTGTGGCGTTCGGGCAGCGTAATCTCCGCCGTGGTGCCGCTTTTATCGCTGCGGTACGTCAAGCCGTATGCCGTTCCGTAGTTCAGGCGAATCCTCTCCCGCAGGTTGTTCACGCCGATGTTCTTGAAGCGGTCCCCTTTTTCCAGCCTGTCCAGCACCTTCTCCACATCCATCCCTTCCCCGTTGTCGATGACGAAAATATGCAGCACGCCCGCCTCCAGCGTGGCGCGCAGGGTGATCGTGCCCTGTGTGACCTTGTGGGCAAACGCATGTAGGATACAGTTTTCCACCAGCGGCTGCAGGATGAAGCGGGGCATCTGGCAGTTCAGCGTTTCCGGGGGGGTGTTCACCCACAGCGCGAAGCCGTCGCCGTAGCGGTATTTCTGCACGCAGATGTAGTTTTTCACGCTCTCGATCTCGTCGGCCAGGGTGACGATGGGGCCTTCCTTGGAGAGGTTGTAGCGCAGCAGGTGGATCAGCGCCGTGGTCATCTCCGCGATGTTGTCCACGCTCTGGAGCATCGCCAGCCACTTGATGGAATCCAGCGTGTTGTACAGGAAATGCGGATTCACCTGCGCCTGGAGCACCTGCAGCTCCATATCGCTCTTCTTCTGGCTTTCCTCCAGCTCCAGCTTCAAATGGCTGTCCAGCTTCTGGATCATCATGTTGAACGAATCGCCCAGCTTCCCCAGCTCGTCCTTGCTGCGGATGTGCACGCGCGTGGTCAGATCGCCGTTTTCCGCCCGGTGAAACGCCTTGGACAGCCGGGTGATGTTGGCCGTGATGGCGCTGGACAATAGCACGCTCAACAGCACGCAAACCGCCACCACCCCCGCCGTGACCCAGGACATGAGCCGCGAGAGGTACTGCGTATCCCGGGTGATGCGTGAAAGCGAAAGCATGCGGATGATGTGCCAGTTGGTTTCCTTGATGGTGTTGGACACGATGAACATTTCCGTGCCGAAAACCGTGCCGGTAAACTGCATTTCCTTTTGCACCATCAACTGGGGATAGTCCTTGAGCACGGAATTGAGCGTGACATTGTAGGGATAGTTGAACAGAATGGCGCCGTTGTTGTCCACCACCAGCGCCTTGTCCTCGTTCTCCATGGAGGAAAGCAGGAACATCTCCTCCAGCGCGTCGTAATCGATGTCGATCACATAGGCCGCCAGCAACCGCGAGGTATCGATGTTGTAGACGGGAAACACGTACTCGATGACCGTGCGGTTTACCCCCGGGTAGTATTCCAGCTGATAGTCGCTGGTGTAAAAGCTCTGGCGGCGGGTGGTTTCCGCGCCGGCCAGGAGCGGCTGGCAGAGCGCCTTGAGCGGCTTTTCGTCCACCGAGGGGATGGAGGAGAAGAACTGCCAGCTCTTGACCCCCAGCACATGAATGGCCGAGAGGTAGGGGGAGTTGTAGATCGTCTCCTTGAGCAGGTTGGAGGCGGTGTTGCGCGCCTGGGTGAAATCCTCCTCCGTTTGCAGGGTATCGTCCCTGAGGAGGTTTAGGAGCGCGGTGTTGCTCTGCAGGTTTCGGGCGGCGCGGTGCACGCTGTCGATCACGAAGGAGAAATTGTCCATCGTGCGGTTGCTGGCCTCCACGTTATAGCGCATCTCATGGGTGCGCAGCATGGAATAGGCGGTCTGGTAAATCACAAACATGATTCCCCAGAATGTCGCCAACAGGAAGACCAGATTGACGATCAGCACCTTGAAACGAATCGTGCGAAACATTTTGTCCTCCTCGTTTGCTTGGAAACCCGGGTTGTGCTATACTCGTGCCACCAGAAAAAACAGACACCCTTGAACCGCAGGCCAAAAGGGGGTTATGCCTATGAAACGCGTGCTCATCGTGGACGACGAATACCTAGTCCGGCTTGGCTTGCAGACGACCATCAACTGGGAAAGCCACGGCTTTCAGATCGTCGGCGCAGCGGCGGACGGGCAGGAAGCCATCGCCCTGTTTGAGAACAACGAGGTCGACATCCTGCTGACCGATATCAAGATGCCCGGCCTGGACGGGCTGCAGCTGATCGAAGAGCTGAAGCGGCGCAAACCCTCCCTGTATGTGGTCATCCTGACGCATTACAACGACTTTTCCTATGCGCAAAAGGCGATTTTGCTGGGCGCGTCCCAATACATCCTCAAAAGCGAGCTCAATGAAACCAACATCATCAGCACCCTGGAGCGCCTGCTCAACACCATGGAGGAGGATGAGCAGCCCCGGCGCGGCTCTAAAAACGAGCTTCAGGACTATTTCCGGCGCTGCATCCTCGCAGACGCGCAGGGCGCGTACCCGGACAGGGAAGGCGTCGTGCTGCCGGCGGGCCGCTACATGCTGGCTTCCTGCCGCTGCGATACTTCCACGCTGCCCGAACAGCGTCAGGAGATGTTCTACCGTTCCGTGCGCACCATGATCGACAAGGTCTGGCCGTCGCCCGTCATCAACAACACACAGGCCGGCAGATACCTGCGCGTGTATATGCTGCTGTCGGTTGCCGATCAGGCTGCCGAGGAAGCCCTGCGTGAAAGCTTCATGCGGCTGAGCGGCAATATTCAGCAATATTTCAGCATGGTGTACCAGGTCGGGCTGAGCACGGCCCTTGGCGAGCAGCACCTCCGGCAGATGGTGGAGGAGGCCGAGGCGGCGCTCAAGCAGTGTTTTTTCAGCGAGAAGCCGGTCTGTATCTACCGGGCCGCGCCCCCGCCAAGGGAAACCGAGCCGGCCGTCAACCCCGCGAAATTGCAGGATTTGGTGCGCAGCCGCGATTGGCCCACGCTCAAAGCCTATCTCCGGGAGGTGTTTTCGGAGCTCCGCGCGGCGGGCGATCTGCGGCGCGCGCAGGTGGCCTATATCGACTTCCTGAGCGTGGCGCGGCAGCTGGCCACGAGGTACAACCTGCTGGGCAACGCCTTCTTCACGGAAAAGAAGCTGGATTACGGCAACTTCGCGGATTTCTGCCATATCGACAACATGGAGATGGTAATCACCGATCTTTACCGCACGGCGGTGGACCTGCTGGAAGGGCAGGGCAAATGCTATTCCAGCGTGATCAACCGCTGCCTGCAGTTCATCCACACGCATTACCGGGAGAACATCGCCCTGTCGGACGCGGCCGAGGCGGTCAACGTAAGCAAGAGCTACCTGAGCCTGCTGTTTAAGCAGGAAACGGGCATCAACTTTTCCAAGTACCTGATGACCTACCGCGTGGAGGACGCCAAGCGCCTGCTGACGGGCACCACCTACAAGACCTACGAGGTGGCCGAACAGGTGGGTTTCCCCAACCCCTATTACTTCTCCAAGGTGTTCAAGGATGTGACGGGCTTATCCTGCAAGGAATACAAAAACCTGCGCCCGTAAAGCCGCTTCGCAGGCGGTTTGTCAGCCTCGCCCGGGCCGGCGGCCCACCCGACGCGCAACATTGCGCAGGGGAAAGCCGCCGGCCTGATGGCCGGCACAGGCTGCCAAAGAGATCCTGCAATCCGTAGCGCCGCTCGCCTCATAGCCCTTCGGGCTGTTCGCTCGCTTCGCAAAATGCTTCGATATAAGGCTTTGGGGCTCTTCCCAAAACCCCGCAAGGGTTTCACCCTTGACCCAGTTCCGCTGCGGCAGGGGTTTTTCGATCGTCTATTCCAACCTGTCGCCCGCCCGTCATTCCCCTGCGCGGATCGCCCTG
Organism: Clostridiales bacterium; assembly: GCA_012517815.1. GTDB lineage: Bacteria > Bacillota > Clostridia > Christensenellales > Aristaeellaceae > CAXXOK01. The sequence goes on from JAAYUF010000057.1 coordinate 17,860, forward strand.
AGGCGCTTCATCGTGCCCAGCGCGCCGCGCCCGAAAGCGTCGTGCAGCAGGCGGTATTCCTGATACAGCTGCTCGTAGACGGCGGTATCCTTCGGCTGGTAGCGAAGGGTCTGCGCGCCCGCCATGGCGCGCGTAGCCTCCGCGACCGTACCGTAGCCGCCCGCGGCCCTGCCCGCCGCCACGGCGGCGAAGATCGCGCTGCCCAGCGCCGGGCCCTGCGCGACGCCCGCCACCTGTACGGGCATGTTGAGCACATCCGCGTAGATTTGCATCGCCAGCGGATTCTTCTGCGATACGCCGCCGCTGGCGAAAAACTCATCCACGGCCACGCCGCTAGCGCGGTAGTTGTCCAGGATGACCCGCGCGCCGTAGGCGGTGGCCTCGATCAGCGCCCGGTAGAGTTCCTCCGGACGCGTTTGAAGCGTCATACCCAACATCAGGCCCGTCAGGTCCGCGTTGGCCAGCACGCTTCGGTTGCCGTTCCACCAGTCCAGCGCCAGCAGCCCGCTTTGCCCGGGGCGCAGCGCGGCCGCCAGCACGGTCAGGTAGCCCTGCACGGACAGGCCGCACCGGGCCGCCTCCCGCTCGTACGCCGCCGGGACGCAGTGCTTTTCCAGCCAGCCGAAATGGTCGCCCACACAGCTTTGCCCGGACTCGTACCCGAAGTATCCGGGCATCACGCCGCCCTGCACCGCGCCGCTCATGCCGGGCACGGCATGCAGCCGGTCGCCCATCACGATGTGGCAGGTGGACGTGCCGATGATCGCCAGCAGTTTCCCGGGGCCGTCGATGCCCGCCGCCGGCACGCACACATGCGCGTCGATATTGCCCACGGCCACCGGGGTGCCGGCACGCAGGCCGTAGCGCCGGGCGGCGTCCTCGCTCAGCGTTCCCGCGCGGCTGCCCAGCGGGAGAATCGGGCCGCTCAGCTTCTCCGCCACCACCCGGCCAAACGCGGGGTTGAGCGCGCCGAAGTACGCCTCGTCGGGAAAACGGCCCGTATACAGCGCCTTGTAACCGAGGCAGCCGGCGCTGCGGGTCTGCGCGCCGGTCAGCTGCCAGACCAGCCAATCCACCGCCTCCACGTAATGCGCCATGGCGCGGTATACCTGCGGCGCTTCCTCCAGCACCTGCAAAAGCTTCGGGAAAAGCCATTCCGCGTTGACGATGCCGCCGTAACGGTCCAGCCACGGCTCGCCGCGTTCGAGCGCGACGTCGGTCATGCGGCGCGCCTGCTCCTGCCCGCCGTGATGTTTCCACATCATCACATAGGCGTGCGGCGTTTGTTCAAACTCGGGCAGCAGGCACAGCGGCGTGCCGGTTTGCGTCACGGGCAGCACGGTGCTGGAGGTGCAGTCCAGCCCGATGGCGACAATCTCCTCGGGGCGCACCCGCCGGGCCAGCTGCGGAAGCGTTTCCGACAATACATCCAGATAATCCTGCGGGTGCTGGAGCGCCCAGCCGGAGCCAAGCGGTACGCCGCAGGGCAGCGCGCGGTCCATCACCGCGTGCGGATATTCGAACTGCGCGGACGCGATTTCCCGTCCGTCCCGTACGTCCACCAATACCGCGCGGCCGCTCAGCGTGCCAAAATCAACTCCAATCGCATAGCTGCACATTGGAAATACCCCTTTTCAAGGTTATGTTTATAGGATTGTAGCCCATCATGCATGACGTCATGCTACCATACTCCCCGTAAGTTTGCAAGCGCCGAAAAAACGCCGGCCGGTTCCGCCGGTTCGCGGGATTGTCAAGGCGGGGGCGGTCTGCTATACTGGCGGTACGCGGGCGACCCGGCCCTGTGCCGGGCGCAGGCCGGGGATACCCTTCCGGGAGGTGCGACCCATGGACAGCCGGACGCTGCTGACCCTGCTGGACGAATCGCCCATCGTCGCGGCAGTCAAGGATCCGCAGGGGCTCGATGCCTGCATCACCTCCGAGTGCAGGATTGTGTTCGTGCTGTTCGGCTCCATCCTGAACATCGGGGAGATTGTCCACCGGATCAAGACGAGCGGCCGCATCGCGCTGGTGCACCTCGACCTGATCGAGGGCCTGTCGCCCAAGGAGATCGCCGTGGATTTCATCGCCGAAAAGACGGAGGCGGACGGGATCATCTCCACCAAACAGGCGCTGATCCGCTACGGACGCGCGCGCGGGCTGCTGACGGTGCAGCGCTTTTTCCTGCTGGATTCGATGGCGCTTTCCACCATCGACCGGCAGATCAGCCAGAGTTCCCCCGACCTGATCGAGGTGCTGCCGGGCTGCCTGCCCAAGATCATCCGCAAGATTCGCGCCACCTGCCACACGCCGCTGATCGCCGGCGGGCTGATTCAGGATAAGGACGATATCCTCGCCGCGCTTTCGGCGGGGGCGTCGGGCATTTCCGCGACGCGCAGCGAAATCTGGCGGATGTGAAAAAATACGGGGCGAAAGGTACGTCCCCGACGGTTGCAAATTCGGCAAACTTGTTGTAGAATGAACCTGCGAGTGGAATCTTCCTGCGGAGAGTAGAGAGCAAGGATCACACGGGCTTATGTTCGTGTATGCCGGGCTCTTATTTCATTTCTCCGGGGAGGGTTTGCCATGTACGATGTTGCCATTGTCGGCTGCGGCGTCATCGGCGCGGCCGCCGCGTTTGAACTGTCCAAGTATGAACTGAACATCGTGATCCTCGAAAAAGAAAACGACGTGTCCATGGGCGAGACGCGCGCCAACAGCGCCATCATCCACGCGGGGTACGATCCCAGGCCGGGCACGCTGATGGCGAAGCTCAACGTGCAGGGCAACGCCATGACCGAGGCGCTGTGCAGGCAGCTTTCGGTGCCGTTTTCCCGCATCGGCTCGCTGGTGCTGGCGTTTTCCCAGGATGAAATGAAAACCGTATGGGACCTCTACACCCGCGGGCTGGCCAACGGCGTGCCCGATATGGAAATCCTCTGGGGCGAAAAGGTGCGCGAGCTGGAGCCCGAAATCAACGGGCAGGTCGTGGGCGCGCTGTACGCGCCGTCCGCGGGGATCATTTACCCGTGGGAGTACGCGCTGGCTTTCGCCGAAACGGCCGTTCGCAACGGGGCCGAGCTCAGGCTGAACACCAGCGTCACGGGCATCGAAAAGCGGGACGGCTTCTACCGCATTCATACCAACAACGGCGACTATGACGCCCGCTACGTCGTCAACGCGGCGGGCGTGCACAGCGGTGAGATTCACAGCATGGTCGCCGAGCCGACCTTCACCATCCGGCCCAACCGCGGCGAATATTACCTGATGGACAAGTGCGAGGTAACCCGCGCCAACCACGTGCTCTTTCAGTGCCCCAACGAGGACGGCAAGGGCGTGCTGGTCGCGCCCACGGTCGGCGGCAACCTGATCGTCGGCCCGAACGCCGAGTCGGTGTCCGACCCCGAGCGGGTCAACAACACCGCGGCGGGCATGGCCTTCGTGCGGACCAAGGCGCTTAAAAGCGTGCCGACGCTCAATTTCAGGAATTCCATCCGCAATTTCGCGGGGATACGCGCCAACACCGAACACGATGAGTTCCAGATCGGCGTGGCGGCGGAAAACTTCATCGATCTGGCGGGCATCAAATCCCCGGGGCTGACAAGCGCGCCGGCCATCGCGCTGTACGCGGTCGAGCTGCTCAGGGGCTGCGGCATGCGGGCCGTGCCCAGGGAAAACCCCGTGACCACCCGGGAGAGGCTCTGCGTGCGGATGCTGAGCGACCCGCAGAAAAACGAGGCGATCCGGCGCAATCCGCTGTACGGCCGGGTCATCTGCCGCTGCGAAACCGTTACGGAGGGCGAGATTGTGGACGCCATCCACTCCCCCATCCCGCCTTGCAGCCTAGACGGCGTCAAGCGGCGCGTCGGCACCGGCATGGGCCGCTGCCAGGGCGGCTTCTGCGGGCCGCGCGTGCTGGAAATCCTCGCGCGGGAGCTTCGGACCGACCGGCTGAACATTTTGCAGGACGGCGCGGGCAGCCATATTCTGATGAGCCGGACCAAGCGGGAGGTGAGCGAGTAATGCAGGACCTGATTGTGATCGGCGGCGGCCCGGCCGGGCTTGCCGCGGCGTACGCCGCCTACCGGAAGGGTTTGCGCGACATCCTGATTGTGGAGCGCGACAGGGAGCTGGGCGGAATTCTCAACCAGTGCATCCATAACGGGTTCGGCCTTCACCGCTTCAAGGAGGAGCTGACCGGCCCGGAGTACGCCGACCGGTTCATCCGGATGCTTTCGGATACCAACGTGCACGTGATGCTGGATACCATGGTGCTGGGCATCACGCAGGGCCGGGAGGTGCGCGTGATCAGCGCGGCCAGGGGCTATGAAACGCTGAGCGCCAAATCCATCGTGCTGGCCATGGGCTGCCGGGAGCGCACCCGCGGCGCCATCGCCATTCCCGGCGACCGGCCGGCCGGCATTTTCACGGCCGGCACCGCGCAGCGCTACCTCAACATGGAAGGCTACATGGTGGGCCGGCGCGTGGTCATCCTGGGTTCGGGCGACATCGGGCTGATCATGGCGCGCCGCATGACCCTCGAAGGGGCGAAGGTGCTGGCCTGCGTGGAGCTGATGCCCTATTCCGGCGGCCTGATGCGCAACATCGTCCAGTGCTTGCAGGATTGGGACATCCCGCTGTACCTCTCCCACACGATTACCAACATCGTGGCCACGGAGGGCCGGGTATCCCACGTGACGGTGCAAAAGCTGGGCGAGAACAACGCGCCCCTTGCTGGCAGCGAGATCGAGTTTGACTGCGATACGGTGCTCCTGTCCGTCGGCCTGATCCCCGAAAACGAGCTGACGCGCGACGCCGGCATCCGCATCGACCCGCGCACCAACGGCGCGATCGTCTACGAAAACATGGAAACCAGCGCGCCGGGCGTGTTCGCCTGCGGCAATGTGGTGCATGTGCACGATCTGGTGGACTACGTGTCCGCCGAGAGCGAACGCGCAGGCGCGGCCGCCGCGCAATACGTGCTGGCGGGCGGGCCGGAGGGCGCGGCGGATCAGCCGGAGCGCGCGACGGTCGAGCTGGTCAACGGCGACGGCATCGGCTACACCGTTCCGCAGAAGATTCGCGTGGAGAACGTCGCCAAAGCCGCCGATCTGTTCTTCCGCGTGCGCCGCCTCTACGGGGAGAGCGTGGTGGAAGTGACCGACGGCGACGCCGTGATCGCCGCCTACCGGCGCTCCCAGATGGCCCCCGGCGAGATGGAGCACATCCTGCTGACCAAAGCGCAGCTGGACAGGATCACCGGGAACACGGTCACGGTCACCGCGAAGGAGGCGTAAACCCATGGCGGATCTGGTTTGCATCGTTTGCCCCAAGGGCTGCCGGCTGCATGTGGACGAGGAAAACGGCGACGCCGTGACCGGCAACGCCTGCCCCCGCGGCGCCGAATACGCGCGCGCGGAAACCCGGCGGCCCACCCGCGTGATGACCTCGACCGTGAGGCTGACCGGGGGGCGCTACTGCCGCTGCCCCATCAAGACCGACGCCCCCGTGCCCAAGGGGAAGATCATGGACATCATGGAGCAGCTCAACGGCGTGGAGCTTCAAGCCCCCGTGACCATCGGACAGGTGGTCATCCCCAACGTGGCCGATACGGGCGCCAACATCGTGGTGACCCGAAACCTGTGAGGAGCGTGCCTATGCCCGACATGAAGGAGACCCTGCGCGCCAAGAAGCTGTTTTTGCTGGACATGGACGGCACGCTCTATCTGGACGACCTGCTGTTTGACCACTGCCTGGATTTTCTAGGCGCGATCAAGGCGCGGGGCGGGCGTTACCTGTACCTGACGAACAACTCCTCCAAATCCGTGGAACAGTACGTGCAAAAGATGAACCGCATCCAAATTCCCGCCTCGCGGGACGATTTCTTCACTTCCACCGACGCGGCGTGCGTGTACCTGCGCCAGCATTTCCGCGGCCGAAAAATCTACGCGCTGGGCACCGCGGCCTTCCGCGCCCAGCTGACGGCGGCCGGTTTCCCCGTGACCGACCGGCTGGAGGACGATATCGATTGCCTGCTGATGGGGTTTGACACCGAGCTGACATTCCAAAAGCTGGAGGACGCGTGCATCCTCCTGGGCCGGGGCGTTACGTACCTGGCGACCAACCCCGACTGGGTGTGCCCCACCGCCTACGGCTTTGTGCCGGACTGCGGCTCGGTAAGCCAGATGCTTTGTAACGCCACCAAGCGGATGCCCTACTTCATCGGCAAGCCCGAGCCCGCCATCGCCCTGCTGGCGATTGAAAAAGCCGGCTGCAAGCCGGAGGACACGGTGCTGATCGGCGACCGGCTCTACACCGACATCGCCTGCGGCATCAACGCGGGCATTACCACCGTGCTGGTGTTCAGCGGCGAAACCACCCGCGAGGATTTGGCAAAGAGCGAGATCAAGCCGACGTTTGCCTGCGAGAATATTGGGGAGATTTACGGGATGCTTTGATATTGCGTTAGCATCCAATTCTGTTTTGGATTTATCTACTGCAATCACAAAGCCTATATACATTGAGATGAGGTACGACTAGCAGTCATCGCTAGCATCAGTTCGGCATGATCGCATATTCTGTTTATCCAGTAACCAATGCCGCTATTTGCGCCGCAGCTTCTTCCATTGATTCCTCAATAGTACGTAACCCGCTTCACGATCCAAGCAACGGACTACCATCACGCAATTTCTTAAAAAATTGTATTTTGTACGATGGGAACAAGGAAATCTCGAGCTAGCAAAGCGGAAAGCTCTTGATCTGCAATTCCTTCTTCACCTACACGTCTAGGAAATGAAGGCGTTAGCAACACAAAACCGACACGGGGTTTTGCTAACCCTTTATCGATTTCACGAAGGCAAGGCGACCCTAAAAGAACATCCTTTTCGCCAAACCAAACAGTTGCGCCTTTTGATGCAAGTCAAATCACGTCAATCTTGAGCTGCTTCTTGACGGTCATCCCAAGCATGACACAGGAAAACATCTCGCAAATCTGGTGATTGCGAACGCCGCTGGATATTTCCACGCACCGGAGTAAACGTCCGAAGCTCTGCAGGAGCATAAGTTATTGTAGAACCAGATGGAGCCCAGCGAGCTTTTATCCCAGATTGAATCTGCACGAGTTTAGCTGAAAACCGAAGTCCAGATGGCAATACAACGAACCTGAACAGCCGCAAGGAAAGACTCTGAGGTTTTCGCATATCGCGTCGCAATACCGCGCCAGCGCTTGAGAATCAGGAATGCGTTTTCAAACAAATGACGTAACTTATATCGGTACTCATCGTATACGCGCTGTTCCTTGCGATTTCGCTTGGGCGGTATGACGGCCTCTAGGCCTTCGTCAAGGGCACAGGCAATCATCGCGTCTGTATCGTATCCGCGATCTGCAGGCAGCGCTTCGGCGCTGATGCCTGTCATCAGGTTAGGTGCGTTGCTCCGCCCGTGCGTGACCCAAGAGCAGATCAAGGCTGGGTTTCTTGCTGCCTTTACCGGGTTGATGGAAAACTTCTTGCTTCGCGTTCGGGCAGGCGCTGCAAGGTCTTGTTCGCGCTTGCGCCGATTGATGGAACATTTCTTCTTTACGCTCGTCTAATGGGCATAAGGGAGGTTGATGATGATGAAACAACGAAGCAACGTTCTGTCCAGGCTACTGGCACTGGTTTATACGGCCGCACTACTAACGGCATCCTTTGCACTGGCAGGCACGCTGACCGACCTGCATCCCTTTGCAGGCGTACTTACGGCGGGGGACGAAGGCGACGCGGTGCGTGCGCTTCAGGTGCGGCTTGTGGAACTGGGTTACCTGTCCATCGAACCCACCGGGCAATATGACGCAGCCACCGCGGACGCCGTGAAAGCCTTTCAGAACAGGAACAACTTACCCGCCGACGGAGTATGCGACGAGGCGACGTGGGCGCTTCTGTTCTCGGACACGGCCGTTACCTGGACAGGTGCTGCGGGCGGCACAGAAAACGGCAAGCTTAACGTCAGCGCGACGGCTCTGCCGGATATGGCCAGGGAATTCGGCTTTGTACCGAATGGCGCCGTATATGCTTCAAGCGCCGCGCCGTTGGCGGACTACAACACCAACGAGTACAGCACCTTCGTCGAGAATCGTTTCATGTCGGTGGTCAGCGATCCATTCTCCACCTTCGCGGCGGATGTGGACACGGCTTCCTATGCGCAGCTGCGTTCGCTGATCCTCGATGGCGCGGAAGTCCCGGCAGCCAGCGTGCGCATTGAAGAAATGCTCAACTATTTCAAGTACGACTACCGCCAGCCTGCGGCAGGGGAACCGTTCGGCGTGACCATGGAGATGACGGACACGCCGTGGAACAAGGACACCAGGCTGTTGATGATCGGCTTGCAAGCCCAGGAGATCCCTGTGAAAGAACGCAAGCCGCAGAATCTGGTGTTTCTGCTGGACGTATCGGGCAGCATGGATTCGCCGGATAAATTGCCGCTGGTGAAACGGGCGTTTCTGCTCCTGCTGGACGAATTAGCACCGACGGATACGGTGTCCATCGTGACCTATGCCTCGATGGATCAGGTCGTGCTGGACGGGGAGTGCGTCGCCCACAAGGTGCAGATCATGGCGGCGATCGACGCGCTGTATGCGGGTGGCTCCACCGCGGGCGCGGCCGGTATCCGAACGGCGTATGACCTGGCAAAGAAGCATTTTATCAAAGGCGGCGTAAACCGTGTAATTCTGGCAACGGACGGTGACCTGAACGTAGGCGTTAGCAGCGAGGGCGAACTGACCGATTTGATCGAAGAGGAAAAGCAGAGCGGCGTTTTCCTGAGCGTGCTGGGCTTTGGCTACGGCAACCTGAAGGATAACAAGCTGGAGGCGCTCGCCGATCACGGTGACGGCAACTACAGCTATATCGATACCATTTACGAAGCCCGCAAGGCGCTGGTGGAGGAAATCGGCGCCACCTTCCAGACCGTGGCGAAGGACGTGAAGCTGCAGGTGGAGTTCAACCCCTCAAAGGTCAAGGGCTACCGCCTAATCGGCTACGAGAACCGCCAGATGGCCGCCACGGATTTCGCCGACGATACCAAGGACGGCGGGGAACTGGGCAGCGGGCACCGCGTAACCGTTTTGTACGAGATTGTGCCGGTTGGCAGCGAATTTGTGATTCCGGAGATCGACCGCAAATACGGCGACGTGCAGGCGACAGTCGGGGATGAGGAATGGCTCACGCTCAACGTGCGTGCAAAGGAACCCGATGCTGACGAGAGCAAGCTGTATACCTACCCCTTGACGGACGCGGCTTATACGCGCGCCCCGAGCGACAACCTTCTGTTTGCCGCAGGTGTGGCGGAGACCGGGATGCTGCTTGCCGACAGCGAATGGAAGGGCACCTCGACCTATGCCAGCGCGCTTACCTTGCTGCGCGACTGCGGCGCGGTTCAGGGAGATGTATACAAAGAGGAGTTTCTGTACCTGCTGACGCTACTGGATCGCCGCTGAGCAGTGGCGTGACGAACGACCCGAAACACTCGCAGGCGAGCGGAAGTAACCCATCGCAAAAGTGAATGGATTTCTGTGGGGCGGTCGCGGAACGGTCGCCCCTTTCGCGTGGCTGGCGATCCGAAGACGATACCCACGCTAGGGGACGGGAAGAGGCGGCTGTCTTCCTGCGCTTTTTCCTATTTCGAGAAGGTTCTCACAATGAGAAATATTTTAGTTTTCTTGCGAAGTTTGTTGTATGCGGCGTGGTATAGTATACTATGCGCGGATGGATATTCCGTACGTTTAGGAAGTGCTGTAGCTGTTATCAAACACGATTCGGGAGGAAACATCATGCAGAAGAAGGCATTGGTTGTCATCGACATTCAGAATGATATCACCAGGCACTACAAAGAAATCATCGGCAATATCAATCAAGCCATTGATTGGGCGTTTGCCCATGAGATCCATGTCGTTTATATCCGGCACTACAATTTATCTGCTGGCACAAGGACTTTCAAGCCCGATACGATTGGCGCTGAACTGGTTCCTGAAATGAAGATCGTGTCCAATAACATCTTTATCAAGTCCAAAGGGAATGCTTTAACCAGCGAGGCGTTCGCGGACTTCATCAGTAGCAATGATATCGACGAGTTCATTATTGCTGGTGCGGATGCTACTGCCTGTGTGAAGTCAACCTGCTTCAATATGAGGAAAGCGAACTATGCCGTTACTGTCCTGTCGGATTGTATCACCAGTTATGACCAGACAAAAATCGATGAGATGCTGCGGTATTATGAAAGCAAAGGATGTAGGGTTATCACTGTCCGTGAGCTTTCATATTAGATTGGCGATTTCAAATACCGGTAACATGGGAATGGGCACAGCAAATCGAAGATTTCGCCACCCCGGATGGTGTAATCGTTAAGAAAAGCAGACGGCTAGGGTAGGTTCGTGTCGGGTAGCCTGCGATTATGGTAATTCAAAGACGCCAGAGATTGATACAGACAGCGCATGCAACCGCGAGCAAAGCCCAATATACACTGGGTTTTTCGACATAACGAAAACCACCTGCCGATAAGATATCTCTTATCAACAGGCGGTATCCGTTATGGTGCGATCGACGGGACTTGAACCCGTACCCTTATCGGACACGCCCCTCAAACGTGCGCGTATGCCAATTCCGCCACGATCGCAAAATGCAACGTTCATATTATATGCATTCCATGGGCGGATGTCAATCCCTTTTTACGCGTATACGCCCGTAAGCACTGTAGGACTACAATACATATTGGACATCGAAGAAAAGGAATGAAGGATAAGACAAGAAGCGGTATAGTTGAGTTGCAACACACCAACAAACCGAAAGGAGCCTTACCCTTCATGAACAGCATAACACAGGACATGAGGTA
>JAAYUF010000058.1 GCA_012517815.1 Clostridiales bacterium
ACTCGCTCGCCGATTTTGGTGGGCAGCTCGCTGCCCACCAAAATCGCAGTAACGATCTCCCCATGCGACCGCTTCGCTGGCTCTCGCCCCGTGAGTTCCTTCGCAACCACACTGTCCAACATGTTTGACAAACCTACAAAGCGCCCGCCGGCGCGATGTGCGGCGGCGGGCGGCCTGTCTGTGAACCAACCGTACTTCCCTCTACCAGAGCAGCTTCTTGCCTTCCGCGTCGGGCGCGTCCACCGAGGTGGCGAGGTTGTCGGCGTGGTCGGCGATGCGCTCCAGGTTATTGAGCATATCCAGATAGAGCATGCCGTTTTTGGGCGTGCACTTCTTGTTCTTCACGCGGTCCACGTGATGGTCGGCCAGCTCTTCGCACAGGCGGTCCACTTCCGCCTCGTTGGCCTCCACGCGCGCGATCACCTCCGGGTCGATGATCTGCTCGCGGACGATCTCGATGGACTGATCCAGCATGGCGCTGATGATCCCATAGAGCACTTCGATCTCGTGATCGGCCTTCGCGCTGAACCTGGTTTTCTCCTTGCGCCGCGAGGTGCCGATTTCCACGATGTTCACGGCGTGGTCGCCGATGCGCTCCAGATCGTTGACCACGTGGAACAGCGAGCCCATCAGGTGGATGTCCCGGCTGGTGAGCGTCAGCCCGCGCAGCTCGATCATCTTGGCGGTGACCTCGGCGTTTAAGTAGTCGATCACCTTTTCGCGGTTGTTGAATTCCTCCAGGGGCAACTCCTTTTCGGAGAAGAAATATTTCATGGCGTAGTCAAGGTTCGCCTTCACCAGATCCCCCATACGGATCACTTCGCGGAACAGCTGCTTGGCGGCGATGGGCGGAGTGGAAAACAGGCGGTCGTCAAAGTAGGTAAGCCGCATGGGCTCCTCCAGCTTGTCCTTGCCGCGCACCACCAGGAAGGAGAGCTTCTCCAGCAGCGAGGACATCGGCAGCAGGATCAGTGTGGTGGTTACGTTGAAGCTCACATGCGCCAGCGCGATCTGCAGCCGCAGGTTGTCGCCGGCCATCTGGCGCACCCATTGCTCAAAGGGCAGCGTGAGCGTGATCACGATAAACAACGCCGCGCCGATGACGTTAAACAGCAGGTGTACCACCGCGGCGCGCCGGGCGGTTTTGTTGGCGCCGATGGAGGCCAGCAGGGCCGTGACGCACGTGCCGATGTTCTGCCCGTAGAGGATGAACAGCGACCCGTGCAGGGTGATCAGCCCCGAACCGGCCAGCGCCTGCAGAATGCCGATGGAGGCCGAGCTGCTCTGGATCAGCGCGGTCAGCAGCGCGCCCACCAGCACGCCCAGCACCGGATTGCTCACTTCCGTCATCATGATGCGGAAGCCTTCCCAGTTCTGCATGGGCTTCATCGCGGTGGACATGGTTTCCATGCCGACAAACAGCACGCCCAGCCCCATGAAAATCTGCCCCAGCATCTTGAGGGTGCTGCGCTTGCCGCCCAGCATCAGCAAAAGGCCGATCGCCGCGAAAATGACGCCGAAATCGAGTTTGACCGAGAGCATCAGCGAGGTGACCGTGGTGCCGATATTGGCGCCCATGATGACCCCGATGGCCTTGGTGAGCGGTAAAAGACCGGCGTTCACAAAGCCGACCACCATGACCGTGGTGGCGCTGGAGCTTTGGATAACGCCGGTCACCACAGCGCCGACCAGTACGGCCAGCACCTTGTTTTTCGTGAGTACCTCCAGCAGCCTTTGCATTTTGTGGCCCGCGGCCTTTTCCAGCCCCGAGCCCATCTCCTCAATGCCGTACAGGAACAGCCCCAGCCCGGCAAAGAGTTTGATGACATCCATGACCTGCATGCGCAATCCTCCTGTGCATGGGGAACGCGGCGTCTTTGCCCGCGCTCCATCCCTCAATCTTTCGCAAACAGGTATAGAGTAACATAGACAGGCGCGATTGTAAAGGTTTTGTCAAGGCCGTGTAAAGGCCGTGTAAAGCGCCGCGCGGCATAGCCTTGGCGGCTGGGGCGAGGGCAATCCGGCGGGAGCGCGCCTCCGGCATGGCGGACGAATCCGCTCCCGTCCGAAATTTGGTATAAATTTCCGCGCGCCCTAAAAATCTACTTGCGTTCCTTGCCGTATAACGATATAATAGCATCGATCGTATACGGGTCTGTGGTTGAAAGCCGATGCCAGATGCGGGCAAAGCGGCCCACGTAAACCGGGCAATGCCCGGCGAGCATGGCGCGTTCTAGTGGTAAGTCCGGCCGGGGGTCCGTACCTCCGAGAGAAGGGGCGTAGGGCGCGATTGCGATGAGCCAACCTTCCTGCCGGCGAGTGTGGGGGCAAAGACCAGGTCAGCCGCAACGATCAGACATACGAAAACGGAGGAAATCCAAACCATGTATCAGGACAAAACGCTCACGTGCCGCGACTGTGGCGCCGAGTTCGTGTTCACCGCCGGTGAGCAGGAATTCTACGCCGAGAAGGGTTTCCAGAACGAGCCGACCCGCTGCAAGCAGTGCCGCAGCGCGCGCAAGACCACCCGTGCCGCCGCTCCCCGCGAGCAGTACGAGACCGTCTGCGCCGAGTGTGGCAAGCCCACGACTGTTCCCTTCGTCCCCAAGAGTGATCGTCCCATCTATTGCAGCGAGTGCTTTGCGAAACACCGCAACCAGCAGGGCTGATTGCACGTAAGCGTTATAACTGCATAGAAAAGAGCCCGTCGGCCAAAGTCGGCGGGCTCTTTTGCATCGCCGGTCGGTCGCCGGCCGAGGGCCGGTTCCATCCGCTGTGTTCGCGGGAAACCGGACCCTTCGCCTGATCCCGTTGCCGCTTGAGCGCCGCGTAGCCCTTCCATCCGCAAGCGATACGGATGTCCCTGATTCGCCGCGCCGCCTCTCAGCGGCAGGCGCGCGTAGGCCATCCCCGCGCGGGCCTGGCCAACCTTCGCGCCGGGCATGCGCAGGGGCACGGCTACGTGGCGCCGTCCCATGCGGTCGGCCGCTTCCCCGCCGGTCAGCGCACGGGCTCGGGGTACTGCGCCCGCGCCCCGCCTCTCAGCGGCAGGCGCGCGTAGGCCATCCCCACGCGGGCTTGACCAACCTTCGCGCCGGGCGTGCGCAGGGGCACGGCCACGGGACGCCGTCCCATGCGGTCGGCCGCTTCCCCGCCGGTCAGCGCACGGGCTCGGGGTACTGCGCCCGCGCCCCGCCGATCAGCGGCAGGCGCGCATAGGCCATCACCACGCGGGCTTGACCAACCTTCGCGCCGGGCATGCGCAGGGGCACGGCAACGGGGCGGATGTGCATGCCCACGAGGGTGTCCCCCACGTCGATGGCGGCGTCCGCCTGTATGGCCATGGCCATGGCGGGATGGGCAAAGCGGTCGTAGGCCGCGGCGCCGGTGCTGCCGCCCGCCGTGGGCACGGGCCGCACGTTTACCTGCGTGAGGTTCAGGCGGTCCAGCGTGGATTGCTCCATGACCAGCGCGCGGTTGAGGTGCTCGCAGCATTGCACGGCCGCGTGCAGGCCCAGCGCGCCGCAGGCGTCCAAAAACGCGGCCGCGAGAACATCGCCCAGTTCCGGCACGCTGTTGTGGCCGATCACCCCGCCGGCCACCTCGCTGGTGCTGCAACCCAGCACCACGGTGGCGCCCGTGTGCAGCCGGCCGTGCTCGGCCAGATAGCGCACGCAGGCGCTGAGTTCCTCATAGATGTCCCGATACGGTTCCCGCATGGTCAAGCCTCCTTGATGGGGTCAGGCGTGGTCTGCCCCGCCGGGGGCCGATGTTCCGCCTGCGTAAATGCATACGCGCCGATGGCCGCCGCCACGGCAAGGTTGAGCGAATCGATGGCCGCAGCGTGCGGGATGCGCACGGCCTGCCCCAGCGCGGCGAACGCCGGCGGCAGTCCGCTGCCCTCGTTGCCGAAGATCAGCGCGTACGGGGATTTCGCCGTGGCCGCCGCGGCCGCCAGCGGAACCGCGCCGTCCAGCATGAAGGGATACAGCGCGTGGCGGGGAAACGCCGCCCGGTAATCGGAAAAATCATCGTACTGCCGCACCCGAAGGGCGAACAGCGCGCCCATGGAGGCGCGCACGACCCGCGGCTCAAACGGATCGGCCGCCGGGCGGATCACCGCGATGTCCGTAAGGCCGAAACCCAGCATCGTACGCAGGATCGTGCCCAGGTTGCCCTCGTCCATGGGGTGGTGCAACACCGCGTGCGGGCGGTCGTCCGAAAGGGTCGCCTCCCACTTTTCAAACACCACGGCGGCAAAGCAGTTTTGCTTGCCGCTGATGCGCGCGAGCGCCTTCTCGGCCACTTCCTCGCGCACACGGCGTTCGCGGCACAGCGCGCGCAGCTTTTCCACGCCCTCGCCGCCCGCGCGCTCGCTCAGCAGGAGCCGCAGGGCACGCTCCGGCGCGGCTTCCATGAGCTGGAGGCTCGGAAAAACGCCCGGCGCGTAGCTGTAGGGCAGGTCGGCCGTATAGGCTTTCAGCGGCGGCATGGCGTCGCCTCCCTCTGTGAAGGTTCGGGATACCCGGCGTTAACCGGCCGGTAGGGACGAAGATCATCCGGCATGGATGCCAAAACCGTTTGGGGAGAACCGTGCCCGCCCCGGGGTCAGACCGTCGGCGCGCCCCCGCGCATCAGCCGTTTGCGGCTCCAATGCAGCCCGGCGTATCAGCCGTTTGCGGCCCAGGTGCGCCCAGCATATCAGCCGTCTGCGACGCCGGTGCGCACGGCGTATCAGCCGTCTGCGGCCCCGGAGCGACCTTCGCGCGTCAGCCGTCTGCGGCGCCGGCGCGCGCGGCGTACTCCTCGCGGGTCATGCTGTAGCACACGTCGTCGGCCAGCGTGCCGTCCGGCAGGGTGGAAGCCAGCCGCAGCGTGCCCTCCGGCAGGAAGCCCAGCTTGCGGATCACGCGCCTGCTCTTGGTGTTCTTGGGGAAGTGACACACCGAAACCACGGGACAGCCCAGTTCCTCAAAGGCGAAGCGCAGCACCGCCTCCGCGGCTTCCGTGGCGTAGCCCAGGCCCCAGGAGGCTTCCCCCAAGGCATAGCCCAGCGTGCGGGCGTTTTCGACCGTCCGTCGGGTATCCGCGTGCAGCCCGATGGAGCCGATCACGCGGCCGGTTTTCTTTTCCACAATCGCCCACACGTCGCCCTGGCAGATGAAATGCCGCACCGTCTGCCGGCTTTCCTCCAGGCTCTTGTGCGGGGCCCAGCCCGCAGGCGGCCCCACGGCCGGGCTTTGCGCGTAGGCGTAGACGTCCACCGTATCGTTCAGGTCAAACATACGCAGCACCAGCCGCTCCGTGGTGAGCGTGGGATAGGTTTCCGCCGCCCGCGGCATCGTTTTGCGCCGGGATAGGAACCACCGCATGCCTGTCGCACCTCCGTCGGCCGCGCCGCACGGGGGTGGGCGCGCCGCAGGATCATTGCCCGCGCCACCGGCCGAAAAAAGCAGCCGGGGCGTGTAGCGTACCTGGGAATAGGAAGGAATCGCCGCGATACCGTCGCGCCGGCCGGGTTGGCAACCGCCCGCACCGCAAGCCCGTGCGCCATGGGTAAGCGAGGCAAAATCCGGGGAGAATTGGGCCGAAAACCGTGCGCGACGTTCTCCGGGCCCCTTTGCCGACCGCTGCGGAACGCCCCGCAGGGTAGGCGCGAGGCAGAACCCGCGGGGTTGCCCGCCGAATAACGGCGCGCCCAACCGTCCGGCGGGCCGGCCGACGGCGAAGGCTCCTCACGCGCCACGGGCGCGTCGCAAAATCCGCGAGGTTGCACGCCAAACCCAGGCGCGCCCAACCGTCCGGCGGACCGGCCGACGGCGAAGGCTCCTCGCACTGTGTCCGCGCGAGGCAATGCCCGTTCTCCGCCCTATCGGAACACTGCGCGCGCGGTTCGCCGCGCCTCAGGGTTCCTCGCCGTCGCCGGACGTTCCGTCCCTGCGCGGCGCGCCGCCGAGAGGTTCGGCGCCGTCGTCCCCGGTTCCGTCGCTCCCGCCGCCGTCCCCGCCGTCCGGGTTCGCGGAATCCGGCTCGTCGGTCGCGTCCGGCGTCTCCTCCGTGTTGTCGTCATTGCCAAAGGTCGGCCGGCCCGCGCCGGGGAAGCCGCCCATGCCCACGCTGCGCAGCCAGCGCACCGCCTCGGCCTGCGCCTTTTCCAGCCCGCCTGGCACCGACACCGCCAGGTAGAAGCCCGCGCAGGCGGCGTTGAGGTAGGCCGCCATCACCAGCTGCACAAACTGCGAGGCGACCAGCGCCAGAATCACGCTGAAGCCGGACAGCAGCGTTTCGCACAGCATCGCGCCCAGCAGCCAGGCCAGAAAGCTCACCTGCAGCATCAGGAAGGTCGTCTTCTGCCGCCGCATGCACTCCTTGCTCTTGCGCAGCGCCTCCAAAACCCCCAGAGACGGGTCCTGCGCCAGATAAAAGGGCGCCATCGAGTAGCGCAGCGCCGCGATGATCCCCGGCACCACCAGCAGCAGCGACCACAGCGTGATTTTCACGTACATCAGCAGGAACAGCAAAAGCGCCTTGCCCGAAACGCCCGCGCGGGAGAACAGGCCCCTAAACCCCAGTTCCTCCCCCTGCATGCGGCGAAGGAAGTAATAGTTGCACCCCACCGACAGCATCGGGGTGAGCACCAGCGTAAGCCCGCCCGCCGCGCCCAGCAGCCACCAGTCCAGGCGTGGCACCGCCAGCAGCGCCGCCTGCATGGCCTCAAACGAGCCCAGCCGGGTCAGGTCGGGCATGCGGGTCGCCTGCACCAGCTGCAACAGCGTCGTGGGCAGCGAGGCGAAGAAGCTGACCAGCAGCGCCGTCTGCCAGTTGCCCCGGAGGGCGCGCATCGCCCTGCTCTTAAAAACATACGGGGAAACGATCATCGCGCGTCCCTCCTGTAAACGGTCGGTACGGGTTCAGGCTGGCGCGGGCAGGCGGATGCTCCGCTGCGTTCGCCCGGTCCACGCTTCGCGGCACGCTGCCGCGGGCCGCCTTGCGGGCGGCGGGTCAGTCCAGCAGGGCGGCCACAAAATCCTTGGGGTTGAAGGATTGCAGATCGTCGATGCCCTCGCCCACGCCCACGTAGAGCACCGGAACCCGCAGTTCCCCAACGATGGAGAAGATCACCCCGCCCTTGGCGGTGCCGTCCAGCTTGGTCAGCACGATGCCGTTGATGCCCGCGGCCTCGCTGAACGCCTTGGCCTGCAACAGGCCGTTCTGGCCGGTGGTCGCGTCTACCACCAGCAGGCAACGCACTGCGGCCTCGGGATACTCGCGGTCGATCACGCGGCGCATCTTGTGCATTTCGTCCATCAGGTTTTTCTTGTTATGCAGCCGCCCGGCGGTATCCACGATCAGCAGGTCGGCGCGGCGGGCCTTGGCGGCCTGCACGGCGTCAAACACCACGCCGGCGGGGTCGGCCCCCTCCTGATGCCGCACGAGGGGCACCCTCGCCCGCTCCGCCCAGATAGCCAGCTGCTCCGCCGCCGCCGCGCGGAAGGTATCCGCCGCGCACAGCAGGATGGTGCGGCCCAGCGCCTGAAAGCGCAGGGCCAGCTTGCCGATGGTGGTGGTCTTGCCCACGCCGTTGACGCCCACCACCAGGATGACCATCGGCCAGCGCAGGGGGGTCTTGTCCACGTCGAGCATGCCCACAAGAATTTCGCGCAGCATCTGCTTACACCGCGCCGTATCCTTCACATTCTCAGCCTTGACGCGCGCGCGCAGCCGGTCGATGGCCTCCTGCGCGACCGCCGTGCCCATATCCGACAGGATCAGCGCGTCGGTGAGGCTCTCGTAAAATCCCTCGTTGACCGTACGGTGCTCGGCGACCGCGCCGTCCACCATGGTGTTGAGGTTCTGCCGGCTGCGAAACAGCCCTTCGCGGAGCCGGGAAAAAAGTCCGTCGGCCATCGGTGTCTCCTCCTGATCCGTCCCATGCGCGCCGACCCCCCCTGGGGCGACGGCCTAGGCGTAATCCTTCAGGCTCACGCTTACCATGGAGCTGACGCCCCGTTCCTCCATGGAAACGCCAAACAGCGTGTCGCAGCGTTCCATGGTGCCCTTGCGGTGGGTGACCACCACAAACTGCGTGCTTTCGGAAAATTCCTTGAGGTAATCGGCGAAATAGGTGATGTTGGCTTCGTCCAGGGCGGCCTCGATCTCGTCCAGAATGCAAAAGGGCGTGGGCTTGAGCTTGAGCATCGCGAACAGCAGCGCGATGGCCGTCAGGGCGCGCTCGCCGCCGGAAAAAAGGCTCAGGATCTGGCGCTTCTTGCCCGGGGGCTGCACGATGATCTCGATGCCGCAGTTGAGCGGGTCTCCGGGATCGGCCAGCCGGATCTCCCCCTGCCCGCCGCCGAACAGGCGCGAGAAGGTTTCCTCAAAAAAGCCCACGAGGAGGCCGAACTGCTCCACAAACACCGTGCGCATATGCGAAAGCAGATCCTGAATCAGCGCAAGCAAATCCTGCTTGGCGTGCTCCAGATCGTCCCGCTGGGCGGAAAGCGCCGTGGCGCGTTCCCGCAGCTGGGCGTATTCCTCGATCGCGGCGACGTTCACGTTGCCCATCCGGCGGATGCGCTCGCGGATCTCCGCGGCTTGCATGTCGGCGGCTTCCTCGTCGAAGTCGGGGGGGAGCGAAGCCTTGAGGGCGGGCATGGCGGCTGGTGCTGCTTCGCCGGATGGCCGCGCCTGCGCGGAGGCCTCGGCTGCCTGATCGGCTGGAGCGGCAACCTGCGCGCCGCTTGCGCCCTGCGCCGCGGCCTTGCCTGGGCCGGCTCCCGCCCCTTCGGCGTTGGGGGGCGCGCCGGTCGTGCCGCCGAGCCTTACCAGCACATATTCGGCGTGCGCATCCTGCGCCCCTGCATAGGTCAGCTCATAGGTATCCCACAGGCGATCGTCCAGCAGGGTCATATCCGCCTTTACGCGGGAAAGGTTCATCTCCTGCCGGTGAACGCGCTCGGTGGCTTTGTCCGCCAGGGCGCGGCTCGCCTCGATCTCGGCGTTGAGGTCCTTTAAAGCCTGCTGGGCCTCGGCGCGGCTTGCCTCGGTGGCGTCCACGTTCGCCTTGGCGCGCGCGACGGCGGTCTGGGCTTCGGCGGTGGCCGCGGCGGCGGCATCGCGCTCGCCCTGCGCGGCCCCGATGTCGTTGAGCGCCGCCTCACGCTTGCGCAGCAGGGTTTCCACCTCGCGGCGGCAGTCCTCGCTGTCGCCCAGCAGGCGCTTCTGATCCCGGCGCAGGCGGTCGCAGGTGTGCTCCGTCTCCTGCGCGGCCAGCAGCGCCGCGGTGAGCGCCTCCTGCGCGGCTTCGCGCTCCCGGCGCGTGTGCTCCAGCCTGGCGCTCAAGGTATCCGTCTTTTCCTTCATGGCGTCGGCGCCCAGCTTTTCCTGCCCGGTGAGGGCTTCGATGCGGCGAAGCTCCGCCTCGATCTCGGCGATGCTCTCGTCCAGCTGCGCAATCGCCTCCCGCATGCTTTCGGCGGCGCGTGCGTGCTCGTCCAGCTCGGTCTTCGCGGCGCGCTGGCGCTCGGTATCCCGCACCACGGCGATCTCCTGCTGCTGCAGGGCTTCGCGGGCGGCCTGCCGCTTTTCGCGCAGGCTCAGGCGTTCGGTTTCCATGGCGGCCAGCGTCTCCGCGGCTTC
The DNA here is from genome assembly GCA_012517815.1 of Clostridiales bacterium. Lineage (GTDB taxonomy): Bacteria > Bacillota > Clostridia > Christensenellales > Aristaeellaceae > CAXXOK01. Next base: position 9,640 of record JAAYUF010000058.1, read on the forward strand.
CGCAGCCTGAAGGCGCTTCCGGGCCAGGTCGGCCTCCAGCTCCTTGATCTCGCGCTCCCGTCCCAGCAGGTTTTGCGCCTTTTGCTGGATGCTCCCGCCGGTCATGCTGCCGCCGGAGTGCATCACGTCGCCCGCGAGCGTCACCAGCCGAAAGGCGTGGCCCCCCGCGCGCATGATCTCGATGCCGCTGTCCAGATCCTCGGCCACCACGGTGCGGCCCAGCAGGTTTTCCATCACGGGGCGGTAGCGCTCGTCAAAGCCGCACAGCTCGCTGGCCAGCCCCACGCAGCCCTTCATGCCCAGCACGCGCCGCTCGGAAGCGGAAAGCGTGCGGCCCTTCATGGCGTTGAGGGGCAGGAACGTCGCGCGACCCAGCCGGTTCTGGCGCAGGTAGTCGATGAGCAGCTTGGCGTCCTGCTCGGTATCGGTAACGATGTTTTGCATCGCGCCGCCCAGCGCCATGTCAAAAGCGGTTTCCAGATTTCTGGGCACGGTGAGCAGCATGGCCACCACATCGCGTACGCCGGTCATCCCCGTCTGCCGGGCGCGGGTGACCGCCTGCTTAACGGGGTATTGATAGCCCTCGTAGCCCTCCTGCAGCTCGCGCAGGGTTTTCAGGCGCGTTTCCACGGTGCGCTCGCCCTGCTGCAACTCCTGCGCGGCCTGCTGGCACCGGCGCGTTTCCTCAAACAGGGCCTTGCCGCGCGCGTCCAGCGCCTCGGCCTCGGCGCGGCGGGTTTCAAACAGAGCCAGCTCGCCGGCCAGGTTGTGCTTGGCGGCGTCCAGCGCGGTCTGGAGGGCGGTTCGCTTTTCGTCCGCGCCGGCGAGGGTTTGGGCCAGCTCGGCGCGGCGGGCGGTCATCTGGGTATGCATGGCGCTTTGCCGGGCCTGCGCGGTACGCACGTCCTGCATGCGATTAAGGCTGTCCATCACGGCCGCCTTGTGGCGGGTGAGCTCCTCCTCCCACTCCTGGGCGGCGGCGCTCGCGGCCGCGTGCGCTTCCCTGCGCGCCTCCAGCGTGGTCTGAGCCGCAGCGCGCAGCGCGTCGGCTTCCCGAAGCCCGTCGTCGCTCTGGGCCATGGTGGCCTCGATCAGCCGGATGCGCGTCTGCACGGCCTCGGCTTCGCCCTGCAAACGGCGGGCTGTTTCGGCGCCCGCCTGCAGGCGGTTTTCCACCGTCTGCGCCTTTTCCCGGGCGCGGTGCAGCTGCTCGTTGCGGGCCAGCAGCGCCTCGTGCGCCTCGCTCAGGGCCTGCTGGAGGGTTTCCAGCCCGGCCTCCCGGCGCTCGCGCTCCTCGCCCAGGTCCCTCAGGCGGCCGTTGAGCTCCACAAGCTGATCCTTCACGGCCAGCAGCGCGTCCTCCAAAGCGGCGGAACGCTTGCGCAGCCGCTCGTAACGCAGCAGATACAGTTCGATATCCAGTTCCCGCAGGGTTTCGGCCAGCGCCAGATACTCCCGCGCCACCTCGGCCTGCTTTTCCAGCGGCGTCAGCCGCCGGCCCAGCTCCTCCAGCAGATCCTCCACGCGCACAAGGTTTTCGTCGCTGCGCTTGAGGCGCTGTTCGGCCTCCTCCTTGCGCGCGCGGAAGCGGCTGATGCCGGCCGCTTCCTCAAACACGGCGCGGCGGTCCTCGCTGCGCTGGGACAGGATCTCGTCGATGCGCCCCTGGCCGATGATGGAATACCCTTCCCGGCCCACGCCCGTATCGCGGAAGAGGTCAACCACATCCTTGAGGCGGCAGTTGGTTCCGTTGAGCAGATACTCGCTTTCGCCGCTGCGGTAGACCCGGCGCGTGATGCCGACCTCGGCATAATCCAGCGGGAGCTGGCGGTCGGCGTTGTCAAACAGCAGGGTGACCTCGCAATAGTTCATGGCCTTGCGCTGCTGCGTGCCGTTGAAGATGACGTCGCTCATGCTGTTGCCGCGCAGGGTTTTGGCGCTCTGCTCGCCCAGCACCCAGCGCACGGCGTCGGCGATGTTGCTCTTGCCGCTGCCGTTGGGGCCCACGATGCCGGTCACGTTTTGCGGGAAGACGATCTCCGTGCGCTTGGCAAACGACTTGAAGCCGTAAATTTCCAGCTTGCTAAGCCGCATCCTCTTCCCCCTTATCGGCGTAAAATTTCCAGCGCCAACCGCGCGGCCGCCTGTTCCGCGGCTTTCTTGCTCGCGCCTTCGCCGCGCGCCACGGCCTCGCCCGCCACGCGCACCTCGGTGATAAAGCGCCGGTCGTGCGCCGGGCCGCTTTCTTCCACAACCCAGTATTCCGGCAGGCCCAGTTCCTGCGCCTGCGTGTACTCCTGCAACAAACCCTTGTCGTCGTGCCCGCGCAGGGCGACAAGCTTATCTTCCTCGGCGAACAGCCCGTTTACCAGCCGGCTGGCAATCTCGATGCCGCCGTCCAGGTATACCGCAGCGATGACCGCCTCCATCGCGTCCGCCAGAATGCTGGGCTTTTCGCGGCCCGCGGTGCTCTCCTCCCCGTGGCCCATGCGCAGGTGCCGCCCGACATCCAGCGCGCGGGCCAGGTGGCACAGCGTTTCCTCGCAGACCAGCGAAGCGCGCCGCGCGGTCAGTTCCCCTTCGCGCATACCTTCGTACTTGCGGTAAAGCAGATCGCTGATCGCAAACTCCAACACCGCGTCGCCCAAAAACTCGAGGCGCTGGTTATCCTCCCGCTCCTTGGAGGAAGGATGGGTAAGCGCGAGCCGGAGCAGCGAATCGTCCCTGAAATGGTAGCCGAGCCTGTCCTGTAACGAGCGCATGCGAACGTTCTCCTTTGCGGGGTAGGGTCCTCCACGGGCCGGGAGACCGGCCGTGGCGTCGGGAAGAAAGAAAGCGCTGACGATGCAGCGCCGCGGGTTTTGACCCTGAGTGTGCAATGGGCGGGACGGCGCGCGAGGTGCGGCGCGGGCACGCGCGCGCCTCGCGGGAGCGGGGCGGCGCGCGGCTGTGCTTGCGGCCGAACGGCGGATTGCCGCCGGCACGCGATCGGCCGCCGGAAACGCGGTCCGCGGCCGTCGCCGCGTGGGCAACGGTACGCCGCGTGAGCGGCCTGCTTCCCGAGTGCCGCTTGGGCGGCGCTTACTGTCCCGATGGCGGCACCCTACGCGACGGACGGCCGGACAGGCGGCTGCAACGGCCGTCGAGAGGACGGCCGTTCCCGTATGCCCTTACGGCGCATCGGTGATCCAGCGCCAAAGCCGTTCGGGATCGGGACCGAAGAACGCCGCCGCGGACGGGTCCGCCTGGGTTCGCCGGTCGGGTGAGAAACCCGCGGCGCGTGTTTTCGGGCACGACGCGCAACCGTCCGGGGGCGCGGGCCTGAACCCGGCCCACGGACGGCCTGCGGGTGCGGCGCGCCTTTTACTTGTGCTCCTGAATATAGCCGGCGATGTCGCCCACGGTCTTCAGGTTGAGGATGACCTCATCCTCGACTTCAATGCCGAACTGGTTTTCCAGTTCCAGAATCAGCACCATCACGTTGGCGCTGTCGGCTTTGAGGTCCTCCACCAGACGGCTCTCGGGGGTAATCGAGGCGGCGTCCACCTGAAGCTGGGAAGCGATCATGTCGCGTACCTGATCAAAAACCATACACTCGTTCTCCTTTCATCATTGCGGATGATATTGCCTGTTATTCCTCGGCGCCGGCGGGCTGCGCCGGTTCCGCGGAGACCAGCCGTCGCTCGATGGCGCCCACCACGTCGGCCTTCGCCATGCCCACCGCCTGCCGGATGGCGCACGCGATGGCGTGGGCGTTGCTGGAACCGTGCGCCTTGATGACGTTGCCGCACACGCCCAGCAGCGGCGCGCCGCCCACCTCGGTGTAGTCCATGGTTTTCTTCACGCGCCGGAAGGCCGGTTTGGCCAGCAGCCCGCCCAGCGTGCCGCGGAAGTCGGCGGTGATTTCCTTCTTGATGATGCCCATCAGCGTGCCGGCCACGCCCTCCATGAACTTGAGGATCACGTTGCCCACAAAGCCGTCGCACACCACAACGTCGGCCACGTCGCCGGTGATGTCGCGCCCCTCGACGTTGCCCACGAAATTGAGCCCGCTCTTTTCCAGCAGCTCGTAGGCCGCCTTGGTCAGGGCGCAGCCCTTCTCGCTTTCCGCGCCGTTGTTCACCAGGCCGATGCGGGGGTTCTCCATTCCGCGCATGCCCTGCATGTAGGCATTGCCCATCAGGGCGAACTGCGCCAGGTATTCCGGGCGGCAGTCCACGTTCGCGCCGCAGTCGATCAGCAGGAAGAAATCCTTGCCGTTGGGCAGCAGCGGGGCCAGCGCGGGGCGGTCGATGCCCTTGATGCGGCCCAGGCGGAACATCCCGCCGGAGAGCACCGCGCCCGTGGAGCCCGCGGAAACAAAAGCGTCCACCGCACCGTCGCGCAGCTTGAGCATGCCGTCCACGATGGCGCTGCCCTTCTTCTTGCGCACGGCCATCACGGGGGCTTCGTCGTTGGTGATCACCTCGGGGCAGTCGGTGAGCGCCAGCCGCGCGCGAAGCGCGGGCGCGTCCGCAAACACGCGTTCCACTTCGACGGATACCGCCGCTTCCGGCCCGGCCAGTTCCACCGTGAGATCCGGGAACATCCCCAGCGCTTCCTTGGCGCCTTCCACGGTCGCCTGCGGGGCATGGTCGCCGCCCATCGCGTCCAGATAGATTCTCATGCGATTCCTCCGCTCTTCTCTGCCTGATGCCTTACAGTTTGCCGGGCCCGTTCCGGCGGTTGCGGCCCGATGCCGTCAAGCGCGTCGGGGCCGTCGGCCCATCCGGCCGGATGCCGTCAGGGTTGCCGATGCCGTAGGTCTTTGCCGGCCCGATGCGAAATGGTCTGCCGAAACCGGCGGGTTAACTCGGCCCGCTGCCGTCAAGGCGGCCGGCGCGGGCGGGTTGGCTCCGGCCCTCGCCGCCAGGGGAGGTCGGCCCCGGGGTCGACCCCGGCCTGCCGCGGCGAAGGCTGCCGGGTCTGTCGGGTCTACTCCAGCTTGATGCCGTAAATGTAGCTGGGATCGGCGCCCGTGGTGGAGAGCACCAGCACGTCGCGGTAGACCGCCGGGGAGGCTTCCACTTTGCCTTCCAGCTGCAGGGAGGCTTTTTCCGCGCCGGTCAGCGCGTCGATCAGGTGTACCAGTCCGCTGCCCTCCGCCTGGACGATCCAGCCGTCGCCGGCGTCGTTATACACGGCCACGGGGCTGGAAACCGTCGGGCTCGTCAGCGGCAAGGTCCATTCCACCGCGCCGGTCGCCTTGTTGAGCGCGTACACGGTCGCGTTCTTGGCGCCGGCCGTCACGGTGAAGTACACCAGATTCGACGCCTTGTTCTGCCCCACGACCGGGCTGGCCTCGCAGCCCACCACGGCCTCGGTGGTATAGGTCAGATCGGGTACGGTGAAAGCCCAGACTTCCTTGCCGGTGAGGGCGTCCAGCCGACGGATGGTACACACGCCGCTCCGGCCCTGGTTTTGGATGGTGTTGCCGGTATAGAGGGCCACGGTCGTCGCGTCCTCCATATCCAGCGCGACGGTCGCATCCACGTTGTCGCCGGTATCCACCGCCCAAACCGCGGAGAGGGTGTTCACGTCCACGCACTGCACGATGCCGGTCTGATCGCCAAAGTAGGCATAGGAGCCGTACATCGCCACGGAGCCGTCCACGTTGGTGTTCTTGGCCTTTTGCTTGTTGGCCAGCCAGGAATATTTCTGGATGGTGGGCGAAATCTTGAGCGTGCCCACGATATGGTCGAAATCGTCGCCCGGCTCCACGGTATACAGCAGGCCGTTTTCGCTGCCCACCACCATCGTGCCGGTGTTCTTGTCGAACACGGGCGCGCCGTTAAAGCCGCTGTAGTTGCTGCGCATGAGCTTGTCCTTGCCGGTGATCAGGGTCAGCTCCTTGTTGTTGAGCAGGTTAAACAGGTGCAGGCCGTTGTCGATGTTCTTTTTGGCCAGCACGCTGATGTGCTGCCCGACGGCCAGCATCGGAGAGGCGTTGGTCTCAAGCGACATCGCGCCGTTGGACGGCCAGTCGATGTCCACGGGATCGCGGGTGGCTTCGCCCGTTACCAGGTCCAGGAAGTAGATTTTCCCGTTCTGCGCGCCGACGATGGCTTCCTTCAGGGCCTGCTTGGCCTTGAAATCGTCCTTGATGCCCAGCAGCGCCCTGAGCTGCGTGGGCCATTTCACGATCACGGCCTGCCCGGGCCAGCCCACGCCCGTCAGCGTGCCGCTCTTGGCCTTGATGCCGCCTTCCACGGGAACCTTCCACAACTCGGTCAGCTTCAGGGTTTTCAGGTTGACGGTGCCGTAGGCGGCGTTCTGGCGGAACGGATCGCCCCGGAAGGTGAGCACGCCGCTCTGTTCCCACACGGCGTACTGGTACGGTTCGTTGATGACCACCTTCTCGGTGCGCTCGTAATTTTCCTTGATCTTGGTGCCTTCATAGGTTTTGGTAACGAGCTTGAGCGCCGAGGGCGCCGCGGAATCATCCGCCGCGACGGAAAGGATGGGCAGCGGCGTGGGCGCCGCGGTCGGCGCGGGGGTGGACGTAGGCGCCTCGGTGGGGGTAGGCGTCGCGGAGGGCGCGAGGGTGGGCGTCGCGGTGTCCGTCGCCACGACCGACAGGCTCCCGGCCGGCAGGTCGCCGTCCGCCTGCGTGTCCTCCAGCGGGAGTTCGACGTCCGCCGTTTCGTCGGCCGCGGTGAAGGTCACATCCACGAAGTAGTCGGACTGGGTGAAGTCCGGCTCGGCGGAAGTCTGGTACACGGCGTAATAGCTGCCGGCATAAGCGTCCGAAACCAGCGTGGACAGGCTCCAGGTGCGGGTTTCCTCGCCCTCCATCACCTGCGCGTCCGCGTCGGTCATCGCCACTTCGGCCACCACGTCGCCGTAGTTGTTGACCACCTGCACGGCGTCCACATCATGGCTCGTGACCATGGTAAAGCCGACGGTCAGCGGCACACTGCCTTCCGTCTGGTCGATCTCAAAATCCTGCACGGGCGGCTCGACCACCGCCGGGGGCGCGATGCTGACCTGTTGGCCCAGCGCCATGCCCTCGTCCCAGGTGCCGTCGGTTTTGCGGCTCTGGGCCGTGAAGCCGCCCGCGTAGGCGGTTTCAAAGGTGTAGCGGAGCGTCCAGATGTTGTACTTACTGTTTTTGGTCACCTCGCCGGAGAGCAGGTCCGCGTCGGTGAGGGTCTTGGAGAGCAGTTCCCCGCCCGCCTCATCCAGAATGCGGATCTCCGTGACGGGGGTGGAAGCCTGAACGCTGAACACCAGCACCACCGGCGCGGTCGCGCTGGTCGGGCTCACGGTAAAGCTCTTGACCCCGGCTTCCTCGGGGAAAATCATACCCTTGACGCTGACGAACACATCGCCCACGGATGATTTGATCTTGGCCATGGCGGTACCCAGGCCGCCTCCCATGTCGCTCCAGTCGGGCAGCATGATGCCGGCCAGCAGGCCGCCCAGCACCAGAAGCACCACCAGAAGCGGAATCAGAATGCCGCCGCGGTGCGGGCGCTCCTCCTCCGGCTCGTCCTCAAAGTCATAGCGCTGCCGCGTGACGGAAGCGCGCGGGGCTTCTTCTCCATAGCTGCGCGGCGGCAGAAAGCGTCCGCTGACGCCGGGATCCTCCTGCGGGCGGAACCGTCCGTGCGGATCCTGCTCCGCGCCGGCGCGGGCGGAATACGCATCGTCCTGCGAGCTGCGGGCTTGCGGGGCACGCCCGGCCGGGCTTTCTTGCGGGCGCTGGCCCAACGTCGGCAGGGGCCGCCCTTCGGCATCCGCGCGAACGGGGCGCTGCGCCTGCGGCGGCAGGGGCCGCCCTTCGGCGTCCGTGCGAACGGGGCGCTGCGCCTGCGGCGGCAGGGGCCGCCCTTCGGCGTCCGTGCGAACGGGGCGCTGCGCCTGCGGCGGCAGGGGCCGCCCTTCCGGTATCTGGCGTATCTCGCGGGCATCGTCCATTTCGCTCAGCGGGTGCTGACGGCGCCCTTCCGGGATACGGTCGGGCTTCTCGCCGCGAAGATCCGGCGGCGCGTCGGGCTGTGACTGCGGCATACGGCCATCCTCGGGCAGGCGGCCGATTTCCTCACGGCGAAGCGGCATGCCGTGATGGGGCATGGCCGTGCGCGCGCCGCTGTAGCGCTCGCCGGGTACGGCGGGGCGGCGCGGCATGCGGGGCGGCTCCGCCGCCGTCATGTCCGGTTCGTCATGCGGGGCGGTTTCGCTATCGCCCGCCTTAAAGGGGTCAAACAGGGGCATGGGACGCTCGGCCGGGGGCTGCGCGGCGAACGGATCGCAGGCAATCGGCAGGCGGCCCATATCCGGCTGCGGGACGGCCGTTTCATCCAGAGACGCGGCGTCCTCCTCATACCGGGCGGTACGGCTGGCCCGGCGGCGGCGGTTGGCGCCTTCGGGCGCGCGGTCGGCGGACTCCGGTACGGGGTTTGCCTTTGCCGGCGCCTCGGGAACCGGCGCTTCCGTCGCGCGGGGCGCGAACGGACCGGCCGCGTGATCCACGGTTTTATGCTTGCTGACGCTCTGTGTGCCCAAAGGACGGGCGATGCGGGTAGGCGCGTCCGCGCCCAGTTCAGCAAAGCTGCCCGGGGCGGGTTGAACGGGCACGGCAAAGCCGCCGCCCACGGGCGCCGCGCGGTCGGCGGAAACCACGCCGAAGTCGGAAGGCGCGTTTACGCCGTATGCCGGGCGGCCGCCGTCGAAAGCCGGGGGCTGCGCGGTAAAATCGGGCCTGTCGGCGTCGGGCTGGGACGTGTGCGGGGGGATCGCGGGGCTGGGCCGCAGCTCCTCCGGGGCCGGCATCGGCGGAACCGGCGCCGAAGCGGGCCTGCGCCACGCGGAATAATCAGGCTGGACGGGCGCGGGAGAGGGGTAAGGCGGGGCGCTCCCGTCCGTCGCGCCCGGCGCGGGGCCGGCAGCCGACGGGTTCATCGCGGGATCGTCATAGGCGGCGAAAGGGTCCTGTTGCCAGGGATTCGCGTCCGGCCGACGGCCTGCGGTCTGTTTGGGATTTTTGCTGAAGTAGTCGCTCAAAAGTCTCGCACTCCTTATCCTCGGTACCGTAGTATCCGCCCGCGGCCGTGCTCGGGCAAAGCCGTTGGATTCATCCAAGCGATGGGGGGGAGCCGTTTTCCCTTCATATGCCATTTTTCATTATAGCAAGAATCCCACGGCTTCACAACCCCCCAAATCGCCCGCGCGGCTATGGCGCTGTAGGACTACAATACATATTGGACATCGAAGAAAAGGAATGAAGGATAAGACAAGAAGCGGTATAGTTGAGTTGCAACACACCAACAAACCGAAAGGAGCCTTACCCTTCATGAACAGCATAACACAGGACATGAGGTA